>JAKAQM010000203.1 GCA_021822565.1 Actinomycetes bacterium | reverse complement strand
ACGGCCGCCTCGTCGAAGGGCTCGTAGACCTCGTGCCAGTCGCGCACCCGCACGGGCACCGCGCGCCGGCGCGGGAGCTCCCGGCCGTGCTCCATGAAGCCGGTGGGCTCACCCATGGGCCGCCGCCATCACCGCGTCGTCGACCGACCGGCCCTCCTCGGCGGCCCGCTGCATCGCCTCGAGCACGCGGCGGTAGTCGCGGGGCATCACCTTGACCATGTCGCCGAGCGCGTGCGCCCATGTGGAGAGCAGCCCCGCCGCGACCTCCGAGCCCGTCTCCTCGTGGTGCCGGGCGACCACCTCCAAGAGCCACCGGCCGTCGTCGTCGGAGAGCGGCTCGAGATCCACCGTGGCGCGGTTCAGCTTCGTGAAGAGCGCCCGCCCGGGGTCGTGCACGAACGCCTCGCCGCCCGACATGCCTGCGGCGAAGTTCCGCCCCGTCGGGCCCAGCACCACCACCCTGCCCCCGGTCATGTACTCGCAGGCGTGGTCGCCCACGCCCTCCACGACCGCCGTGGCGCCGGAGTTGCGCACGCAGAACCGCTCCCCCACCTGCCCGCGGATGAGCGCCTCGCCGGCCGTCGCCCCGTAGAGGATGACGTTGCCGGCGATGATCTCCTCCTCTGCCGAGAAGCGCGAGCCCTCGGGAGGCCGCACGACGAGGCGCCCGCCCGACAGGCCCTTGCCGAGGTAGTCGTTGGCGTCCCCGAGGAGCCGCAGGGTGACGCCCGGCGGCACGAAGGCGCCGAAGCTCTGCCCGGCGGAGCCCGAGAAGGTGAGCCGGATCGTGTCGGCCGGCAGCCCGGCGGCGCCGCGGCGCCTCGTCACCGCGGAGCCGAGCATGGTCCCCACGCTGCGGTCCCGGTTCGTGATGGGGAGGGCCAGCTCGACGGGGGTTCCGTGCTCGATCGCGGGCTCGCAGTCGGCGAGGAACCGGTGGTCGAGCGCCCTCGTGAGCCCGTGGTCCTGGTCACGGGTGCGCCGCACGGCGGCCTCGGGCGGGCCGGTGGCGGTGTCGGGCGGGCCGGTGGGGGTGTCGGGCGGGCCGGTCGGGGCGGTGAGCACGGAGGACAGGTCGAGGCCCGACGCCTTCCAGTGGTCCACGGCGGGGCGCACGTCGAGCAGGTCGACCCGGCCGACCGCCTCGTCGAGGGAGCGCAGCCCGAGGGCGGCGAGGTGCTCGCGGACCTCCTCGGCCACGTACTCGAAGAAGGTCGTCACGAGCTCGGGGGTGCCGCTGAAGCGCTTGCGCAGCGCGGGGTTCTGGGTCGCGATGCCCACCGGGCACGTGTCGAGATGGCACACCCGCATCATCACGCAGCCCGACACCACGAGCGGGGCGCTCGCGAACCCGAACTCCTCGGCGCCGAGCAGCGCCGCGACCACCACGTCGCGCCCGGTCTTCAGCTGGCCGTCGACCTGGACCACGATCCGGTCCCTGAGGCCGTTCGCCACGAGCGTCTGCTGGGTCTCGGCGAGGCCGAGCTCCCAGGGGATCCCCGCGTGCTTGAGCGAGGTGAGCGGCGCGGCGCCGGTCCCCCCGTCGTGGCCCGAGATGAGGACCACATCCGCGCGGGCCTTGGCCACCCCGGCGGCCACCGTGCCCACGCCGACCTCTGCGACCAGCTTGACGTGCACCCGCGCGGCAGGGTTCGCCGACTTGAGGTCGTAGATGAGCTGGGCGATGTCCTCGATCGAGTAGATGTCGTGGTGCGGCGGGGGCGAGATGAGCCCCACCCCCGGCGTCGAGTGCCGGGTGCGGGCGATCCAGGGGGAGACCTTGTGCCCCGGAAGCTGGCCGCCCTCCCCGGGCTTGGCCCCTTGGGAGATCTTGATCTGCAGGTCGTCGGCGTTCACCAGGTACTCGCTCGTCACCCCGAAGCGCCCCGAGGCCACCTGCTTGATCGCGCTGCGCCGGCTGTCGCCGTTTCGGTCGGGGACGTAGCGGCTCGGGTCCTCGCCGCCCTCCCCCGTGTTCGACCTCGCGCCCAGGCGGTTCATCGCGATGGCCAGCGTCTCGTGCGCCTCCGCGGAGATCGAGCCGTAGGACATCGCGCCCGTCGAGAAGCGCTTCACGATCTCGCTCGCCGGCTCCACCTCGTCGAGGGGCACCGGGCCGTCCCCGGCGGGGCGCAGCTCGAGCAGGCCGCGCAGCGTGGCCAGCCGCGCCGACTGGTCGTCCACCGCGGCGCTGTACTCCTTGAAGACCTCGTAGCGCCTGGCGCGCGTCGCGTGCTGCAGCTTGAAGACGGTGCGCGGGTTGAACAGGTGGTGCTCGCCCTCCCGGCGCCACTGGTACTCGCCGCCCACCTCCAGCTCCCGGTGCGCCCGCGACGTCGGGCGCTCGGGGTGGGCCGCCGCGTGGCGCGCCGCCACCTCGGCGGCCAGGACGTCGAGCCCGACCCCGCCGATGCGGCTGGGGGTGCCCGTGAAGTACTCGTCGACCACCGATCGGTCGAGGCCGATCGCCTCGAAGACCTGGGCGCCGGTGTAGGAGGCGACCGTCGAGATGCCCATCTTCGACATCACCTTCAGCACGCCCTTGCACAGCGCCTTCAGGTAGTGCCGGCGCGCCTGGCGCGGGGTCACGCCCTCGAGCTGCCCGCCGGCGATCATGTCGTCGATCGAGTCGAGCGCCAGGTACGGGTTGACCGCCGCGGCGCCGTAGCCGATGAGCAGCGCCACGTGGTGCACCTCCCGGGCGTCCCCGGTCTCGACCACCAGCCCCACCTTCGTGCGCGTGCGCTCGCGGACCAGATGGTGGTGGACCGCGGCGGTCACGAGCAGCGAGGGGATGGGCGCGAGCTCGGCCGTCGAGTGGCGGTCGGAGAGCACGATGAGGTTGGCGCCCTCCGCGATCGCGTCCGAGACCCGGCGCCGGACGTCCTCGATCGCCGCGGCGAGCGCCTCGCCCCCTGCCGGTCCCGGTGCGACCGGTCGGCCGGGGCCGGCGGCGGGTGCGCCTGCGACCGGGAAGAGGGCGTCCACGGCGAACGCCTTGAACCCCGGGGTCTCGCCGTGCTCGTTCACGTACATGAGCTTGGCCAGGTCGTCGCGGTCGATGACCGGCTGGGGCACGAGGATCTGCCTGGGGCCCCCTGGCCGGGCGTCGAGCAGGTTGCCCTGCGGCCCGACGGTCGCCGCGAGCGAGGTGACGAGCTCCTCTCTGATCGCGTCGAGCGGCGGGTTGGTCACCTGCGCGAAGAGCTGCGTGAAGTAGTCGTAGAGGAGCCTCGGGCGCTCGGAGAGCACGGCGATCGCCGTGTCCGAGCCCATCGAGCCGACCGGCTCCTCGCCGCGCCGCGCCATGGGCGCGAGCAGCACCCGGAGCTCCTCGGTCGTGTAGCCGAAGAGGCGCTGGTGGGTGACCACGCTCGCGTGCTGCGGGGTGAGCATGTGGCGATCGGGGAGCTCGTGGAGGTGCACCTGGGTCTCGGCCAGCAGCTCGGCGTAGGGGTGCTCCGCGGCGAGCTCCGCCTTCACCTCCTCGTCGCCCACGATGCGGCCCTTCGCCGTGTCCACGAGGAACATCCGGCCGGGCTGGAGGCGGCCCTTGTGCACGACGGCGCCGGGATCCACCTCGAGGACGCCGACCTCGCTCGACAGCACCACGAGCCCGTCGTCGCAGACCCAGTAGCGCGCGGGGCGCAGGCCGTTGCGGTCGAGG
>JAKAQM010000202.1 GCA_021822565.1 Actinomycetes bacterium | reverse complement strand
GCCCGGTCGCAGTCGCGTGGCCAGCTCCCGCGTGCCCAGCTCCCGCGTGCCCAGCTCCCGCGTGCCCAGCTCCCGCGTGCCCAGAACCAGCCACTGCTCTCGCCTCCCACAGGTCGTCGGCCCGCATGGCGCGCATCGTACGACGCGTCCGCAGCCGCGACGCTACCGCCCGACGCGTGCCCTCCCCCTGCGCCGCGTAGGACCTGGCCGTAGCATCGCCCCATGGACACCAGCGCCCTCATGGGCACCTGGACCGCGCACCAAGGGGGTGGACCTTGCTCGGCGCAGTAGTCTTCGACCTCGACGGGGTGATCCTCGACTCCGAGCAGCAGTGGGACGCGGTGCGTCGTTCGGTCGTTGCCGAGCACGGCGGGGTGTGGCATGACGGCGCCACCAGCGAGATGCAAGGGATGAGCTCGCCCGAGTGGTCCGGGTACATGCACGACCAGCTGGCCGTGCCCCTCCCAGCCGAAGCGATCGTCCGCCTCGTGGTCGCCGAGCTCCTCGCGCGCTACGAGCGCAAGCTGCCGTTGCTCCCTGGTGCCCTCGAGGCCGTTCGCCTCGCAGGGTTGCAATGGCCGCTCGGGCTCGCGTCGTCGTCGAACCGCATCGTCATCGACAGGGTGCTCGACCTCTCTGGCCTGGCCGGCGCCTTCGACGTCACGGTGTCCTCGGAGGAGGTCGCGCGCGGCAAGCCCTTTCCCGACGTGTACCTCGCTGCGGCAGCGGCGCTCGGCGTGGCCCCCGAGGACTGCGCGGCCATCGAGGACTCGGTGAACGGCATCCGCTCGGCGGTCGCCGCGCGAATGCACGTCGCCGTCGTGCCGAACCCCCACTTCCCCCCGCCCGACGACGTCTTGAAGCGTGCCGACCTCGTGCTCGCCACCCTCCACGAGCTGACCGTCGAGGCGCTCGAGCGAATCGGCGGGATGGAGGGCTACCTCGACGAGGAGGAGGCCGAGTCGTTCCCCGCCTCCGACCCCCACTCGGAGTGGGCTGGCCCTTCGAGCTGATCAGCGCTCGTCGCCGCAGGTCCCACCTCGCGGATGACAACCCGTGCCGAGGCGATAGTCTTACGTTGACGTAAACCAGAGGACACGAGATGAGAGCGACGAGCAGGACGTCCCCCGCAGCGCCCGAGATCCCCAGTGAGGGGTACAAGTGGATCGCCCTGTCGAACACCACCCTCGGCATCCTGATGGCGACCATCAACTCGTCGATCATCCTGATCGCCCTGCCCGACATCTTCCGGGGCATCCACATGAACCCGCTCGTGTCGTCGAACACGAGCTACCTGCTGTGGCTCCTCATGGGCTACCTCGTGGTCACCGCCGTGCTCGTGGTGAGCTTCGGGCGTCTCGGCGACATGTACGGCCGGGTTCGGATGTACAACCTCGGCTTCGTCATCTTCACCGTCTTCTCGATCCTGCTCTCGGTGACGTGGATGGCGGGCGGGGCGGGCGCGCTGTGGCTCATCATCATGCGCATCCTGCAAGGTGTTGGCGGCGCCTTCCTGTTCGCCAACTCCTCGGCGATCCTGACCGACGCGTTCCCCCAGCACCAGCGGGGGCTCGCGCTCGGCATCAACAACGTCGCCGCGATCGCCGGGTCGTTCCTGGGCCTGATCCTCGGCGGACTGCTCGGACCGGTCGAGTGGCACCTGGTGTTCGTCGTCTCGGTGCCCTTCGGGATCTTCGGCACCTTCTGGTCCTACCGCAAGCTGCGCGACATCGGGGTGCGCGTCCCGACGAGCATCGACTGGTGGGGCAACGCCACGTTCGCCATCGGGCTCGTCGCCCTCCTGGCAGGCATCACCTACGGCATCATGCCCTACGGGCACGACGCGATGGGCTGGGCCGATCCCTGGGTCCTGCTCGCGCTGTTCGGCGGCGCCGCGGTGTTGGTGATCTTCGCTGTGATCGAGACGAAGGTGAAGAACCCGATGTTCCGCTTGCCGTTGTTCCGGATCCGGGCGTTCGCCGCCGGCAACATGGCCGCGCTGCTCGCCTCGCTCGGGCGAGGCGGGATGATGTTCATCCTCATCATCTGGCTGCAAGGGATCTGGCTGCCGTTGCACGGCTACAGCTTCGTCAACACCCCGCTGTGGGCCGGCATCTACATGCTGCCGCTCACCGCAGGCTTCCTCATCGCCGGTCCGGTGTCGGGGTACCTGTCCGACCACTTCGGCGCCCGCCCGTTCGCGACCGGAGGCATGGTGATCGCGGCGATCAGCTTCCTCCTGCTGACCTTCCTTCCCATCAACTTCTCGTACGTCTTCTTCGCGTTACTGCTGCTCTTGAACGGGCTCGCGATGGGTCTCTTCGCCTCGCCGAACCGCGCGGGGATCATGAACAGCCTCCCGCCCCACCAGCGTGGTGCGGGCGCCGGGATGTCGGCGACCTTCCAGAACTCGGCGATGGTCCTCTCGATCGGGATCTTCTTCACCCTGATCATCACGGGTCTCGCGTCGCACCTCCCTGCGGAGATGTACCAGGGCCTCGTGCACCAGGGCGTCCCCTCACCCGACGCCGCTCGGGTGTCCCACCTGCCACCGACCGCGACCGTCTTCGCTGCGTTCCTCGGCTACAACCCGGTGAAGAGCCTCCTCGGCCCCGTCCTGGCGCACATGCCGGCGGCGCGGGTGACGTACCTCACGGGGAGGGCCTTCTTCCCTCACCTGATCGCACACGCCTTCGGCGACGGCTTGCACGAGGCGTTCTACTTCGCGCTCGTGGCGTGCGCCGTCGCAGCGGGGGCGTCGTGGCTGCGGGGCGGGAAGTACCACTACGTCGAAGGAGCAGAGCTCGGGTCGTCCGGAAGGGCCGCAGCGGACGAACGGGCGACCACGCCACTCGGAGAGCTCGGCGTCGACCACGCCTCCGCCAACGGGGGGAGCGCCAACGGCGTCTCCGCCAACGGCGTCTCCGGCAACGGCGACGCCGGCAACGGGGCGAGGTCCGGGCGAACGGGTGCCACACGTGGGTGGCGCAGTGCACGCTGACGGGCCCGACGAGACCCAGGAACGAGAGGAACCGCTCCGCGGCATCGGTGCCGTGGCCGCTCAGACCGGCGTGTCCGAGAGGACGCTGCGCTACTACGAGGAGATCGGGCTGCTCACCCCCCGGGACCACAGCCCGGGCGGCATGCGCCGCTACTGCAGCGAGGACATCGCCCGGGTCCGGCGGATCCGTGAGCTCCAAACCCTCATGGGGTTCAACTTGGAAGAGATCCGGAGGGTGATCGCAGCCGAGTCCCGCCTCAGCTCACTGCGCGCGGACTTCCGCGCGAGCTCGGACAGCGAGCATCAGCGCGAGGTCCTCGACGAGGCCCTGCAGGCGCTCGACGAGCTCCGTGATGCGGCGAGATCGAAGATCGCCGCGCTCCAGGGATTTCTCGCCGACCTCGACGAGCGATTCGCTCGTCACCGCCGGAGGCTCGAGGAGCTGCAGGCTGTTCACGACGCCGAGGCGAAGAACGAACAGGAGACCTGACCGATCCCTGAGGTGCCGGCAGGACCCGGACCGCCTTGGTCGCCCAGCTCAGTCGATGTGGACCCCCGCACCCCTCGCCGCGCTCCCAACGCCGAACGCGATGGCCGCGGCGACGGCCGACAGGGCGAGCTGGCGGAACGCCGAACGGATCGGGGATCTCCCCGTGAAGATCCCCAGTGCTCCGCCGACG
>JAKAQM010000055.1 GCA_021822565.1 Actinomycetes bacterium | reverse complement strand
CTCGTCTTCCTCGCTCCCGGTTCCCCGGCGATCCTCGCGGACGTCGTCGCGGACGAGCTGAACGTGGACCAGGTCGTCGAGGCCCAGGACCTGGCCGAAGCGGTCTCCTTGGAGATCACCCCGAACTTCCGGGTCCTCGGTCCCCGGCTCGGAGAGGCGGTGAAGGAGGTGCGCGGCGCGCTGGCGCGTCTCGATGCGCCGGCAGTGGCAGCGGCGCTCGAAGCGGGCGGGACCGTGACGGTCCAGCTGTCGAGCGGAGCTGTCGCGCTCGGTCCCGACGAGCTCGAGGTGCGGGTCCGCGGGCAGTCCGGCTTCGCCGTTTCCCGGGAGGGGAGCGCGGTCGTGGCCCTCGACCTCAGGATCGACGAGGACCTGCGCCGGCGCGGCCTCGTACGGGAGGTCGTCCGCCATGTCCAAGACCTCCGAAAGGCGCGCGGCCTCGAGGTCTCCGACCGGATCCGGCTGTGGCTGTCCGGCGTCGACGCGGCGCTCTTCGCGCCGATCGGTCGCGAGGTGCTCGCCGTCGAGGTCGCCCAGGGTCCGGGCTGCGGGCAGGCGGTTCCACTCGACGTGGACGGCGGGACCCACGTCGAGGCCTGGCTCGAGAAGGCCTGAGCTGGCCGCCCGGCTCCGAGGCCGCCCGGCTCCGAGGCCACCCGGCCCGGCTCCGAGGTCGCCCGGCCCGGCTCCGAGGTCGCCCGGCCCGGCTCCGAGGTCGCCCGGCCCGGCTCCGAGGTCGCTCCGCTCCGATCGCCCAGGTAGGGTGGCCGTCGTGGCGAAGCGACAGCTCTTGAAGCCGGTGGCGGCCATCCTCGGAGTGCTCGGGACCATGGCAAGCGTGTGGTGGTTCGCCCTGAGACCCCGCCGTAAGCACGAGCGCTGAGCGCCGGGTGCGCTGCGAGGGGCGCCGTCGGGAGCGGTCCCGCGAGCGAACCGGGTCCATGTGGGCACGGTGCTGTCGGGCACGCGAGAATGTCCCCCATGACCACGTTTGCGACCACGAACCCGGCCACCGGCAAGGTGGAGAAGACCTTCGACGCGCACACCCCCGCGGAGGTCGAAGCGCGCCTCGCTCGGGCGGCGACCGCCTTCGAGACCATGCGCAAGACGAGCTTCGTGGAGCGTGCTCGGCTCATGCGCTCGGCTGCGGACCTGCTCGACGGTGAGGCGCCCGATGTGGCGCGCATCCTCACCACCGAGATGGGGAAGACCTTCGCAGCGGCCAAGGCGGAGGTCGCCAAGTGCGCGCTCGGGCTGCGGTGGTTCGCCGACAACGCCGAGCGGTTGCTCGCTCACGAGCGGTTCGACGACCACAGCTACGTCCGCTACGACCCACTCGGCCCGGTGCTCGCGGTCATGCCGTGGAACTTCCCGCTGTGGCAGGTCACCCGATTCGCGGCTCCCGGGCTCATGGCCGGCAACGTCGGCGTGCTGAAGCACGCGGCCAACGTGCCGCAGTCGGCCCTCTACATCGAAGAGCTCTTCCGGCGGGCCGGGTACCCCGAGGGCGCGTTCACGACGCTGCTCATCCCCGCTTCCGACGTCGCCGCGGTCATCGAAGACGAACGCATCGTCGCGGTCACCCTCACCGGAAGCGAGCGGGCAGGTGCTGCGGTCGCCGAGACCGCTGGCCGGGTGCTGAAGAAGTGCGTGCTCGAGCTGGGCGGCTCCGATCCCTTCGTCGTGACCAAGACCGCCGACGTCGAGCGCTCCGCCGCCGTCGCGGTGGCAGCCCGGGTGCAGAACAACGGCCAGTCCTGCATCGCGGCGAAGCGCTTCATCGTCGACGCCGAGGTCTACGACCAGTGGGTGGACCGGTTCGTCGCAGGCATGGCGGACCTGCGTGTCGGCGACCCGATGGAGAGCACGACCGACGTGGGGCCGCTCGTCACGGAGGCCCAGCGCAAGGAGATCGCAGGGCAGGTGGACGACGCACGCGAGAAGGGCGCCACGGTCGCCTGCGGCGGCTCGGCGCTCGACGGTCCCGGCTGGTACTACGAGCCGACGGTCCTGCTCGACGTGACCACGCAGATGCGCGTGCTCCAAGAGGAGGTGTTCGGCCCCGTTGCGACCGTCGAGCGCTACAGCGACCTCGACGAGGCGATCCGCATCGCCAACCGCACGCAGTACGGCCTGGGCTCGAGCATCTGGACGCACGATGCGGAGGAGCGCGAGCGTCTCGCTGCGGGCATCCAGGCGGGGCAGGTGTTCGTGAACACGATGGTCGCGTCCTCACCCGAGCTGCCCTTCGGCGGGATCAAGCGCTCCGGCTACGGGCGCGAGCTGAGCGGCGTGGGCATCAAGGAGTTCATGAACGCCAAGTCCGTTCGCGAGGACGTGACGGCCGCGATCCCGTCCGTCTCCGCTGCGGCTGACTAGGCGCGCGCCGACGGCCGGGTACAAAGGGTCTGCATGGATCGACAGACACCGGGCGGCCCGCCGCTCACCTATCTCGACCACGCCGCCTCCGCGCCGATGCGCGACGAGGTCGTCGAGGCCATGGCGCCGTTCGCCTCCGGGGTGTTCGGCCACCCGTCGGGGCAGCACCGCCAGGCGCGCGCGGCCCGCCAGGCTCTCGAGGACGCTCGCGACACGATCGCGGAGCTCCTCGGCGCGGCGCCGCGCGAGGTGGTCTTCACCTCCGGGGGGACCGAGGCCGACAACCTCGCCGTGCTCGGGGTCCTAGGTGCCGCCGTTCGGCGGCGTTCCGGCGACGCGACGGCCGTCGTGAGCTCTTCGGTCGAGCACGCAGCCGTGCTCGAGGCGTGCCGAGTGGCATCGGCACGCCTCGGCGTGGTGCACGAGCGTGTCGGTGTGGACTCCCAGGGCCTCTTCGACCTCGCCCGGCTCGAGCAGGCGCTCGAGGATCTCGGCGGCGACGTCGCGCTCGTGACGGTCATGCTCGCCAATAACGAAGTGGGCACGGTCCAGCCGCTCGGCGACGTGGTGGCGCTCACGAGAAGCCTGGCTCCGCAGGCGGTCGTCCACACCGACGCAGTGCAAGCGGCTGCGTGGCTCGACGTCGCGCAGGCGGCACCGGGGGTCGACCTCGTCTCGGTCTCCGCGCACAAGCTCGGCGGCCCGAAGGGCGCGGGCGCGCTCGTGGTGGGGGAGGGCACCGAGATCGAGCCGCTCTTCGTGGGCGGGGGCCAGGAGCGCGAGCGCAGGTCCGGCACGCACGACGTCGCAGGCGCGGTCGGGCTCGCGACGGCCCTGGCTGCCGCGGCGCGCGAGCGCGAGGCGGAGTCGGCACGGGTGGGCGCGCTGCGAGATCGGCTCGCCGACGGGCTGCTTCATGCGGTGCCGTCGGTGATCGAGGCCGCGGCGCGCGAGCTCGTGCTGCCGGGCCACTGCCATCTGTGCTTCTCAGGGGTCGACCGGGAGGAGCTGGTGGTGCTCCTCGACGAGGCGGGCGTGTGCGTCTCGGCGGGTGCGGCGTGCGCGAGCGGCGCGCTCGAGCCAAGCCACGTGCTCGCGGCGATGGGCGTGCCGGCGGCGAGCGCGCGCGGGTCGATCCGGTTCAGTCTCGGGCACACGACTGCAGCGGAGGACGTCGAGCGCGTGCTCGCGGTCGTGCCCGAGGCCGTCGCCCGCCTGCGCGGCTGATCGAGGCGGAGCGACCGCGTTGCGCGTCCTCGTGGCGATGTCAGGTGGCGTGGACTCCTCGGTGGCTGCCGCCCGCCTCGTCGCGGAGGGCCACGAGGTCGTCGGTGCCACCCTGAAGCTCTGGGGCGGACCACAGAGCTCGGGGTGCTGCTCGGTCGCGGACGTGGACGACGCGCGCCGCGTGGCCCAGCAGCTCGGCATCCCGCACCACGTCTTCAACCTCACCGAGGACTTCGAACGCGACGTGGTGGCCCCCTACGTCGCCGCGCACGCCGAGGGTCGCACGCCCAACCCCTGCATCGAGTGCAACCGCCACATCAAGTTCGACCGTCTCCTGGAGCGTGCTCGCCGCCTGGGGTTCGACCGTCTGGCGACCGGCCACCACGCACAGGTGCGCGAGCGCGACGGGCGCCTCGCTCTGGTGCGGGGCGTCGACAGTGCCAAGGACCAGTCCTACGTGCTCTCCATGCTGGGGCAGTCGCAGCTCGGCGCGATCATGCTGCCGGTGGGCACGATGACCAAGACGCAGGTCCGGGCCGAGGCCGCGAGCCTGGGGCTGCGCACCGCGGCGAAGCCCGACAGCCAGGACGTCTGCTTCATCCACGTCGGCGAGGGTCGGGAAGGGTTCTTCTCCACGCGCCTCGAGCTGCACCCTGGTGAGGTGGTCGACGCGAGCGGCGCGCGCCTCGGCGCGGTGGATGCCGTGGAGCTCGTGACCGTGGGCCAGCGGCGCGGGATGCCGGCGGCGAGCACGCGCCGCTACGCAGTGGCGGTCGACGTGCGAGCACGCCGCGTGACGGTCGCGGACGCCGCGCGTGCCGCGGTCGACGAGGTGTCGCTCGTGCCGGGGAGCGTGACGTGGGTGGACCGTGCCCTCGACGACGGCGACGAGACGGTCGCCCAGGTGAGCGCGCACGGCCGCCCCGCCCCGTGCGTCGTCCGGTTCGGGCACGGTGCCGGCGGGACCGGGGAACCCGATCTCGGCACCGGCGAGGACCGCCAGGTCGTCAGCTGCCGCTTTCGCACGCCACAGCGGCCGGTCGCCCCGGGCCAGACCCTCGCCTTCTACGACGCGGCGGACCCCGACGCGGTCCGTGGCGCGGGGATCGTCGCGGGATGTCGGAGGCTCGGGTGACGTCCGTGGCCGGATCCGGCGAAGCGGCGGGCGCGGAGGCTGCTCCCGAGCGCAGCACACCCGCCGAGCGGGCCGCCGAGCTGCGCAGGCTTATCGGGTACCACGACTACCGCTACTACGTCCTCGACTCGCCCGAGATCCCCGACGCGGACTACGACGCGCTCTTCCGTGAGCTGCAACGGATCGAGGCCGACCATCCCGAGGTCGTCACCCCGGGCTCGCCGACCCAGCGGGTCGGCGGCGCGCCGGCGCCCCAGCTCTTCGCGCCCGTCCGCCACCGCATCCCGATGATGAGCCTCGACAACGCCTTCAGCGAGGCCGAGCTCGACGCATGGGGCGACCGGCTCCGCCGGCTGCTTCCCGACGTCGACCTCGAGACGCTCGACTTCACGTGCGAACCGAAGGTCGACGGGGTCGCGATGTCGCTCACCTACGTCGATGGTCGCTTCGTGCAGGCCGCGACGCGCGGCGACGGGGTGACCGGGGAGGACGTGACCGCCAACGTCGCCACGATCCGCGACGTGCCCCAGGAGCTGAGAACGGCGGCTCCGCACCACCTCGAGGTGCGCGGCGAGGTCTACATGCCGACGGCCGCGTTCGCCACCTTGAACCGGCGCGCCGAGGCGGAGCGGACGAAGACCTTCGCCAACCCGCGCAACGCCGCGGCGGGGTCCTTGCGCCAGAAGGACCCGGGGGTCACCGCCTCGCGCCCGCTGTCGTTCTGGGCGTACCAGATCGGCGAGATCGACGGCGCGCTGCCCGAGCAGGCGACAGGCGCGACCCGTGCGCGGCGCGGCGGGGGCGAAAGACCGCCCGCTGGCGTGCCGGGAGGCCCCCCCGACGCCTCGGTCCAGTGGCCGCCTGCCACGCAGAGCGCGGCGCTGAGGCTGCTCGCGGAGGCCGGGTTCCCGGTGAGCCCCGACGCGCGCACCGTTCGCGGGGTGAGCGCCGCTTTCGCCCGCGCCCGGGAGCTCGAGGCGCACCGCCACGACCTCGCCTACGAGATCGACGGCGCCGTCGTGAAAGTCGACGACCTCGCGCTGCACGATCGCCTCGGTGCGACCTCCCGAGCCCCGCGCTGGGCGATCGCCTACAAGTTCCCCCCCGAAGACCGCACCACGCGGTTGCTGGACATCTTGGTGTCGATCGGGCGGACTGGACGCGCGACGCCGTTCGCGGTGCTCGAGCCCGTGTTCGTCGGCGGTTCGACGGTGCGGCTGGCCACCTTGCACAACGAGGACCAGGTGCGCCTGAAGGACGTGCGCCCCGGCGACCTCGTGATCGTCCACAAGGCCGGCGACGTGATCCCCGAGGTCGTCGGCCCGGTCCTGGGCCCCGACACGGGCGAAGGCGACGGCTCCGGCGGCGAGCGCCCTCCGCCCTGGACGTTCCCCACCACGTGCCCGTCCTGCGGCGGCCCGCTCACGAGGCTGCCGGGGGAGAGCGACACGTACTGCACCAACATCGACTGCCCTGCGCAGCGCGTGCAGCGGATCGTGCACTTCGCGTCGCGCCCTGCCATGGACATCGAAGGGCTCGGCGAAGAGCGCGTCGTCCAGCTCATCGAGGCTGGCATGATCGCCGACCCCGCTGATCTCTACCTCCTCGAGCCCGAGCGCCTCGCCACGCTCGAGCGGATGGGCGCGGTGTCCTCCAAGAACCTCGTGGACGCGATCGCGGACTCGAGGTCCCGCCCCCTCTCGCGCCTGCTGGTTGCGCTCGGGATCCGCCACGTCGGGCCAACCGGGGCTCGGGCGCTCGCGCGCGCCTTCGGCACGCTCGGCGCGTTGCGGCACGCACGAGCCGAGGAGCTCGCGGCGGTCGAGGGCGTGGGCCCCGTGATCGCCGACAGCGTCGCCGAGTTCTTCTCGAACCCGAAGAACGTCACCGTCGTCGACCGCCTGGTCTCCTTCGGCCTCAGGACCGACGAGCCTGGCGTACGCGGGGCGCCGGGAGGCACCGGGCCGGCAGGCGCTCCCGCAGCGCCGGGGAGCGGCGAGGAGGCGGGCGAGGAGGCGGGCAGGGGGGCGGCGAGCGGCGAGCCCGAGGTCGCCCAGACGCTCATGGGCAAGTCGGTGGTGGTGACCGGCGCCCTCGAGGGCTACAGCCGCGAGGAGGCGGAGGCGGCGATCATCTCCCGGGGCGGGAAGTCGCCCGGGACCGTGTCGAAGAGGACCTTCGCCGTCGTGGTCGGCGCGTCGCCCGGAGCGGCGAAGACGCAGGAGGCAGAACGGCTCGGCATCCCGATCGTCGACGGTGCTCGGTTCGACGAGCTCCTGGCGACGGGGGAGGTGCCGGGCTGAGCCGGCGAGCCGTGCCGCCGGAGAGCGGGCAGGCGCCGTGGATCAGGGATGGCGGTTGCGCCCCGAGAGGAGGTCCAGGCCCTGCAGGGCGAGTGTGAGGCGAGTGCGCGTGGCCTGGTCGTCCACGTCGCGTCCGAGGAGTGCTTCGACGCGTGCGATGCGCTGGTAGAGGGTGCGCCGCTGGACTCCCAGCTCGCGGGCAGCGTCGGCCTTTCGTCCGGCGTGCTTCAGGTAGGCGCGCAGGGTGGGGACGAGCTTGGGCCGCACGGCGCCGTCGCGCTCGAGGAGCGGCCGCAGCTCGGAGTCGACGAAGCGGGAGAGCTCGGGACCCTCGGCGAGCCGTAGGAGCAGCTGGTAGGTGCCGAGCTCGGAGAAGTGGTGGACGCGCCGGGCGCCGTTGGCCTCCTTCGCGAACCCCGCGGCGACGGTCGCCTCTTCGACCGCGCGCTGCAGCGTGCCCGGCGCGCCGGCGGCGCTCGCGCCGGCGACCACCTCGACGCCGCTGCGACGGATGGCCCGCGCCGAGGCGGTCTCCACCAGCTCGTCGAGCACGGCTCCGACCGGTCGAGTCCCCGGAACCGCCACGATCGCGATCACCCGGTCGCCGCTCGTGCCTACGAGCGCGCTGCACCCCCGTTCGGCGACCGAGGTCCTGAGGGCGGCCGCGAGCGCGCGGAGCATCTCGAGGCGCTCGTCGTCGGCGGGGTGCTCGTCGTCGGCGGGGTGCTCGTCGTCGCCGAGGCGCTCGTCGTCGCCCAGGCGCTCGTCGTCGGCGGGGTGCTGCGCACCGTGCTCACCTTGTGCCTGGCGTACGTCCAGCGCGGCCGCCACGAGCCGCCCACCGTCGAGATCGGCACCCAGGCTCCTCGCACGCCGGAGCACGTCGGTGGGCGAGCCGTGCCGCCCGGCGACGATCGCCCCGATGAGCGCGTCGCTCGCGCGCTCGGCCAGGTGCGCGGCGTCCTTCTCCGAGAGCATCGCGAGCGCCAGCGCCGCACCCGCCCGGTCGACGAGCAGCTCGTCCACGTCGCCCGCGCCCAGCCCGGTGTCCAGGACGTGGAGGCGTCCCCAGCGCTCTCGGCGGATCCAGATGTCCACCCAGGTGCAACCAAGAGCCCGCGCGGACGTGCGCACGCGATGCACGCCGCTCGCCGCGTCGGTCGAGTGCCCGTGGACCACCAGAGCGTGGGCGTCCCAGGCTGCGGGGGTGCCGGTCTCGGCCCCAGGACCGCAGGCGGCGACCACGCGGCGCGCGGCGTCCTCGAAGACGACCTCGGAGCCGAACACCGCCGCGAGGCGAGCCACGAGCTTCGCCACGTCCGCCCCGTCGAGGATCTCCTCGGCCAGCTCCCGGCTCACGTGCTCGGCTCGGTCGAGGAGGTCGTACTGCCTGCTCAATATCTCCCGATGCACGACCTCGGTGACCTCTACGAAGCGGGTCTCGTGCTCGAGCGAGACGAGTGGGAGCCCGCGGGCGACGGCTGCACCGACGAGCTCGTGGGGGACCGCGTCGAAGGTGCGACCGAGCTCCACGATCAGGCCGGACGCACCGGCGTCGGCCAGCTCGTCGATGTAGCGCCGTCTGGCGGCGGCGTCGCCGGCCATGCCGAGCCCGGTCGTGAGCAGCAGCTCACCACCCTCGAGCAGATGGGCGATGTCGGGCAGCTCGGCGACATGGACCCACCGGACCGGCCGACCGAGGTTGGCCGTGCCGGCGAGGACCCTTGCGCCTGCGCTCCGCAACGGCTCGAGCTCCAGGACCTCTCCGACGCTGAGCGCCATGGGTGCACATTATCGGCACTCGGAGGCGACAGATATGCTCAAGGTGTGCATTGTTGTTCAGGCTCTCCCACTCTAGGATCGAAGAGGCACGCGATCCGGTGTCGCCATGACGCGGTCACGGTGCGGCACGGTGCGGTCACCGCATCCGCAGGGCGACGAGGGCCAGTGCGGTCGAAACGAGCAGAGGGGTGCAGATGAGCGAACAGGGCGCCGACCGGCTCTCGGCGGGCGAGATCGTCGAGCTCTCGAAGCGCTACACGCTGTTCGACTGGGTCGCCCAGTCCAAGGCCTCGCCGCTGCCGGTGGTCGCCGCCAGCGGTGTCTACTTCACCACCGCCGACGGGAAGCGGTACTTGGACTTCAACTCCCAGCTCATGAGCGTGAACGCCGGCCACGGGGACCCGCGGATCGCGGACGCCGTCGCCAAGCAGGTGCGCGAGCTCGCGTACGTGAGCTCGGCGGCGATGACCACCGAGGTCCGTGCGCTCCTCGGGCGCAAGCTCGCCGAGCTCTTCCCCGGCGACATCGAGAAGTCGTTCTTCACGCTCGGCGGCGCGGAGGCCAACGAGAACGCCGTCCGCATCGCGCGAGCCGTCACCGGGCGCCAGAAGATCCTCGCCCGCTACCGCTCCTACCACGGCGCGACGTCCGGGGCCATCACGCTCACGGGCGACCCCAGGCGCTGGGCGAACGAGCCGGGCATCCCCGGCGTCGTGCACGTGCTCGACTTCTACCACGGCACCACCCGCCCGTGGGACTCCGCCGCCGAGGCGCTCGCGCGGCTCGAAGAGACCATCGAGCTCGAAGGGCCCTCCACGATCGCGGCGTTCATCGTGGAGCCGGTCACCGGCACGAACGGCATCCTCATCCCCCCTGACGGCTACCTCCAGGGTGTGCGCGAGCTGTGCGACCGCTACGGCATCCTCCTCATCGCCGACGAGGTCATGAGCGGCTTCGGGCGGACCGGCAGATGGTTCGCCGTCGACCACTGGGGCGTCGTTCCGGACCTCGTCACGTGTGCGAAGGGTCTCACGTCGAGCTATGTGCCGCTCGGGGCGGTGGGGCTCGCTCCCCACGTCGCCCAGTACTTCGAGGACCACGTCTTCGCGGGCGGCCTCACCTACAACTCGCATCCCGTAGGGCTCGCCGCGGCGCTCGCGACGATCCGCGTCTACGAGGAGGACGGCCTCATCGAGCACGCGGCCAAGATGGGCGAGGTGATGCGCCGGCACCACGAGGAGCTCGCCGCTCGCCACCCCTCGGTCGGCGCCTGCCGGAACATCGGGCTGTTCGGATGCCTCGAGCTCGTGCGGGACCGCACCACGGGCGAGCCCATGGCGCCGTTCAACTCGTCGAGCCCCGAGATGGCCGAGCTGCAGCGGTTCACCCTCGACAACGGCGTGTTCGTCAACCTCCACTGGAACCAGGTCATGACCAATCCGCCGCTGTGCATCACCGAAGCGCAGCTCGCGGAGGGGTTCGCCGTGCTCGACCGCGCGCTCGAGATCACCGACCGCGCGGTCGCCGGCTAGGGCATCGGGATCACGAGACGAGGAGGCACGTCATGGAGCGCATCAGCCACTTCATCGCAGGAAAGGTGGTGCCCGGGGAGTCGGGTCGCCACGGGGACGTCTTCAATCCCGCCACGGGGGAGCGGACCCACCAGGTCGATTTCGCGACGGCCGAGGAGGTGGGGCGCGCCGTCGAGGCGGCGCGTGCGGCGGCTGGACCTTGGGGCACGACCTCGCTCGCCAGGCGCTCCGACATCCTCTTCCGCATCCGCCAGACCCTCGACGCGCACCGCGCCGACCTCGCTCGGGCGGTCACGCTCCAGCACGGCAAGGTGCTCTCCGACGCAGCCGGGGAGGTCGCACGCGGGATCGAGAACGTGGACTACGCCTGCGGGATCCCGACCCTCCTCGCAGGTCGCTACGCGGAGCGCGCGTCGACGGGCGTGGACGTCTACTCGGTTCGCCAGCCTCTCGGCGTCGTGGCCGGCATCACCCCGTTCAACTTCCCGGCAATGGTGCCGCTGTGGATGTGCGCGAGCGCGATCGCGTGCGGCAACGCGTTCGTCCTGAAGCCCTCGGAGAAGGACCCGGCGGCATCGATGCTCCTTGCCGAGCTCTTCGCGGAGGCCGGTCTCCCCGACGGCGTGTTCAACGTCGTCCAGGGTGACAAGGTCGCCGTCGACACGCTGCTCGCGCACCCTGACGTGCGGGCGATCTCGTTCGTCGGGTCGACCCCGATCGCCCGCTACATCTACGAAGAGGCCGCGCGGCACGGCAAGCGCGTGCAGGCGCTCGCCGGCGCGAAGAACCACATGGTGGTGCTCCCGGACGCTGACGTCCAGATGGCCGCCGACGCGGCGGTCTCTGCGGCCTACGGCTCGGCAGGGGAGCGCTGCATGGCGGTCTCGGTGGTGGTGCCCGTGGGACGTGTCGCGGAGCCGCTCGTCCAGTCCATCACCGAGCGGCTGTCCAGCCTGCGCATCGGCTCCGGGCTCGACGAGACGTCCGAGATGGGACCGCTCGTGACGAAGGAGCACCGCGAGAAGGTCGCCTCGTACATGGACTCTGCGGCCAAGCAGGGGGCGAAGGTCCTGGTGGACGGCAGGGACCATCCCCTCTACGGCAAGGACGGGTTCTTCTTCGGCGCGTCGCTCATCGACCAGGTCACCCCCGAGATGGACTGCTACCGGGACGAGATCTTCGGTCCCGTGCTCTCGGTGGTGAGGACCGGGACCTACGACGAGGCGATGGCGCTCGTCAACTCCAACCCCTGGGGAAACGGCGCAGCGATCTACACCCGGGACGGTGGTGCCGCCCGCCGCTTCCAAGAGGAGGTCGAGGCGGGGATGGTCGGCGTGAACGTGCCGATCCCGGTGCCTGTGGGCTACTTCTCCTTCGGCGGATGGAAGGCGTCGCTCTTCGGCGACACCCACATCTACGGGCCCGAGAGCATCAACTTCTACACGAGGGGGAAGGTCGTGACCGAGCGCTGGCCCGATCCTTCCACGAGCGCGCTCGACCTGGGGTTCCCGCAGAACCGCTGAGGAGGCCTCCGCCGCCAGGGTGGCAGAGGTCGCGGTGAGGACGAGTCGGCGACTGCGCCGTGCTTCGTGGCCCCTCACGGGGGGGCCGTGCTGCTCGATCCCTCACAGGTGGGCGCCGTGCCACTAGCCTTTACAAGGGTCAATGCCCATCGTCTCTGAACCCCTCGGCCGGGTGCTGGGGAACCGCTACCGGCTCGTGGCGGCCCTTGGCTCCGGTGCGTCGGCCCATGTCTTCCTCGCCGAGGACATGGTGCTCCAGCGGCGCGTCGCCGTGAAGGTGCTCCAGCCGGCCCTCGTCCATGACGACGCCTTCCTGCGCCGCTTCCGGGCGGAGGCACGCTCGGTGGCGGCGCTCAACCACCCCCATGTCCTCCGCGTGTTCGACTGGGGGGAAGGGGAGGATGGTCCGTACCTGGTCCTCGAGTACCTCGAGGGCGGGAGCCTCCTCGACATCCTGTCGGCAGGGCGCAGGCTCTCTGCCGGGCAAGCCGCCCGTGTCGGGGCCCAGGCCGCCGACGGCCTCGCCTACGCCCACGCACGCGGGATCGTCCATCGCGACGTGAAGCCGGCCAACATCCTCTTCGACGAGGACGGCCGGGTGCGGGTCGCGGACTTCGGGGTGGCGCGGGCATTGTCGAGCGCGTCGACCACCGACCCCGGGACGATGCTCGGGACCGCCCGGTACGCCTCGCCCGAGCAGGCCCAGGGCATGCAGCTCGACGGTCGCTCGGACGTCTACTCGCTCGGGCTGGTCCTCTACGAGGCGGTGACCGGGACGGTGCCGTTCGCCCGGGAGACGCCGCACGCGACGCTCCAGGCCCGGATCGGCGAGGCTGTGCCGCAGGATCCGGCGCTCGGCCCCCTCGAACCCGAGCTCACGGCTGCGTGTGCCCCCAAGGCGAAGGACCGCCCGGACGCGGCACAGCTCGCCCGTCGGTTGGGGGATCTCGCGGACGAGCTCAGCCCCTTCGACCCGCTGCCCCTGGTCCGCCGCGGCCCGCTCGAGGGCGCGGACCTCGGTGCCACGCAGGTCGATCTCCCGATCGCCCCCCATGACGGAGACATCACGCGTGCGGGGACGCCCGCCGTCGTCGCGGACCTCGGCGTCACGGGCGTGCTCGGCGCGACGCGGCTCGGTTCGGCTGCGAGCGGCGGGCTGGTCGACACCGGCGAGCCGACCGCCACAATCGGTCTCGGTAGTGGGGTGCCCCCCGTCGGCGCGTACGGCATGGGCCGGCGTCGCAGGCGGTGGCCCTGGGTGCTCGCGGTGCTCGTCGTCGTGGCGGCCATCCTCGCCGCAGGTGGCGTCTACGCCGCCAAGACGCACTTGTTCGCGCCCAGCCACCTCGTCCCCTCGGTGGTCGGAGACACACTCGCGACCGCTCGCAGAGTGCTGCGCGCGGACCACTTCCACGTGCAGCTCGATCCAGGCGTCACCTCGACCGGGGTGGCACCGGGCACGGTCGCCCGGGAGGACCCGAGGCAGGGCACGTCGCTCAAGGAAGGAAGCACCGTGCAGCTCGTGCCCTCCTCGGGGCTGCCCTCGGAGAAGGTGCCTTCGTTGACCGGCGGTCTCGACTGCACAGTGGCGACCCGGCTGCTGGTGGGCGCGCACTTGAAGGCGAGCTGCCCCGCGGCGAGCGCGTACTCGAGGACAGTGCCCAACGGGGACGTGATCAGCTGGTCGTACGGCGGGAAGACCGACCCCGTCACGGCGCCGTACGGGTCGGAGATCCTCGTCACGGTGTCCGAGGGAAAGCCCCCGGTCAAGATCCCGTCGTTCGCCGGTGGGACGTACACACAGGCAGCCGCCACCTTGAGCGCCGACGGCCTCTCGGTGACCGAGGCGCAGGTGTACTCGACAACCGTGCCCAGCGGGCAGGTGATCGCGACGACACCCGGCACCGGGGCGACAGCGCCGGTCGGCTCGCACGTCACCGTGAGCGTCTCCAAGGGCCCTCGAGCGGTGCCGGTGCCCACAGTGATCGGTGCCACAGTGACCAAGGCGACGGCTGCGGTCCAGGCCGCCGGCCTCACGGTCGGCGCGGTCTACGGACCGGGGACAGGCGTGGTCTTCACGACCAACCCTCTCGCCGGGCAACAGGTGAGGATCGGGACTGCCGTGGACCTGTACAGCGAGCCCCGGCCCTCGACAGGCAACCAGCCAAAGCCAGGGTCGTCGACGACGTCGGGCACCACAGCGGGGGCAACCACGTCCACCACGGCCCCCGCAGCGGGCTAGCCCGCGCCAGGTCGGGTCCTCGGGGACCCCGTCCCCCGGGGGTCGCTGTCCCATGGCGCGAGCGCCGTGTACTCGCGCAGGAACGGCTGCGCGGCGCCTGGGCCTGGGCCGGCATCGGGGCCTGGGGCTGGGCCTGGGCCTGGGCCTGGGCCGGCATCGGAGCCGGCGTCGAGCTCCTCGGCGTAGCGTCGACCCGCCCACACGGCGGCCGCGATCGTGCCAGGGGCCCACGCGTCCCCGATGCAGCGCACCGAGCGCAGGCCGTGACGGCTCCACTCGGGCCGCCGGGACTCGAGGCGCCGGTAGAGGTCGTCCACCGGCAGGCGGGCCGTCACCACCATGACGGCGTCTGCTCGCTCCGTCCGCTCTCGGCCGGTGAACACGCAGGCGGTGCGGACCGCACCTGGGCCGATCTCTACGACCGTGCGGCTGGTGGAGATCTCCACCCCTGCCTCGAGCAGGCGACGCTGGATGGCCGCGGCCTCGAGGGTGTGCACGGTCCACGACGAGGCGAGGGGTGCGGGCGTGACGAGGCGCACCGCGTGCCCGAGCCCGGCCAAGCGCTCTGCTGCCACGCCGCCCATGTAGTAATGGTCGTCGTCGAACACGACGACCTGGCGGCCTTCCCCGAGCCGTTCGACGGCCTGGCCGAAGAGGTCGTCGGGCGTGAGGACGACCGCAGCGGGATCGATGGGCAACGGCATCGTGTGCCAGCGCCCCACGCCGTCGCTGCGCCACGAAGCGCCCGTCGCGACCACGACGTCGCTCACGCCAGCGGACAAGACGTCTTCTTCGTCCATCCGGCTCTCGCGGTACACCTCGACGTGCTCGTCGCCCGTGATGCGAGAGAGCCGGTGGTCGACCACCCTCCTCCATGCCGCCAGCGAGGGGAGGGTCGCCTCCCGGGTGACACGGCCCCCGAGCGTGCGCCCCGCCTCTGCGAGCACGACGTGGTAGCCGCGCCGGCCGAGCGAGCTCGCAGCTTCGAGCCCCGCGGGGCCCGACCCGACCACGAGCACCGACGCGTCGGAGGCCTTCGGGCGGATCCTCTCGGGGTGCCACCCGCGCCGCCACTCCTCACCCATCGAGGGGTTCTGCGTGCAGCGGATGGGCGACATGGTCATGTCCCCCGACACGCAGATGTTGCAGCCGATGCACTCGCGGATGTCCTCGGCGTGGCCGTGCTCGATCTTCCAGGGCAAGAACGGGTCGGCGATGGACGGGCGTGCCGCGCCGATCAGGTCGAGCACGCCGGAGCGCACCTGGGCGGCCATCGTGTCGGGCGACGTGAACCGGCCCACGCCGATGACCGGCTTGCTCGAGAGAGCCTTCAGCCCTGCGACGAGCGGCTCGCGCTCGTTCTCGGGGCTGAACCTCGACGTCGCGGAGTCCGACTCCCAGGTTCCGAGCACGAAGTCCCAGGCGTCGGTCAGGTGGTCGAGGCGCGCGACCGTCTCTTCGGCGTCGTCGCGCGTGAGGCCGCCGGGGGTGTCGACCTCGGCGATCGTGAGGCGGCACACCACCGCCGCGCGCCCCTCGCACTCCTCTCGGGTGTCCTCGAGGACCTCGGCGAGGAACCTCGCGCGGTTCTCGATCGGTCCCCCGTACTCGTCGGAGCGGTGGTTGTAGCGCGGCGAGAGGAAGTGCTGGAGCACGCTCAGGCTGTGCCCGGCGTAGACGTAGACCACGTCGTAGCCGGCCCGAAGTGCCCGGCGGACCGCGAGGCGGTGCCAGGTCCTCAGCTCTGCGATGTCGGCCTTCGACATCCTGCGCGCCTGGACGGGGTCGTCGGACGTCACCGGCAGGTGCTCGGGACCCATCGGCGCCTCTCGAGACGTGAGGTTCGCCGCGCTCATGCCGTTGTGCGCGAGCTCGATGCCCGCGAGCGCCCCGCCTTCGTGGATCGCGTCGGCGATCCGTGCGAGGACCGGGATGTCGCCGTCGTCCCAAAGGCGCAGCTCGATGTAGGGCGTCACATCCGACGTCGGGTGGATCTCGACCTGCTCGGTGCAGACCACCGACCAGCCGCCCTCCGCCTTCACCCGGCGCATGGCCGCGTGCGCGCTCGGGTCCCTGTAGCCCATCCCGTTGCAGTGGGGGACCTGGACGAACCGGTTCCTCGTCCACACGGGCCCGAGCTGCACCGGCTCGAACAGCACGTCGAAGCGTTGCTCGCGCACCGCTCTACCTCGGTTCCTTCCCGGTGGCCGTCGATGACGGGGCCACGTCTGCGTGCGTCATTCGGGCTGCTCCCCCGCAGCGAGCAAGCGGGTCCCCGGCGCTGCGAAGATCGACTTCAGCATCGGCACCCAGGCACCCCTCACGACGCCGCTCCTCCTCGCTCGTCGGATCCATCATGTCGTGTCCCGGACAGGCTCCCGTCGGCGCGTCGTGCGTGTCACGCCGAGCGCAGCCGGCGCGGCCGGTGCGGTCACGCCGAGCGCAGCCGGCGCGGCCGGTGCGGTCACGCCGAGCGCAGCCGGCGCGGCCGGTGCTGCTGGGGTGCCCAGCCACGAGCTCCCGAGGTTCGCGGCGACCACGAGCAAGAGCGCGCCGATCTCGAGCGCCGAGAGGCGCTGGCCCAGGATCGCAAATCCGGCGAGGGCAGCGACAGCCGGAGAGATGCTGAGGAGGATCCCGAAGGCGCGTGGAGTGGCACGGCGGAGCGCCACCAGCTCGAAGGAGTAGGGAATGGCCGACGACAGGAGGGCGACCGCCGCGCCGACTCCCAGCACCGCAGGGCGAAGGAGCGCGGCGCCCGTGCGCACGATGCCGACCGGGGTGACCACGACGGCGGCAATGGTCATGGCAACAGCGAGGCCGGTGGTTCCCTCGATCCGCTTGCCGGTTTCTTTGTTGAGGAGGATGTAGGCGGCCCAGAAGGATCCTGCGAGCGCGGCGAAGCCGACGCCGGCGATGTCGAGGTGGCGGAGCGTCCCGAACAGGCTGCCAGCTGCGAGCAGGAGCGTTCCGGTCGCGGCCAAGATGGCCCACACCCCGTCGGCCCACCGCCGGGACCCCGTGAGCGCGATCGTGAGCGGTCCGACGAACTCGACGGTGACGGCCACGCCCAGCGGGATCCGTTCGATGGACTCGTAGAAGGAGAAGTTCATTCCGGCGAGCGCGAGGCCGAAGGCGCAGACGACGGCGAGGTCGCTGCGGTTCGCCGGGTGGAGCAGCCGTCGCAGTTCCTGGCGACGGGGGTGTGCTGCCGCCACCAGTGCAGCAGCTGCGAAGACCAGACGCATCGTCAGCGTCCCTGCGGGGCCGACCTGGGCGATCAGCTTCGTGGCGAGCGCTGCCCCACACTGGCTCGAGATGCCGCCCATCAGGACCAGTGCCGCAGCCGGAGGGCGGAAGCAGGAGCTGGAGTGCGTGAGGGTCGGCGTGCGCATCGTGGAAGCGGGGATCGTGCCGGCGCCGGCGCCAAGGGCCTACCGGTGCAGTCGACGATGCCACCCACGGTAGCGGCACTCGGATGGCGGACGTGAGGTCCGCCCCCCTATAACCTGGTCGGCGCTCGTCCGTCAGAGCCCTTCCGTCGTGGGGGGCCGAAGCGGAGGGGCCGACAGGTGACCGGGCAAGAG
>JAKAQM010000201.1 GCA_021822565.1 Actinomycetes bacterium | reverse complement strand
TCGGCCTTGAGCGTGGGCACGTCGATGGCCCCGCCGTAGTAGGCGTCGAGGAGCTTGCGCCGTTCGTGCTCGGCCTTGGCCAGCCGGTCGGTGAGCAGCGCGCGCTGGGCGGCGTCGGATGCCTGGCGCTCTTCGATCTCGGCGGCCATCTCCTCGCGCAGCCGCTCGGCCCACGACTCGGGCAGTTGGATGCGCCGGTAGAGATCCTCAATCTGGGCTTCGAGGTCGTCGGCAGCGATGTAGGGCTCCCGGCAGGTGCCAAGGGGATCGTTCTTCTGGCCCAGGCAGAAGAAGTAGGTGTAGCGGCCCTTGGAGTGCTGGATCGAGAGGCGCCGGCCGCACACTCCGCAGTGGAGCAGGCCCTTGAGGTAGTGGGGGTGCTTGCGCTCGCGGGTGCCCCGTGCCGCCCGGGCGGCGAGGAGTTCTTGGACCCTCCGGAAGACCTCGGGGTCAACGAGCGGCTCGTGGGTGCCGGGATACTGGACGCCGTTCCATTCCACGATCCCGACGTAGACCGGGTTGGCGAGGATTTTGGCCAGGCCCTGCCAGGTGATGGGTGCGGCGGACTTCCCCCGTCGGCCGCGGTTGGTGAGGCCGCGGTGGGCCAGTTCTCCGGCCAGACGTTGCAGCGTCCAGTCCCCGGTCGCGTAACAGTCGAAGGCGCCGGTGATGAGCGGGGCCCGTTCGGGGTCCGGGACGATGCGGGCCACCTGGCGGCCTCCGATGACCTCGCGCAAGTTCGCACAGCCGAGCGGCGCGCCGTGGGGGAAGCCACCTTGCTTCGCCTTCTGCGTCAGTCCCTTCTTGATCTCGTTGGCGAGGTTGGCCGAGTAGAACTCGGCCATGAGGGCGTGGATGCCCTCGACCAGGCGTCCCGAGGCGGTCTCCTCGACGTTCTCGGTGACCGACACCAGCGCCACCCCGCGACGGCGCAGAAGCGCGCGGATGGCCACGTGATCCTCCATGTTGCGGACCAGGCGGTCGATCTTGTGGACCACCACCGCGTCGACGTCTCGGTCCTCGGCAATGCGGGCGAGCATGGCCTGGAGGGCCGGACGGTCGGCGGACCGGGCCGACTCGCCCCGGTCCACGTACTCGTCGGTGAGTAGCCAGCCGGCGTCTCGGATGTGGCGGGTGCAGGCTTCGCGCTGGGCCGGGATGGAGAAGCCCTCCTCTCCCTCGCCCTTCTCGGCCTGCTCGCGGGTGGACACCCGCAGGTAGATCACACAGCGCATCGCCTCATGCTCCTTCGGTTCCCATCCGTCCATCAGGTCTCGATCCGCCGCCGATTGCAAGCCAGCCGTCGCCCCGCCTCGGCAGTCGGCTCGTTGGCACGCAGGCGGGCGGCTTCGGCCACTCTGGCCGCTGACGCGGCCGGCCGGGGCCAGCCGGCCAGCTCGGCCAGGCGTAGCCGGGTCCCCTCGGCATCGAGGGGCGCCCAGACCGCCGCTTCGGGCGCTTGGACACCCGACCTGGTAGCAGTTGGCCACCGCCGCCAGCCCACTGCCGGCCAGCGCGGCCCGGACACCGCGCTCGCGGCGCGGACCGGGCACGACGACCAGAAGCCAGAAGGCGATGCCCCAGGCCCGCTCCAGCCGGGCGTACTCGTCGGCCTTGGCGCTGATGCGGGCGAGGGGCTCGGTGCCCCGGTCGTACTCCAGGCAGAAGGTGACCACGGCCTCCCCCTCGCGCCACACGCCCACCCCGTCGGGGCGGACCACCTCGCCAAGGTTGGCCTTGCAGTACCGCTCGCCCCACCAGGTGACCAGCTCCGCGTCCCGGTCGTGGCGGGCCGCTGCGACGAGCCGGACGACAACGTCGTTCGTGCCGACCATATGGGCCAGGCGCTGGCTGGTGGCGATGGACAGCGCCTGGCCCGTGCGCCACCGGACCTTGACTTCCCGGTCGAGGTCGAAAACGGCCATGACGGCGACGACGAAGGCGCCGAGCCGGTCGAGCACGTAGTGGTACTCGGCCTCACGGCCGCCATGCGGTGGTCGGAAGCGTTCGACCAGACGCAACTGGTAGAGCCGGGTCATCCGGTGCTGGGCGGTGTTGCGGTCCGAGAAGAACATCGCCTGCACCTGGCTGGTGGTGAGCACCCGATGCCAACGGATCAGCCGAAGGATGTGCCGGTCTCGGTCGGTCAGCGAGGACGCCACGTCGAACATCAGCCGATCCGTCGTCCGCCTCGTCCGCCTCCGGCCCGAAGAACGCACCGCAGTCATGCACAATCACCCATAGAGTCGGGGTTCACCACTGGCGGGGGTACAGCGGCCGTGGCGTGCGGCGACGCGCACTCAGACCCCGGTCGCTCCAGAGTGGCGGGAGAAACGAGTACTGAACGGACCCCCCAATGGACCCCCTCACGGAGCCCTCGATTTCCCATCCGCAAACCACTCCCGCTCCGGTGGCGACCGGCACCCGGCACATCCCGGCGAGCCGCGTGCACCTCGGCCGCCACCGCCAACAGCACCCGGGCCAACGGGCGCAGCACACCCGGTTCGGTTACCGGGACAGGCGTCTCCCGAGCGCAGCCTGATGCCGCGCACGTCGATCGCTGCACGTCAGGTGCCGCATCGCCCGCGCCATGCTCGACCGCAACAGGACAGTTCTCTTCGGCCGCGGCGGCTGGGTCATCACCTTGCGGATGGCGGGGTTGCCGGTCCGGGAGCCCTTGCGGATGAAGGGACTGTCCATCACGGCGTCCTTGCGGATGGTGGAGGTGGCCCGTCTGCTCCCCTTGCGGATGGCGGGCGTGTTCCGGGGCTGGCGATGACGCGACCGCGGAGTGGCGTCCCGCTCGGCTCGCGGGCCGCCCGCTCATCGACCACCTGCCAGCGTGCCGCCGAGCACGTCGACCAGTTGGTACGGGGCGTCGGGAGCGACGAGCGTGCACCACACGGCTTCGGAGACGAGCCCGGCGGGCCGCGGCTCGACCACCCTGACCGCCACCTGTCCGCTTACCGCGTCGAGCGCTACCCGAGCGATGCGACGACCTCGACGCCGATTGACACCAGCACCGCCGCACCCACCAAGAACCTGCTCCGATGCACGCGGGCGTAGAGCTTGGCCGCCTGGGCGAGCACGTCGAAGACGACACGCGGAGTGAGACGGGTCTGCTCAGGGAGCGCGGCGAACTCCTCCCCGTAGGCGCGGCGCCACGCTTTCGGGTAGCAGGCAAGGAGCAGACGGATCACGGGAGTCCCCCGAGCCGGAGTTGCCCGGCGGTGACGATGCGCTCCCAACTCGCCAGCTGGTGGGCGAGCGCCGCTTTGCCGGCCCCCGTGATCCGGTATGGGCGGCGGCGGTCGTCGCTCGGAACCGGCTCGATCAGCCCGCGCTCGACCAGCTTGGTCAGCGACCCGTACAAAGTGCCCGGTCCGAGGCGCACGCCGGTCTGCTCGAACACGTCCGCGGTGATCGCGTAGCCGTGCTTGGGTCCGTCGCTGAGCGACAGGAGCACCAGCACGCCCGGCTCCCCGAAGCGAGCGAGCCCGTCGCCACCCCGTCCTTGTCTCGCCATATAGTGCATCGTATGGCGTAGTAATTGTCGGTGCGAGGCGGCAGCCGGACCGAGCAGCTCCACGGGGTTCCCTGCGTGCAGGGGTCGCCACCGGCTCGTCAGCGAGTCCTCTTCGGCCCGCTAGTTTCGTTATACGATAATCTGGTGGACGTCCGAGAGTCGGCACTCAAACA
>JAKAQM010000054.1 GCA_021822565.1 Actinomycetes bacterium | reverse complement strand
ATCCTCTCAGTCGGGCTACCGGACCTTCGTCAGCCTCGAGCTCGCAGCGTTTGTGCTCATGAGCCTGCTCACGCTTTCGGGCCACATGCTGCCCTGAGCGAGGCGCCCTGCGAGAGGAGCCCTGAGCGAGGCGCCCTGGGCGGGCGCCCGGCGCGAGCGCCGCACCGAAGCGCACCACCGAGACCGGGACGTTCGCCTCTACGCAGAACGCCTCAGCGGACCAACATCGCGTGAGGAATCTCGTGTGCAAGGAGGCCCCGTGGCTGGGGAGGAATGGGAGCGCGTTCCGCCGCCGCCAGCCGCCCCCGAGCCGCCGGCCGCCCCCGAGCCGCCGGCCGCCCCTGAGCCGCCTGCGCCGCCTGCAAGCCCGAGGGCACACCCGCGAGCCCTCCTGAGCATGCTGGCCGCGCTGATGGTGCTGGCAGCGGTCGGGGTGGGGGTCGGGATCGGCTACGCCGCCTTCCACTCGACACCGTCTGCGAGGATCTCGTCGCCTTCCAGCAGGCCTTCCAGCACGCCTTCCAGCACCCCTTCTGCTGCGCCGACGACGCCGATCTCGCCGAGCGTGGCCGCGGTCGCGGCCAAGGTCGACCCGGGCCTGGTCGACGTGGAGACCGCGCTCGGGTACCAGACAGCGTCGGGGGCCGGCACCGGCATGGTCGTCACCGCGTCGGGTGAGGTGTTCACGAACAACCACGTGATCGAGGGCGAGACCTCGCTGCACGTCACCGACATCGGGAACGGGAAGACCTACACCGCCACGGTCGTGGGCTACGACGTGACCGCCGACGTGGCGGTGCTGCAGATCACCGGGGCGTCGCACCTGCGGACCGTCTCCTTCGCGAGGGCGCCCGCCAAGGTCGGCCAAGCCGTCGTCGCCATCGGCAACGCCGGGGGCAAGGGCGGCACGCCGAGCGCGGTCTCGGGCACGGTGACCAAGCTCGGCCAGTCGATCACAGCGGCAGACGAGCTCTCGGGCAGGGTCGAGCACCTGACCGGGATGATCCAGACCGACGCTCCGATCCAGGCAGGGGACTCGGGAGGCCCGTTGGTCGACGCCGCCGGGCAGGTGATCGGCATGGACACGGCGGGAAGCTCGCACTTCGCCTTCGCGCAGGAGACAACGCAGGGGTTCGCCATCCCGATCGCCACGGTGAAGTCCATCGGCGACCAGATCGACAGCGGAAAGCCGTCGTCGAGCGTCCACGTGGGCCCGACCGCGTTCCTCGGGGTCGAGGTGACCAACGTTGGCACAACGGGCGCGGTCGTCGTCGAGGTGCTGCCGGGCACGACGGCGACAAGGATCGGGCTGGCTCCAGGGGACACGATCGTGTCGTTCGACGGCCGGACGGTGCGCAGTCCCACAACACTGTCCGACGTGCTCGAGGGCGAGTCGCCGGGCGCCACGGTCGCCATGGGCTGGCAGAACCGGCTCGGGCAGACCTCCACGGCCACGATCACGCTCGAGAGCGGCCCCCCGGCCTGACCGCCGCGGCCGAGCTCGGGCGCCCAGCGGGGCTCAGGGGCTCAGGAGCTGGCGACGATGCGCCCTCGGTCGGTGGCCCATGCGGGGTGGAGACGCTCGAGCTCGCTCCAGAACCGGCGGATGGAGGCGGCCTTGACCGGCCCGTAGCCGCGCACCGAGCTCGGAAGACGGGCGACGGCCACCGCCTGGGCGTGGCCATGGGCGTCGAGCCGGTCGGCCAGGCGCGTGACCAGCGCGTCGTACTCGTCGCGCAGCTCCCGTTCGAGACGCCGGATCGGCGTGCGCCCGAAGGGATCGGCGGGCGTGCCCCGTAGGTGCCGCAACGGCGCCAGCGCCTCGAACGCGGCGTCCGCAACCCGCCCCAGGGCGACCTTGCGCTCGATGCCCAGGTGCTCGAGGACAGGCGGACGCAGGTGGTAGCGCACCTGCACGCCGGGGCCGAAGCGAGCCTGGAGCTCTGCGCGCACGCGCGGCGAGCGGTGCAGGCGCGCGATCTCGTACTCGTCGCGGTAGGCCATGAGCCGGTGCAGCTGGACCGCGACCGCGATCGCGAACGCTCCGTCGCTCGTGGGGCAGCGCGTGCGTTCGGCTTCGTGGCACCGGGCCACGGTCCGCGCGTAGCGACGCGCGTACGCTCGGTCCTGGTAGGCCACGAGGTCGGCGATCCGCGCGGTGACGATCGTCTCGAGCTCGCTCCCGGGCGGCGCGTCGACGAGCTGGACGAGGTCGCGGTGGGCCAGGGGCGATCCGTTCGACGCGGCCTCCATGGGCAGCGCGGATGCGCCGACGACATCCTCGTCCACGCGGAGCTGGGCGCCCCGGTCGCTCTCGAGCGCGTCGGAGACGAGCCTGCGGCCGTAGCGCAACGCCTGGGTGTTGGCCTCCACCGCGACGCCGTTGCGGCGGATGGCCTCTTCGAGGTGGGCCGGGTCCAGCGGGAGGGCGCCCTGCTGACAGGCCACGCCGAGCAGCAGGAGGTTCGCGTGCAGGTCGGACCCGAAGCGCTGGCGTGAGAGCTCCTGGGCGTCGACCCAGGTGGTGCGGCCCGCCCGTACGCGTCGCTCGACGCGCGCCCGGAGCTCGCCGGCATGCGGGACCGAGAGGTCGCGGTCGGTGATCTGGCGCCCGGTGGGCGTCGCGTAGGTGGACATGACCGCGACGGTGCGATCGGGGCTCGCGACCCCGAGGTGCCGCGGGTCGGCGCCGACCAGCAGGTCGCAGCCGAGGTACAGATCGCAGTCGCCCGCGCCGATCCGGTGGGCCTCGACGGCGGGCTCCAGGTCGACGCGGAGGTCGGAGCAGACCGAGCCCCCCTTCTGCGCGATGCCGGTCTGGTCGAGGCCGCGAACCGACATGCCGGCGAGCTGCGCAGCGGTGGCGACGATCCGGGCGGTCGTCACGACGCCCGTGCCCCCCACCCCCGTGATCCGCATGGTGAACGAGCGTCTCGCCGACGCCCGGGGCGGCGCCGGGATGGCGTCGCCGTCGCGCCGGCGGGGCGCCGGGGCGAGGGGCGCGGACGCGTCGACCGTGAGCATCGCCGGGCAGTCGCCCTCCAGGCACGTGTAGTCGAGGTTGCAGGACTCCTGATGGATCTCGGTGCGCTCGCCGTACGCCGAGGCGACCGGGCGCACCGAGACGCAGTTGGACTTGGTGCCGCAGTCGCCGCAGCCGTCGCACAGGAGCGGGTTGACGAAGACGCGGCGGGTGCGCGTCTGGGGCCGGCGCCGCTCACGCCGGCGCCGCTCGAGCGCGCACTCCTGGTCGTGGATGAGCACGGTGACCCCGCGCACCGACGCGAGCTCGGCTTGTGCCGCGACGATCTCGCGGCGATGGCGCACCTCGACGCCATGGGGGAGCCCGGCGTAGGTCGGGCGCCGCGGGTCGTCGGTGGTCACGATGATCTTCGCGACCCCCTCGGCAAGGAGGAGGCGGGCGAGGTCGGGAAGCGTCCTGGCACCGGGGATGGGCTGTCCGCCGGTCATGGCCACGACGGAGTTCGTGAGGAGCTTGTAGGTGATGTCGACCCCCGAGGCCACCGACGCACGGATCGCCTGCGAACCGGAGTGCGCGAAGGTCCCGTCGCCGAGGTTCTGTACGAAGTGGTCGACCGAGACGAACGGGGCCATGCCGTTCCACATGGCCCCTTCGCCGCCCATCTGGAACCGGCCCACCACGTTGCCCGCAACGCTCGGGCTCATCTGGATCGCGAGACCATGGCAGCCGCTGCCCGAGCCGACCAGCACGTCGGGGGGCACTCGCACGCCGGTGTTGTGCGGGCATCCGGCGCAGAAGTAGGCGCCGCGCACGTGGGACAGCGCAGGGTCGCTCGTCCGACGCCGTCGCAGGTCCTCCGCGGCACGCCGCACACCTGGGAGGTCGCGGTGGCGGAGCAACCGCTCGGCGAGCACCGGGACCAGCGCATCGGCGTCCACCTCGCCGGTGCTCTGGAGCAGCTCGCGACCGAGCTCGTCGAGCTTGCCGACCACAGAGGGGGCTCCGGTCACGCCGTAGAGCGCCTCTTTCACGAGCAGCTCGAGGAAGCCGCGCTTGTCCTCGACGACGACCACCTCGCGCAGGCCGGCGGCGAAGCGGCGGACCGTGCCGCCGTCGAGCGGGTAGGGCATGGCGACCGCGAGCAGGCGCACACCGGCATCGGGGAGCGCACGCTCGTCCAGTCCGAGGAGCCCGAGCGCGTGGCGCACCGCGAGGTACGCGGGGCCCGAGGCCACGACCCCGAGGACGTCCGCAGGGCCGTGCGCCGTGATGCGGTCGAGCCCGTTTGTCGAGGCGTACCGGCGTGCGAGCTCGAGGCGAGGGCCGTACAGCGAGCGTTCGAGCTCGATGAGCGTCGCGCCGAGCAGCTGCGCGGTGGGGCGATGCACGAAGGTGCGCCCGTCGACGACCAGCTCGGGCATCGCCGGCACCACCCGCCCGGCGCCCACGGCGACGGTCTGGACGGCATCGGCCACCGACGCCGGGATCCGCATCCCCACCCACAGGCCCGACGCGCGGGAGAGCGCGAACCCGTGGAGGCCGAGGTCGAGAAGGCCCTGGGGGTCCGCGGGGGAGAGGACCGGGAGGCCGAGCCCGTAGAGCGTCGGCTCCGAGGTCGACGGCACGCTCGACGACTTGGCCTGGGGGTCGTCACCGACGCACACGAGGACGCCCCCGCGGCGTGCGGCCCCCATGAGGTTGCCGTGGCGAACGGCGTCACCCGCCCGATCCAATCCCGGAGCCTTGCCGTACCACAGGGCGCAGACCCCGTCCACCGTTCGGCTCGGCTGCAGGGAGACCAGCTGGCTGCCAGCAACTGCGGTCGCAGCCAGCTCCTCGTTGAGGGCGGGCTGGTGGACGACGCCGAGCTCGGCGAGCAGCCGCTCGTGGCGGCCGAGCTCCACGTCGTATCCGGCGAGCGGCGATCCGGGGTACCCGGTGACGAAGCCCGCGGTGCCAAGTCCGGCCGCCATGTCGGCCCGGCGTTGGTCCATGGGCAGGCGCACGAGCGCCTGCACACCCGAGAGCAGCACCTCTGCCTCGCCCCTCTCGTGCGCCGCCTCACGCTCCGGAGGCGGGCTGGGACGCTGCCCGACGCGCGCGCCGTCTTGCACGAGTCGACGGTACCAGAGCCGCCCGGTCCCGGCGGTAGGGTCAGCGCGTGCACCCGAGCTTCGCCCCGCTGCTCGCCTTCGCGGAGGCTCCGCGCTCGACGGTGAGCCCGCGGATCCTCCTCACGGGCATCCAGACGGGTCCGCTCAGCCTGCTCACCGACGGGGTGCTCTTCGCCATCCTCTGCCTGTACCTGCTGGGCGTCCACCAGCTCGCGCGCAAGAAGCGGCGGTGGTCGCCCTGGAGCACCGTCGCGTTCGTCGCGGGGCTCGCGGCGATCTGGGTGGCCGTCGACTCGGGTCTCGCGGCCTACGACGACGTGAACGTCACCATGCACGTGATCCAGCACGTGCTCTTGATGATGGTCGCGCCGCCGCTCCTCGCGCTCGGCAAGCCGGTCACCATCGCCACGCAGGCCTCCAGGCGGCCGGTGCAGGTGCAGATCCTTCGGATCGTGCACAGCCCGATCGTGGCGGCGCTCACGTTCCCGGTCTTCGTGTGGATCTTCTACTACGGCACCATGTACGTGTTCTTCATGACGGGGGTCTACCAGTACGCCGTCGTCCACCCCCTGTTCCACGACGCGACGCATCTGTGGTTCCTCGTGGCCGGCTACCTGTTCTGGGAGCCGCTCATCGGGCTGGACCCCGCTCGATGGCGCTGGCCGTACCCGGTTCGGGCCGTGTCGCTGTTCTTGGGCATGCCCTTCGAGTCCTTCCTCGGCATCGGCATCGCCCAGATGACACGTCCGATCTCGTCGATCAACAGCCTCGCGAACACCCACACGGCCGGCGACACGCTCTGGGTCCTCGCGATGGCGATCACGGGCCTGTGGCTCGGAGTGATCCTCTGGCAGTGGTACCGGCACATGGAGCGAGAGACGGTGCGCGAGGACCGCAAGCTCGAGGTGGACCACGTCGACAACAGGGCGCGTGCCGAAGCGCTCGGCCTCGACCTTCCGCCCGACGTCACCGTGCCGTGGTGGCGGATCGCCGAGCTCGAACGCGAGAGGGACCGAGCCGGCGAGGCACGTCCCCAGGCCGACGCCGGTGGGGGGTGGCGCGCGTCGGGCTAGTTCGCGCCATCCCGCGCCAGCCCGCGTTGGGCCGGCCGAGCGGGTGCCTCCGCGAGCACGGGCTCCGGTGGGTCCGAGGCCGCCGATTCGACCGACGCCGCCTGGGACCGAGCGAGCACCTCCTCGGGCTGCGAGGCGGCGTGCGCCGCCCAGCCGACCCCGATGCCGGGCAGGATCGTGACGGTGACCCCGGAGCTGAGGATCATCGTTTGGCCCACCTGCTCGAGGATCGCGTGGGCGACCGACAGGGCCGCTGTGACGTCGGGCATGCCTGCGCACAGCACCGTGAGCTCGTCTGGACCGGTGCGCCCGACAAGGTCGCTGGAGCGAACCGCGTCCCTGATCCGCAGGCCGGCGAGGCGGAGGACCTCGTCCCGCGCGCCCGGACCGTGGGTCCGCGCGATGCGCTCGAGCTCGCCAAGCCTCACCACGATGCACGCGGTGCGGGGGGCGTCCTCGTGGCGCACGGGGGTGCGCACGGCGGTGCGCACGGGGATCGCAGATGCCGTGCGACCCTCGGCCCCCGGTCGGTGCGTGACGAGGTCGGCCAGCGCCTGGAGCGTGGCCGATCGGGTGAGCGCGCCCGTCAGCGGATCACAGGCCGGAGCCTGCAGGTCCGCGGCCGGATCGTCATCGGCGCTGACGCTGACGTAGCCCGCGACGCCGCTGACGTAGCCAGCGACGCCGCTGACCGTGCCTGTGCGGGCGAGCAGCGGTGAGAGGCTGACTCGCCAGCTCGCCCCGAGATGCGAGCTCACGTGCAGCGTCGGGGTGGCGCCCTTCGTGACGCGTCCGATGGCCTCGGCGAACCTCGGCCGGTCTGCCTCGGTCACGGCTGCGAGCTGCTCGCCGAGGGACCTCGCGCCGGCTACCCCGGTCATCTTCTCGAGCGTCGGGTTGGCGTACCGCATGCGTCCGGACAGGTCGGCGTGGAAGACCCCGACCGAGGCGATCTCGCCGAGGCGGCCGAGGAGCTGGTCGCGTGCCGCGAGAAGCTCGAGGAGGAGCTCCTCGTGGCGCGCGTCCACCAGGTCGACGAGCACCTCACCGCGGCTGTCGAGCGCGTTGTGGCAGGTGACGTCCACCGACACCCACTGCCCTTCTCGGTGCCGGTAGCGGATCCTGATCGGCTCCGCGCTGCTCCCGGGGCGTTGCATGAGCTCCGCCCAGCTCTGCAGGGACCGCTTCAGGTCATCGGGGTGCACGAGCTCGCCGATGCGGCGACCTGCGAGCTGCGCTCCGGCCCAGCCGAAGAGGTCGGTGAAGGCGGCATCGACGCCGAGGAAGACGCCCCTCGCGTCGGTGGCCACCCTCGAGTGCCTGTGCACGTCTCCGTTCCTCAGCGCTCCAGCGAAGACCTTACCTGGGCGGAGCCCGCGGGCGCAGCGGCGCTCACCGGGGTCCGGACCTCATGGGGATCAGGGGTGACCTCGACGGGGCGAGCCGCGTGGGCGCCGGCGTGGACGTACTTCTTCCCCCTGAGCAGCGACGCCACGGCAGCCAGGGCGCAGGCGATGGCACCGAAGGTGAAGGCGAGCGTGAGCCCGTCGGAGAACGGGGTCGCGATCAGCGTGGGGAAGAACGTGCGTCCGGCGAGCACCGCGGCAGAGTGCGCCGGGAGCTTGGCGAGCGCGGCGGGGCCGAGGATCGTCTTGATCGGGTCGTACCCGAGCAGCGCGGAGAACAGGCTCGTGATCGGTGGGAGGTGTGACACCAGCGCAGCGGTCTTGACCGGCACGTGCTGCGCGACGAGCCCTCCGTAGAGGGAGCGGGGGAGCACGGAGGAGATGCCGGAGATGATCAACGTGAAGAAGATGCCCATGGACAGCACCATGGCGGAGTTCTGGAACACGCCCGACATGCCGGCACCTGCGCCTCGCTGGTCCGGCGGGAGGCTGTTCATCACCGCTGCTCGGTTCGGAGACGCGAACAGCCCCATCGCGAGCCCGTTGACGAGCATGAGACCGGCGAAGGGCAGGTAGGAGAAGTTGATCGGAAGGAAGTCGAACCCGATGAAGGTGAGCGCGGCGACCACCATCCCGGAGGTGGCGAACGGGCGGGCTCCGTAGCGGTCGGAGAGGATCCCCGAGATCGGGCCCGCGATCAGGAACCCTCCGGTCATCGGCAGCATGTAGATCCCGGCCCACAGTGGCGTGACCGCGAAGCTGTAGCCGTGCAGCGGGAGCCAGATGCCCTGCAGCCAGATGACGAACACGAACATGAGGCCGCCCCGTCCGATCGCCGCGAGGAGCGCGGCGACGTTGCCGGCCAGGAACGCTCGGATCCGGAAGAGGCCGAGGCGGAACATGGGCGCGGCCACCTTGGTCTCGACGACGGCGAAGGCGACCAGGAGCGCCACGCCGGTCGCCAGCTCGGTCAAGACCTTCGGGCTGGTCCAGCCCATCGCCGAGGTGCCGTAGGGCTCGATGCCGTAGGTGATGCCGACGAGGACCAGCGTCAGGCCGACCGCGAAGAGGATGTTGCCCCACCAGTCGATGCGAGCGGGGGTCCTGATGCCGTTGTCCTTCAGCTTCAGGTACGCCCACGCCGTGCCGAGGATCCCGAACGGCGCGGACACGACGAAGACGAGGCGCCAGTCGACCGGCGCGAGCAGGCCGCCCACCACGAGGCCGATGAACATGCCGGCCACGCCCACGATGTTGTTGATGCCAAGCGCCATGCCGCGCTGGTTGCTCGGGAACGCATCGGTGAGGATGGCCGGGGAATTCGCGAAGAGGAAGGCGCCGCCCACCCCCTGCCCGAGGCGCATGCCCACGATGAACGCTCCTGCGGCCGCACCGTGGAGCCAGGTCACCGACAGGAGCACGGAGAACACCGTGAAGATGGCGAACCCGAGGTTGTACATGCGGACACGTCCGTAGATGTCGCCGATCCGGCCGAGGGTCACCACGAGGACGGCGGTGACGAGCATGAACCCGAGCAGGATCCAAAGGAGGTAGAAGAAATTGGCGGGCACCAGCGGATCGAGCCGGATCCCCCGGAAGATGTCGGGCAGGGCGATGATGAGGATGGACTCGTTGATCGAGACGAGCAGGACGCCGAGGGTGGTGTTGAACAGCGCGACCCACTTGTAGCGATCCCCTCCGCCGGCGGAGGCCGGAGGAGTGGTCGGTGCGACGGTGGTGGTCATCGGTTCCTTCCTGCGTGTGAGGTCTTCGGTGTCACTGCACGCGAGGTGGCGGACGGCGAGGCGGCGGACGGCGAGGTGGTGACGAGCGTCTCGTAGATCTGCACCAGGCGCTCGAGGTCGTCCTGGCTCAGCGTGGAGAGCAGCTGCGCGGCATGGGAGGACTTCAGCTGCCGGTAGCGCTCGACCATGGTCCGCGCCTGGTCGGTCAACGCCAGGCGGACCACGCGGCGGTCCGAGAAGTCTGGCTCACGCGCGACCATCCCCCTGGCCACCAGCCGGTCCGAGAGCGCCGTTCCCGCGCTCTCGCTGATGTCGAGCCGCTCGCAGAGCGACCGCATCGTGAGGCTCCCCTCCTTCAGGGCGGCGAGCGCCTCGAGCTGGTGCCCGGTCAGCGAGAGCCACTGTGCCCGCTCCTCGCTGAGACGGACCTCGAACGCCCGCCGCACGCTCGGCGCAAGCTCGAGCAGGCGCTCGACCAGGTGCTCACGGCTCGGCCGAGCCCGGCTGGATGCACCGTTGGCGGCCGAAGATGAACTGCTCATGAGATGAAGTATACATCGGGCGTTCATCATGCGGCGTGCAGCGTGCGGGGTGCGGAGCGCGGCGTGGGCTCCGGTTCGGGCCACGCGGTCAGGTGCGAGAGGCGCCACCCGGCGGAACGTGATCGTCGGGGTGGGTGCCCAGGGTCCGCCCCGCGGCACCGGTGAGCCCGGCGCGCGCCGTCACGCGCGAGGTCCACAGCAGCGAAGCGGCGAGGATCGCCGCCCACGTGATGCCGCCCCAGGCGAGGGGGAAGGAGAAGGGGACCACCGACTCGTAGAGCACCAGCCAGAGCAGGCCCATGGCGACGATGGGCAGCACCACGTGGAAGAGCACCTGTACGAGCTTGCGCTCGCCCGAGGAGAGCCGCATCAACGAGATGTTCATGAGGGTGTGGGTGGTCACCAGCCCGAAGAGCACCCCCGTCGTGATCACGTCGAAGGCGGTGGCCGGGCCGAGCCAGAAGCCGAAGCCGAGCGCCGCCGCGACCGCCGCGCCGGCGACGGCGGTGACGGCGCGGGCAGGGGCATGCCGCTCGTTGAGCACTGCGAGACCGTGGCGCACGAGGCGGTCCCGACCCACGGCGTAGAGGACCCGCGCCGAGCTGGTGACGAGGGCGACGTTGTCCATGAGCGCGCTGTTCACGGCGAACACGACGAGCAGCACTGCTCCGAGCGGCCCCAGGTAGCGCAGGAAGACCACCACTCCCGGCGCTGTGGCCGTGGCGAAGGACGCCATTCGGGCTTCCCCCCACCCGACGGTGAGCGCGTAGGCCGAGACCGTCAGCGTGGCGCCGACCAGCACGAGCGAGATGATCGCCGCCTTCCCGATGGCCCTCCCGTCACCGGAGGCGGCGCCAACCGACTCCTCGGCGAGCGGCGCGTGGCTGCCCACGCCGATGAAGCTCGTCACCGCGAAGATCATCCCGAGCGCCACACCCTTCAATCCGACGGCGCCGAAGTCGAAGGGGCGGAGGGGTGCGTGCACCGGCGCCACGAGTGCGATCACCACGATGCTCGCCACCAGGAGGAAGAGGATCTCGATCCCGCTCGTGACCGCCAGCACCCGGACAGTCGGGCGGATGCCGAGCACCCCGAGCAGCCACGGCAAGCCCACGAACAGCGCGGTGAGCACGGCCCAGAGCCATGGCGGCACGGTGATCCCGAGGTAGGAGCGGGCGAGGGCGGGCAGGAACACGCCGCCGATGTAGACGGCCACGCCCGCCACGCTCATGGTCTGGTAGAAGACCACCATGAGGGCGCTCACGACGGCAGGACGCGCGCCGAGCCCTGCGGAGACGTAGCTGTAGTAGCCGCCAGCGGAGCTCCGGTGCTTCGACAGGTGGTAGATGGTGTTCACCTCGATGAACATGAGGACGAACGCCGCGAAGTACGCGAGCGGCAGGGCGACGAGCGCGAAGGCGGCTCCGGCCGTCATGAAGGCCACCACGTCTGTCGCAGGCGCCATGCCGGCGATGCTCTGGCTGATGAGCCCCCAGAAGGGAACTGCCCCACGGGGCAGGCGCCCGGCGTCGCGCTCTGCCGGGGCGGCCGCCTCCTCGGCAGCCGCCCCGTCTGCGCCGGCATCGCGCCGTCCACCCCGCGTGGTGCTCTTCATGCTCGCTCGCTCCGACCTGCATCGCCATGGGTTCCAGCTGTCGTCTCGACCGCGCGCATCGATCCCAGGACGAGCTCGCTGATGAGATGAGGTCTCAGTATACGTCAGAGTCTCTGGAACGAGAGAAGTCTCGCTAGTGGTACACTGCGTCCATGTCCAGCGCAGCCGTGCGAGACCGCATGCTCGCGGCCGGTCAGCGCATCACGCGCCAGCGCGACGCGGTGGCCGGCGTCTTGGAGCGAGCGGGGCGACCGCTCGGGGCCGGGGAGATCTGTGACATGGTCGCCGCGTCGGATCCCGATGTCGGCCGCGCCACGGTCTTTCGTACCCTGCACGCCCTGGTGGGGGCCAAGATCGTCCAGCGCGTCGCCCTTGCCGGGGGACAGAGCGGCTATCTGCTCTGCGAGGCCGACGGGCACCACCACCATCTGGTGTGCACCAGTTGCGGGCGTACGACCGATCTCCCCGAGGCCGTGGTGGCGCCGTTCCTCACGGAAGTCGAAGCGGCGCACGGTTTCACGGTCGACCACTCGAGCTTCGACGTGTACGGGCGGTGCGCGCGCTGCACCTGATCGCCTCGTGCCCGCTCGCGCCCGCTCGTGCCCGCTCGCGCCCGGCGAGCGTTCTCGAGGGACCGTTATCGGGCGAGCGCGCCCATCGGGTCCCAGGCCGGCAGCACGATCGGCTCTTGCTCGAGCGCCGCGCGCTGGTCGTCGGTCAGCAGGCTCTTTCGGACGGCGACCTCGAAGACGTACTCGTCGAACCACGAGTCGTTCATCGTGTAGAAGCCGTCCTTGCCCTTGTCCTTCCCCCAGCTGTTCTCGACGCGCCAGCGCCGCGGGCGACCGTCGACCAGGTCCACACCGGTGAAGAGCATGGCATGGTCCATACGGCTCTCGTGGTAGAGCAGGCGATCAGCCTTCTCCAGGTCGAACCTCGCGTCGTAGAGGGCAGGGAAGTCGAAGAGCGCGGCGTCCCAGATCCCGAAGTCGCTGCTCATCATCTTGTCGACATCGCAGCCGAACCACACGGGCTCGCCCGACTGCAGGACGCGGGCGGCAAGCTCCTTCATCACGGGCATCTCGACGTTCAGGTAGACGACCGGCGACGCACCGACGACGTTCCCGAGGTGCTCGACGGTGAACGTGCGCCCCACGGGGCTCGTCGGCCGCGGATCGTGGACCAGGCACACGTACTCGTCGAGAGGGAGCTCGACGTACCGGCGGGCGAAGTCCTGCGGGGTCATGGGGCCGTCCCTGTGGAAATTCCGGTCCGAGTCGATCCACTGCCAGTCGATCTCGGCTGGCGGCGTACCCAGATGCATGCACAGCACCCGGTGGACGACCGCGAGGACGTCGGCCTTCTCGGCGCGCGCGTTCTCGACGGAGCTTCTGGCCGAGTCCCGCAGCGTCTTGGCACCCTGTCGCAGCACGTAGCGGAGCACCCAGTTCATACGGTCGGTGCTCGAAGAGCTCTGCGTCTCGGGCATGAAGGTCTTCGGGACGAGCCCGTGCTTCAGGACGATCGCGACGAACATGTCCCACTGGCCGCCGTCGTCGGCCACGACGTCGAGCAGCGTGGCGACCGTGCGATCGTCGACGTCGCGGTCCGCCGTCTCGATGACGGCCTCCAAGAAGTAGTTGGCCCGCTCGAGCTTGTCCCAGAACGTGACGTAGTTCTGCGAGAGCTCGAACTCCTTCAGACCCATCTTCCTCATCGCCCCGACGCGCAGCAGGTTGAGCCCGGCGAACAGCCAGCACCGGCCACTGTGCTTCTGATCCGTGACCTTCCAATCGTCCAGCGACACCGAGAGCGCGTGGCCGGTCTCGTTGACGATGCCTCGGTCCGTCGCGGCCCCGTCGAGGCCCACCTTCGTGATGGCGTTCTGCACCAGCCGGTAGGTGGGGTGCGACAAGAAATCCTTTCGGAAGAGCTCGAGATCTGCGTCCCCGAGTGCTCTCTGCATGTCCGGTCCTTTCGAGTGCTCCGGTGGGATCGCGGGAGCCTTCCCGTCGTCCCCCTTCGTTGTCGGGATCTCGCCTTTCTCGGGATCTCGCCTCCCTCGGGATCTCGCCTCCCTCGGGATCTCGCCTCCCTTCGTCCACGCTCAGTCTGCCCGACCCTCGAGGCGCTCGTGTGCGTGGGCTCAGCGAAGGGGCCCGTCGAGTCGACGTGGTGGAACGAGGTGACCCGCTGCATCGAGCACCGGGCAATCGAGCACCGACGTGGCTCCAGCCGCGAAGGCGTCGGCATCGCCGGGGCTGACGGGCATGCCGGACCGCGGCGAGACACGTGACCGTAGGGCTTCGTTCGAGAAGCGCCGGTGTTCCGCCAGGTGGAGCGGGTGAGGTGGCACGCGTCACGTCTTGCAGGTCACGTCTTGCAGGTCACGTCCTGCAGGTCACCGCGTGGTCGACGCCTTCCCAGCCGGAGCCGTCGTCGTCATAGCGGCGGGTGAAGTTGACGACCGTGCCCGGCAGGAGCTGGGCGGCGTCGAGCCGTACGCCGTGCATGCCCAGACCGAGAGGCTCCGAGGGACGGTCATCGACGTCGTGCCAGCCGTTCCATCCGAGATGGAGCGTGAACGGCCGCTGCGCTTCGATGACGAGGGACCGGGATCGCGGCAGCGTGTCGAAGGGAACCTCGGAGCGCCAGAACCAGGTGGGAGCAAAGGGGCGCGTGCCTGCGTAGCGCTGCCAGACGCTGTCGAGCAGCTCGAGCGGCCGGCGACGATCCTGGGCGGCGAGGAGCTTCAGGAGCTCTGCGTGGGCCCATACGAGCGGCATCGCGCTGCCGGTCGGCTTGCCCGGTTCGAGCCCCAAGGAGGGAACCGGCGCCGTGTCCCACACCTGCTCGGGGAGGAGACCCGAGGGTCCGGTCATGCAGGTCATGGCGTGCAGGTACGGCGTGGGGTCCTCTCCGGCGAGGAGCGCCAGGTGACCACGCTCGCCAACGAGCAACGGCCAACCGCGGCCGATGCCGGTGCCGTCGTATGCGGTCCCATCCGCGTGCTCGCCGTATCCGTCGTCGTTGTAGCGGTGGTACACGGGGCCGCACGGCGTGTCGGTTCGCAGCATCGCGTCGACGACCTTCAAGGTGTCGAGGATCCGGGCGTCGCTCGCCGAGCGGAGACCGAGGCGCGCGAGGTAGATGAACTCCATCCCGACCATGGCCGCTGCGGCCACGACGTCGCCGGGCGTGTTTCGCACCTCGACTCGGCCTCGCAGACCGCCGGTAGAGGCCTTGGGGCCGATCCGCACGTAGTAGCCCTCGACACCGAAGCGCCGGCAGAGCTCGGTGCCCGAGACGTACGTCCATTCCTCGATGCGTTCGTTCCAGCAGTCGGCGAGCTCCAGGGCGTAGCTGGCGTCGCGCCCTTCGAGCCATGGAAGCGCGGCCACGAGCGCGGCGACCTCGACCGCCAAGGTGAAGGGGCTCGAGCCCGGGTTCTCCTCCCAGCGGTCCTGCGGGCTGACCGGTCCCTTCTGCGCCAGGAAGCCGGCAGCCCGGGCGACCAACTGTGCGGTTTCGGCCGTCTCGCGGGCACCGAGCTCGTGGAGCTTCGCCGCGAGCAGGATCGGGAAGCCTGCCTCGTCGAGCTGCACGCCAGTCCAGAATGCCCTGCCGTCGGGGAAGAAGTTCTGGAACCAGCCTCCGTCCGGCCGCTGCGTGGCGGCAAGGTAGCCGAGGATCCGGCTTGCATCATGGACGGCGCCGACCGCGAGCAGGCCGAAGGCGGCCTCTACCGCGTCGCGGGTCCAGACCAGGTGATAGCCGCCGGGGTCGTTGCGGGTGTTGCCCCACGGGACCGAGAGGCTCGCGATCACGGCGCCAGGGAACGTGGAGTCCTCGTGGACACGAAGGACCGTCGCCGAGATCAGGGCCTCACGGGCAACCTCCGGCGTGGACTTCGGCAGCGTCACCTGCTGGGCCCACTCCTGCCAGTCCTCGACGAACCGCTCGCGGACCGTGGGGTAGCCCTCTGCGATGCTCGACGCGGCGAGCGTGCGAGCCCCCTCCGGCATCTGCGAGAAGCCCAGGGCCAGCACGCCGGACGCGGCGCTCAGCTCTCCCATCAAGGCGACGTTGCCCGGGCCAGCCCGGTCGAAGTCGTAAGTCATCTGCCCGTGGGCCGAGAAGTCCTGCCAGCCGTCGGAGGCGCCGACGTAGCCCGCGCTCGCACGCGAGAAGCCGGTGTCGGCAAGCAGGCAGAGGCTCCCCTGCTCGCTCTGGGCGAACAGCCCGTCGGCAACCCAGGCGGTGTTGTCCCAACCGCTCGTCCCGAGGTGCGGGGCAAGAAGCGGGTAGAGGAGAACCCCATCGCCCTCGAGCTCGTAGGAGACGAGGAGGACGTCGCGCGAAGGGTCGGGGAGCACCTCGAGCGTCAGCCGGTAGCGGTCGCCCTCGTGAACGACCTGGGGTAGCGGGATCGGGGTCTCGGGGGTCGTCAGGCTGTAGCGACGGGCGCGCTTGACCTCGATCCAGGAGCCCTCGCCCGCGACGACGAAGCCCAGATCGCGAATCTGCGGCTGGCTCGTGGTTGGCCAGTACACCTCGTTGACGATGCCGTAGCCGAGCGTCGCCCAGAGGCGGGCTCGTCCGAGCGCGCGCGTCACGGCGTCCTTCGCGCTCGACGTCCACGTGGGGGCGATACCGGGAGCACCGAACGCGTCGTTCATATCGGGTCATCCCAGCTTTCGGGCGCGAGCCTGGGTGCGCGCCGTCGAAGGACGCACGACGAAGCGCTCCACTGCGTTGGCAAAGCCTTCGGCGTCGTTCGCGGTGGTGACCCGGCGCGCAGCTCGCTGGACGTCCGGGCTCGCGTTGCCCATGGCGATGCTGAGGCCTGAGTGCGCGAACATAAGCACGTCGTTGGGCATGTCGCCGATGGTGGCGACCTGGTCGGTCGAGATGCCGAGATGCTGGGCGATCCAGCGAACGACCGTTCCCTTGTTGGCCTCGGGATGGGTCACGTCCAAGTAGTAGGGCTGGGAGCGCGCGGCCGAGACGTGGTCGCCGAACTGGTCCCGTGCAGCTCGCTCCGCGGCCGCGACGCTCTCGGTGTCGTCGCTCACCCCGACGATCTTGATGACGTCGTCGGTGAGGCTCTGGTCGTCGTCCACGACGGTCGGGGCGAACTCCACGGTCGCCGATTCCTTGGCCACGTGGGGGCCGTCAGGATCCTGGATGTACCACTGCGCACCCCGGTAGGTCCAGACGTCGAGGGAGAACGAGCGCAGCAGCGCGCCGATGGGGATGACCAGGTCCTCTGGCAGGACATGTTGGACCAAGGGGTGCATCTCGGCATCGACGACGAGCCCGCCGTTGAACGCCGCGATCGGGGTGGTGATCCCGAGCGGCTCGATGAGCATCGACATGCCGCGTGGAGGTCGTCCGCTCACCACCGCGAAGTCGATCCCGGCATCGTGGAGTCGTCGTACCGCGGCGATGGCTCGCTTCGTGAGCTGCTTGGTCGGCGTGACGAGCGTGCCGTCGACGTCGGCGAGCAGGAGGCGGATGGGCGACGATGTCGGGGTCATCGCGCGCCCGTGGGCAGATGCCAGCGGTACGGGGCGGCGATCTTCGTCACCGAAGCGAAGGATCCCTTGGAGCCAAACGCCATGGTCGCCTGACCGAGACGCATGGTCGGACCGGGCTCCTTGGCGAGGAAGGCCACCTCGATGGTCCCCGGATCGGAGAAGTCGATGACCAGCTCGTCGGCTCCGTGCGACCAGAGCCGCTTCGTGTCGCCGAGGCGCTCGACCAGCCACCTGCGCGCCGAGGTGGCGTTGGTGAGGGTCTCGAGGGTGGTGAAGGTCTTCGAGCACACGACGAACAGGGTCTCTTCGTCGGTGATGCGGTGGTTCGAACAGTCGAGGTAGATGCCCGCGGCCTCGGCGCACAGCCGCTCTCCGCGCCCGGGATCCTCGGCGAACAGGTCCCGCAGGTGCCAGGTGGCCATCGTCGAATGATGGCGCTCGAGCGCCTGCGAGGCCGGGCTCTGGCGAAGGAGGGATCCGGTCATGAAAGGTCTCCCGTTTCTCGTCGGCCGAAGGCGCGCATCAAGGCACTGATCGAGGCGCTCATCGGGCGAGCGATGCGCTCTGCGTGGGGATCTTGATCATGAGGTTCGGACGGGCGATGGTTTCGTGAGCATCGAGCGGGTGATGTTGTCGAGCCAGAGGCTTTGGCCGAGCTCTTGGAGCGCTTGGGTTGGTCTCATCGGTGCTCCTTCGCGCGCTGCACGCATCGTCGGGCGACATCGGCCACCTTGTCAGGGGTGA
>JAKAQM010000200.1 GCA_021822565.1 Actinomycetes bacterium | reverse complement strand
TGCCAGCTGCGCTCCTGGCGACCGTAGAGCAACGTCACGAGGTCCACTGGCTCGCCTCCCCTCGCCACACTTCGTGGCACCGCTGTAATTACAACGATGTCATACCGAGCTGGGGAACGCAAGGGCGGAGATCGCTGGCGTTCCGCAGCGCTCCGCCGAGCGGGTCAGCCCGCGTGCCGGAACGTGCGCCGGTGCCGGAGGAAGTCGACGAGGACGTAGCTGCCGAGGGTGTCAGGCGTGGTCGAGAAGGTGCGCCCGCCGTTCACCCGTGCGATCTGCTCGACGAAGGGGAACTGCGTGCGCTCGACGTCCAAGGCGAACACGTTGATGGTGATCCCGGCCCTGGTGCACCGGACGACCTCGGCCATGGTGCGCCTGAGCGTCTCGGGCACCGGCGGGTAGTTGAACTGCACCTCGCCGCCGGGCTCCACGTGCGCGGTCGGCTCCCCGTCGGTCACCACGATGATCTGCTTGGTCCCGTGCTGGTGGGCGAGCATCGTGCGCGCGAGCAGGAACGCGTGCTGGAGGTTCGTGCCGTAGACGTAGTCCCACATCGCGGTGGGCAGCTCCTCGGCAGGGATCTCGCGGGCGACCGCCGAGAACCCCACGATGCCGAGGTAGTCGCGGGGAAAGCGCATCGAGATCAGCGCGTGCAGCGCCAGAGCCATCTTCTTGGCCGGCACGAAGTTGTCGCGCATCGGCATCGACATCGACAGGTCGACCGCGACCACCGTGGCCGAGCGATGCAGGGCCTCGGTCTCGACGACTTCGAAGTCGGATGCCTCGAGGCGGACAGGCACGCCCGATCCCGATCGGCGCACCGCATTGTGCACCGTCCGGCCGAGGTCGAGCGTGAAGGGATCGCCGTGCTCGAACGGGCGTGAGGTCTCTTCTCGGTCGTGGCCCGCGCCCGACGACGTGGACCGGTGGTCGCCGACGCGATCCTGGCGGACCTGCGCGAACAGGTCGGCGAGCACCTGCTGCCCGAGGCGGCGAACCCCCCTGGGGGTCAGCTCGGTTCGCCCTCCGCGGTGCTCGACGTACCCGGCGTCCTCGAGCTCCTTGGCCAAGCGCGCGAGCCGCTCCATCGATCGCCTCACGTCTTCGCCCACGAGCCTGCCGACCTCGTCGAGGTCGATCTCGCCGAGGCTCGCCGGCGAGCTCGCCGACTGCACCACGCCCTCGGCTCGCTCGATGGACGCCACCTGCTGCGCGACGTCCGCCGCCTGGCCGAGGTCGAGCGGCGCCTCGCCAGAGAAGCGGTGGCGGTCGCCCCACCCTGCCGAAGGAACCGCCATCTGGAGGTTCCGCTCGAGGCGTTCGACCTGCCAGCGCAGGTCCATGTCCTCGAGCAGCGACCCAGCGAGGGCTCGGAGCTCGTCGCGCTGCTCTGGGGACATGGAGCGCCACATCGCGTCCGCCGCGGCAAGTCGCTGTGCGAGCTGCTCCAGGAGCTCGTCGAGGGAGGCGGCGCCCGGGAACAGGTCGCCGAACTCCTCCATGAACGCCTCGAAGCTCGGCGAGAGCTCCTCACCACGCGCCCGCTGCTCGAGCATGCGGTTCAGGCGGTCGAAGGCGTCGCGCAGGCGGGCGAGCTGGGCGGGGTCGGCGGCGCGCAGCGCGTCCGACATCCCGCGGAAGTAGGTGTCGGCCACCTCCTGGCGCAGCTCGCCCAGGAGCTCCGCGAAGCGCGCGGCGGCCTCCGAGGACAAGAAGTCGTAACGCTGGAGCCCCTGCACGCGTTCGGCGACGCCGTCGGGCAGCAGATCGAGAGCGATCCGTCGCTCGGCAGCGACCTCGGAGGTGACCGCCGCGCGGCGGTCGTCGCCGGAGCGTCGCGCCTCGTCCTCCAGCTCGTCGATCGCGCCACGCTCGGTGGCGACGACGTCGTCGAGCGCCGCCGCGATCCGCGAGAGCCGGCCGCTCGGGTCTCCCTGCGCGAGGAGCTCGGCACGCCGGCGCCGGAGCTTCTCGAGCATCTCGCGCAACCCCATGATGCGCTCGCCACCCTGGGTCCGCATGCCGCTGCGCAGCACTCGTCGCAGGGCTGCGTCGAGATCGCCGCCGGCGAAGAGGTCGTCGGTGAGCTCACCGAGCAGGGCATCCGGGTCGATCTCCGACCCCTCCTGGGATCCGTCCCATGCGGAGTAGGTGTACCGGACGCCCATCTCAGCGCCTGCTGCGGTAGACGGCTCGGCTCCCGGACGCGTCCTTGTTCAGGCGCTTGGTGAGATGGAGGCCCTCGAGCACGAGCTCCACAGCGGCCGCGAGCATGCCGGGCGACTCGCCCTCGCCACCCGCGAGGGCGCGTGCCGGCGCCTCCAGGCCCGGCACCTCGCGCAGTGCCGCAAGGTACTGCGCGGCGGGAAGATCGTCGCCGGTGTGGACCACCTTGCCGGCGTCGAAGTCCGCGACGACGCCTGCCGGGTCCGCCAGGACCACCCGGCGGCGGAAGACCGCGAGGACCGCCGCCCCGACCAGCTGCGCGAACACCTCCTCTTCCCTCCCCTCCTCGAGCGCCTCGACCTCCACCTTGCCCTGCGTCGAGCTCACGAGCGCCGCGAGGTCGCTCACTCGGGGCACCGCCTCCGGCTCGCCCGTTCGCAGAGCTCTCCGCCGGGCGCTGGCCACGAGCGTCTCGAAGTTGGCGATGCTCAGTCGCACCGACACCCCGCTGCGCTGGTTCAGGTGCGGACTGCGACGCGCGAGCTGGCTGAGCTCGGCCACCACCTCCTCGAGGTGCTCGGGCACGGTGACCGGCACGCCGTCGGAGGGGATGCGCGCCTCGGCCCGCACGACCGCCACCTCGGTCGCCACGTCACGGGGGTAGTGGGTGCGGATCTGCGCGCCGAAACGGTCCTTGAGCGGGGTGATGATCCGGCCCCGGTTCGTGTAGTCCTCCGGGTTCGCAGTGGCCACGAGGACGACGTCGAGAGGAAGGCGAACGCGGTGGCCGCGGATCTGGACGTCTCGCTCTTCGAGCACGTTGAGCAGACCCACCTGGATCCGCTCTGCGAGGTCCGGGAGCTCGTTGATGGCGAAGATGCCGCGGTTGACCCGGGGAACGAGCCCGTAGTGCAGCGTCAGCTCGTCCGACAGGTAGCGGCCTTCGGCGACCTTGATCGGGTCGACCTCGCCGATGAGGTCCGCGATGGAGGTGTCGGGCGTCGCCAGCTTCTCGCCGTAGCGGTCGGAGCGGTGCACCCAGTCGACCGGCGTGTCGTCGCCCTCGTCAGCCACCCGCAGCCGTGCGAAGCGCGAGGTGGGGTGGAGGGGGTCGTCGTTGATCTCGGAGCCCGCCACGACCGGCATCCACTCGTCGAGCAGTGTGACGAGCGCACGAAGGATCCGGGTCTTCGCTTGGCCCCGCTCCCCGAGGAGGATGATGTCGTGACCAGCCAGCAGCGCGTTCTCGAGCTGGGGCACGACGGTCTCTTCGAAGCCGAGCACCCCTTCTACGACCGGTCGACCGGCTGCGATGCGCCCGGCGGCATTCCGACGCAGCTCGTCGGCGATCGGCACCGAGCGCCAGCCGGCCGAGCGAAGCTCGCCGACCGTGCGCGGCAGGTCGGGAGGAGGGCCTCCCCGGGCGCCGGCCTGGGCGCCGTGGGGCGAGGAACGCTGCGGAGCAGGTTCTGCTGAAGGCACCCACATCAGCCTAGGAGCGCACCGGCCGCCCGCGGCTCGCGGCCGGGCTCCGAGCCGCGAGCCCGCCCGACCGAGGTCGCCACGGGCCCAGCTGG
>JAKAQM010000199.1 GCA_021822565.1 Actinomycetes bacterium | reverse complement strand
CCGAGGACCGTGATCGACGCGATCCCCGGAGCTCGCAACGTCGAGATGCGCCGCTGCAGGGAGCGGGGCTTCTGCTGCGGCGCCGGCGGGGCGCGGATGTGGATGGAGGAGAGCATCGGGACGCGCGTCAACGTGGACCGCACCCTCGAGGCGCTCGGCACCGGTGCCGATGTCGTGTCGACGGCGTGCCCCTACTGCATGATCATGCTCGACGATGCCGTGCGGGCGAACGGCAAGGAAGACGACGTGCGGGTGCTCGACATCGCCCAGCTCGTGGAGGAGTCGATGCGCGTGCCCGAGCCGGTCGGGCCCCCTGGGCCTCGTCCGGGGGCCGACGAGGGGAACGCCCCGCAGCTCGGCGGCTGAGGCAACAGCTCGAGAGCTGGCCCCGCAGCTCGACGCCGGAGCGAGCGGTTCGGGGGCTTCCGCCGGCTCCGGCGCTCAGCGCGTGAGCAGACCGTAGGCGTGCGTCGGGTGCAGCCGGGCGACGAGGCGCCGCTCGGTGACCATGGACTCTCGGTACTCCGCCCAGTCCGGGTGGTCTCGTCCGCTGATGGAGCGGTAGAGCTCCACGAGCTCCTCGACGGTCTCGTCGTCTGGCGACGAGGCGACCGGGGAGAGCTCCGCCGTGCCGTCGAGCACGGCATAGGCCCAGAACGACTCGCCGGGGACGTAGAGGGACGCCACGGGGTCACGCCGCATGTTCCTCGTCTTCGCCCTGCTGTCGGTGACCGAGATCCGCACGACCGGGCTATCCGCACCACCACCACCAACCGCAACCGCACCACCACCGGTCGAGTCGCTGAGGTGGTAGAGGATGTTGGAGAGCTGGGGCCGCCCGTCGGCGCGGCGGGTGACCAGCACGCCCTGATGGCGGGACCTGGCGAAGTCGAGCGCTTCTCGCAGCTCCATCGTCGGCGAGGTCAGCGCGAGCCGAGGACGAGGGGCATGCCGACACGGTAGCCGAGCGGTCACCGGGCCTGCGCGCCCAGTTCACAACCTGCGCGCCCAGTTCACACCCGTGAAACATCCGCGTAGCAGCAGGGAAACGCCGCTTCTTCATGCTGTCCCCGTGACGCCTCTGATGGACGCCGTGAGCCTGCCCTACCCGCACTGGCTGAACCCCGGGGACAACACGTGGCAGCTGGTCGCTGCGACCCTCGTGGGCCTCATGAGCCTGCCGGGGCTCGCCGTGCTGTACGGCGGTCTCGTGCAGCGCAAGTGGGTGGTGAACACCATGCTGATGGCGTTCGCCGGCTTCAGCGTGGTCCTCGTGGTCTGGGTGCTGTGGGCGTACGAGATGAGCTTCGGGACGTTCGCGCACCTTGGCCCGGCGGGCTCGTTCCTGGGCGACCTCGTGGGCAGACCCGGGTCGATCCTCGGGAGCTTCGCCGAGCAGTCGCAGGCGAAGTCGGGGGCCAACTCCCTCATTCCCTTCCATTTCCCGACCTCGACGCTCGCCTACTTCCAGTTCGTGTTCGCCGCCATCACCCCGCTCCTGTTCCTCGGCAGCGTGCTCGGGCGGATGAAGTTCAAGGCGTGGCTGCTGTTCGTCCCGCTGTGGATCACCTTCGTGTACACGGTGAACGCGGCGCTGCTGTGGGGCGGCGGGTTCTTCGCGCAGCACGGGGCCGTCGACTACTCGGGCGGCTACGTGATCCACCTCTCTGCGGGGGTCGCGGGGTTCGTCGCCGCGGCGATGGTCGGGCCGAGGGCCCGGGGCGACCGCGGCTCCGCGAGCCCCCACAACATGCTGCTCGTGGCCGTGGGCGCGGGGATCCTGTGGCTCGGGTGGAACGGCTTCAACGGCGGCGATCCCTTCTACGCCGGTGTCGATGCTGCGTCCGCGGTGCTGAACACGAACGTCGCCACCGCCGCGGCGCTGCTCACCTGGATGGCCGCCGACATGACCGTGGGCAAGAAGCGCAAGCCGACCTTCGCAGGGGCGGTGAACGGGATGATCTGCGGGCTGGTCGGCATCACCCCGGCGGCGGGGTGGGTCGACGGGTACGGAGCGCTGGCGATCGGGGTCGTGTGCTCCTCGGTGGTCTGGGTGGCCATGGCCGTGCTGCCGAGGGTGCGGCCGTTCTCGAAGGTCGACGACGCGCTCGGCGTGGTGTACACGCACGGCATCGCAGGGCTCTGCGGCGGGCTCCTCGTGGGCATCCTCGCGGACCCCGCGATGATCGAGTACGGGGTGACCGGCGCGCACTACGCGGGCAAGGGGGCAGTCGGCGTCGGTGGCCTCCTCTACACGGGATCGTGGCACCAGGAGTGGGAGCAGCTCCTCGCGGCCGCCTGGGTGATCTGCTTCACCGCGGCGATGACCGCGCTCCTCCTTTCCGTGGTGAAGCTCGTCTGTCGGGGGCTGCGAGAGCGTGACGAGCTGCTCGAGGTGGGGGACTTCGCCCTCCACGACGAGCAGGTGGACCACCACCGGGGCCTCGCCGCCGTGCAGTGGCTGTCGGAGGAGCAGCTGGCCGAGGTGGTCGACGCCATCGTCGGCGCGGCGGCGAACGTCCGTGCCGCCGGACCACCCCCTGGCGCCGGACCGTCCCGCGCCGCCGAGCTTCCCCGCGCCGACGAGCTCCCCCGTGCCGCGGGACCACCCCGCGCCGACGGGGAGAGGGCGACCGGCGGGAGCGGCTGAGCGGTCAGCCCGCCTGCCTGGCGACCGCCTCGGCCGCCCGGCGCGCTGCGTCGGGGTCGCCGAGGTACCCGGCGTCGTGCACCGCGAGGTCGTCGTCGAAGCGATACCGGAAGGGGATGCCCGTGGGGATCTCGAGGCCGGGGATGTCGGCGTCGGAGATGGCGTCGAGGTGCTTGCGCAGCGCGCGGATGCTGTTGCCGTGGGCCACCACGAGGACCGCTCCACCCCTGGCGCCCGCCGATCGGAGGTCGGGGACGATCACGTCGTCCCAGTAGGGCAGGACGCGCACGACCACGTCCGCGAGGCACTCGGTGGCCGGCAGCACGTGGGAGGGGATGTCGCGGTAGCGGGGATCCCCCGCGGGGTGGCGGGGGTCGCCCGGCGCGAGCGGAGGCGGGGGGACGTCGTAGCTGCGGCGCCACAGCGTGACCTGGTCGAGCCCGAACCGGCTGGCCGTCTCCTTCTTGTTGAGGCCCTGGAGGTCGCCGTAGTGGCGCTCGTTGAGCCGCCAGTGGCGACGCACGGGCAACCACGACCTCCCCGCGGCGTCCAAGGTGAGGTTGGCCGTGCGGATCGCCCTGGTGAGCACCGAGGTGTGGACGATGCGAAGGTCGAGCGATGCCTCGGCGGCGAGGAGCTCACCTGCGTGGAGGGCCTCCTGCTCCCCCGAAGGGGTCAGGTCGACGTCGGTCCAGCCCGTGAAGAGGTTCTGCGCGTTCCATTCGGACTCTCCGTGTCGGAGCAGGACCAGGTCGAGCACGCAGCGATCGTACCCAGGGCAGGCCGCGGGCGGAAGCTGGGGCTCGCCGCCCGTGCGCGCACGTCGCCCCGGCCCCGGCCCCAGTCCCCACCCGCCGCTCGTGGATGGGCCCCCTGGGCCCCCTGGACCCCCTGGACCGGTGCTTCGGCCAAGCAATTCAAAAATCTTGTCACTCTGAGACTCAACTTAGCTATACTCTTTCCTGTAAGGCACTGGACAGTCAGGACGTGGGCGCGCCTCGGGCGCGAGAGAGGCAGGTAGTGCGATGGCCAAGGCGGTCGGAATCGACCTCGGCACCACGAACTCCGTGGTGAGCGTGCTGGAGGCGGGCGAGCCCGTCGTGATCCCGAATGCGGAGGGGTCGAGGACGACCCCGTCGGTC
>JAKAQM010000053.1 GCA_021822565.1 Actinomycetes bacterium | reverse complement strand
CATTGCTCGAGCAGCTGCGGCGCGGCGCACACGGGGTCGAGCTCACCACCGTCGAGGTGCACTGCGACCGCCTCGAGGCCGTCTACGCCGCGGCCCTCGAGGCCCGGCCTGACGCGTTGGCGCCCAACCGGCGAGCGAACGAAACCGGAGGCGGCGGACGAGAGGACCCGGAACCGCGGGCGCCGCGGGCGCCGCGGGCGCCAGGGCGCATCGTCGAACGCGTGCTCTTCGTCGTCGGCATCGACGGTGCGCCGCTCCGGTACCGCGCGCACCTGCCGGCGGAGGCGCTCGGCCTGCTCGGGGTGCACGCAGACGTGCGCCACTACCGGCACCCTGACATCCTCGAGCTCGCCGAAGCGGCAGACGTGGTCGTCGTCTACCGCGTCCCTGCGACCACCCAGGTGCGGCGCTTCGTCGAAGACGCTCATCGACGTGGCACCCCGGTCCTCTTCGACGTGGACGACCTCATCTTCGACCCTGGCCTCGAGCCGGAGATCCCCGCGCTCCAGGTCCTCGCCGGCGCGGAGCGCGACCTGTGGCTCCAGGGCGTGCACCGCTACCGGACCACCATGGAGCTGTGCGACGGGTTCATCGGCAGCACCCAGCGACTCTGCGAGCACGCCTCGGCGGTCACCGGCCTTCCCAGCTTCCGGTTCCCCAACGGCGTGGGGCTCGTGATGAGCAGGCTCGCGGACACGGCGCTCGAGCACGATCCGGCGCCCGGGCCGGTGCGGGTGGGCTACCTGAGCGGCACCGACACCCACGACCAGGACTGGGCGATGGTCGAAGACGCCGTCGTGACGGTGCTCGATCAGGTCGGCGACGCCGAGCTGTGGCTCGTCGGCAAGCTCACGCCGGGCGCTGCGGCCCACAGGCTCGGGGACCGGCTCGTGCAGGTGCCGTTCCAGCCGTGGACCGCACTGCCGAAGCTCTTGCACACCCTCGACGTGAACCTCGCGCCGCTCGAGCCGACCAGCCGGTTCAACGACGCCAAGAGCGCCATCAAGTGGCTCGAGGCCGGGCTCTCGGCGACTCCCACGATCGCGAGCCCGACGCGCCCGTTCCAAGAGGTCATCGACCACGGCGTGAACGGCATGCTCGCCGGCGACCCCGAAGAGTGGGCCCGAGCGTTGACCACATTGTTGGGCGACGGCGCGCTCCGGCGACGGCTCGGCCACCGGGCACGGCGCGATGCGCTGCTCGACTTCGGCCCCTGGACCCAGGGGAGGCGCTACCTCGAGATCCTCCGTTCGGCCGAGCTGCGAGGGCCCCACACGCGCACGTGGCAGCCGGTGCTGCTCGACGAGCCCTTCGAGGCGATCACGCTCGACCCCTATGGCGAACCCGAGCCCGGCCACCCACCTGCGCTCGACCCTGGCACCCGCACGCGACTCGGCACACTTGCACGACGCGGGGTCGGCGCCGTCCGACGGCACGGGTTCGTGAAGACCTCCGCATTGCTCGTCGACCGCGTGCGCCGGCGGAGCTGCCAGGGATGAGCACACCCGACCGTCTCGCAGACCACGTCACGTCCCTCCTGTCGCGCCTGCTCAGGCGCGGTGGGGAGCCCAAAGCGGAGGTCGTCGTCGACCTGGCCCCGGGACGCACCGTCGCTGCGGGCGACGTCGAAGCACTCGGGCTCCACTACCTCGGTCTTTCGGAAGGCCCTGGCGCGCTCACCGCCGCGCTCGGGCCCACCCTCCGAGGACGCCGGGTCGCGGCGCTCGTGATCGGTGACTCGCTCAACCGGGTGGGAGATCTCGGCGGCTATCTCGATGGGCTCCACGGACTGTGCGACGATCTCGGCGGCGTGCCCGTGCTCGTCGTGTCGCCCAACGTCACGCATCTCGACATCGGCGCCAAGCTCCTGATCGGCCGATGGGACGTCACGACGTCGGGCACGGTCTCGGCTGCCTACGTCCGCCACTTCTCCACCGCCGCTCTCCGCTCGACGATGGCGGGGCACGGCTTCGCCGAGCTCGACGCCGAGGACCGCACTCGTGCGCGCTCCGATCAGCACTTCCCCTCCGACGTGGCGGTGCTCGAGCCGGGCACGCCAGTTGGCGCGCTCGTGCGCTGGCTCCGTGAGATGGCGCGGGGCGACGCGCACGTCGATCGCTTCGTGCGCGCCTACGTTCCTGCGCCCGGCGTGGACGCGCCCGGCGTGGACGCGGTCGGCGTGGACGCGGTCGGCGCAGGGGCGTCCACCCCCGGCAGCGCAGCACCGCTCTTCCTTTCGGTGCTGCTCCGCACCCAGGGACGCCGCGCCGCCACGCTGCAGGAGTCTCTCCTGTGCCTCGCCGCGCAGACCTGTGACGATTTCGAGGTCCTCACCCTCCTCCACGACGGCGACGAGCGCAGCGCCGACTCGGTGCGCGAGCTCGTCGAGGAGTTCCACGAGTCGTTCTCCCGCCGCGTACGGGTGGTGAGCGTCTCGGGAGGGGGGCGGTGCCGACCGCTCAACGAGGGAGCCCTGCTCGCCCGGGGGGAGTACCTGGCGATGCTCGACGACGACGACCTCGTGCTCGCCGACTGGGTGGAGACCTTCCGCGACGCTGCCCGGCGCGCCCCGGGCCGTGTGGTGCGCACCGCGGTCGCCAACCAGCGGATCGAGGCTCGCCCCGGCAGATGGGACGGCGAGGACGGCTACGAAGTCGTCGACCGGCCGCGGCTCGTCTTCTCCTTGGACTTCGACCACGTCGACCACCTCCTCGACAATCGGACGCCCAACAATGGCTATGCGTTCCCGCGGTCACTCGTGACCGAGCTGGGCCTGCGGTGGGACGAGTCGCTCCCCGTGCTCGAGGACTGGGACCACCTCTTGTGGTCGGCTTCGATCTGCGGGGTCCGAGGCGTGCCGCGGATCACCGCGCTCCTGCGCTCCTGGGAGGTCGGGGAGGACTCGAAGAGCCAGCATTCGCCGGCACTGTGGGAAGCGACGCGCCGGCGGGTCATCGACAAGCACGGCGCGACGCCGCTCTTGCTCGACCGCGGAGCGTTCCCGCAGCTGCGTGCTCGGCTCATCGACGGCGACGTCGCTGCGGAGCACGCCGCGAGGCTCGAGCAGGACGTCCACCGCACGGCAGTGGAGCTCGATGCTGCCCGCGCTCGCCTCGAGGTCGCAGAGCAGGCGCTCGAAGCGACGCGCGACGCGCTCCGATCAACGACTCGTCAGCTCGAGGAGGTCCACGGCTCCACGAGCTGGCGGATCACGGCCGGGCTCCGCCTCGCAGCGCGCGCCGCGCGACGGGTGAGGACGCCGCCGCGCTCCTAGCGGTCACGGCGCCAGGCGGAGCGCCGTGTGGTGAGCCCGATGCGGCCGGCGACCCAGCCGCCGACGGGATCGTCGCCTCCGACGAGCCACCACGCAAGGTGGGCGTGAAGGCACTTCACGCCGGTGCGGGTCCCGCCGACGCCGCCCGACGGCCGCGGCCCCGCGTGGTCCGCGGGGACGCTTGCGTCGCGCGCTGCCGCGTAGCGAGCGTGCGCACGAACGAGCGCCTCGGGATCGACCGCCGCCTCGGCGTCCCGGACCCCACCGGCCGACTCGAGCGCGGACACCGCCGCGCGAAGCTCCGGATCGACCAGCCAGTAGCGCGTGGGCATCGGCGTGCCGTCGCGCAGGAAGGGGGCGTTCTCGATCACCGAAGGAGCGCCGTCCGGGCTGCGAAGCACCACGTAGAGGTCCCCGGCGGGGGGCCGACCGAGCAACCGTGCCACCTGCTCCAGGTCGCCCCCGCGCGCAGGAGATCGCGCGCGCGTCCGGGGGGTCATCGCCAGAATTCGAGCGTCTGCAGCATGCGGGCGAGCAATCCGCCCGACGTGGCGGGCGCGCCCGACCCCGACGACCCGCGTGCGCGGGACGCAGCCGTCGTGGCGCCCCCGGAGCCGTGGGCTGCGGCGGGTGTCGACGCCGGGCCGAGGGTCCCGTCGAGACCACCAGATCCGCTCGCCGGGAGCACTTGGTAGGCCTGATCTCCGGGTGGGACGAGGTCGTACTGCTGCTGCGCGATGCGCCCGAGCGTCGTCGGTGTCCGAAGCTGCGCCTCCTCGTGGCGCAGCGCGGCGTTCTGGTGCTGGAGCTGGCCCAGCTGGACGGAGGCGGCCGCGAGCTGCGCGCGCTGGTGGAGAAGGCTGGACGTGGGGAACCAGGCTGCCAAGATCCCCACCGACACGGCGACCGCCAGCGCGAGCACGACCCGATTGCGCCGCACGATCGCCGCCCGCCGGCGCTCTGCCCGAGACGCGGTCCTCGTCGGGACCGACCCCGGACGACCGCGGGCACGTGCAGGCTCGCGGGGCGTCGCGCGACGCCGGGGGCGCTCGGCCCTGCGGCCGTCAGGCTCGCGCACGGGCCCCGACCTTCAGGGCGTCGCGGCCCAAGAAGGCGGCCGAGGCGCCGAGATCCTCTTCGATCCGAAGGAGCTGGTTGTACTTCGCGACGCGCTCGGTCCTGCACGGCGCGCCGGTCTTGATCTGCCCGGCGTTGACCGCGACGGCGAGGTCGGCGATGGTGGTGTCCTCGGTCTCCCCCGAGCGGTGCGAGATCACCGTGCGGTAGGAGGCGCGCGTCGCGAGGTCGATGGCGTCGAGCGTCTCGGTGAGCGTGCCGATCTGGTTCGGCTTGATCAGCACGGCGTTGGCGACGCCCGACTCGACGGCCCGCTCGATGAGCGCGACGTTGGTCACGAACACGTCGTCCCCGACGAGCTGGATGCGATCGCCCAGGGCCGCCGTCAACGTGGCCCATCCCTCCCAGTCGTCCTCGGCCATGCCGTCTTCGAGAGAGATCACCGGGTAGCGGTCCACGATGCCCACCCAGTAGTCGACCAGCTCGCCTGACGAGAGGCGCCGACCCTCGCCGCTCAGCTCGTAGGCGCCGTCCTTCCACAGCTCGCTCGTGGCGGGATCGAGCGCCAGGGCGATGTCCTCCCCTGGGGTGCGCCCGGCCGCCTCGATGGCGCCGATCAGCATCTCGAGCGGCTCCTCGTTGGTCGGCAGGTCCGGTGCGAAGCCCCCCTCGTCCCCGACCGCGGTGGACAGCCCGCGTGCGTCGATCTCCTTTCGCAGCGCGTGGTAGGTCTCGACGCTCCAGCGCAGCGCTTCATCGAAGGATGCGGCGCCCACCGGCACCAGCATGTACTCCTGGAAGTCGATCGAGTTCCGGGCGTGCACGCCGCCGTTGATGACGTTGAGCATCGGCACGGGCAGCACGTGGGCGTTCGCCCCGCCGATCGCGCGGTAGAGGGGCAGCTCCAGCTCGGACGCCGTCGCTTTGGCCACGGCGAGCGACGTGGCGACCGTCGCGTTCGCCCCCAGGCGGCTCTTGTCGGGCGTGGCGTCGAGATCGACCATCGCCATGTCCACGCCGCGCTGGTCGAGCGCGTCCAACCCGACGAGCACGTCCGCGATCTCCCCGCGCACGTTCTCGACGGCTCGGAGGACGCCTTTGCCGTCATAGGCGTCGCCGCCGTCTCGCAGCTCGACCGCCTCGTGGATGCCCGTCGACGCGCCGGACGGCGCAGTGGCGCGCCCGCGCGCCCCGCTGTCGAGGCTGACCTCCACTTCGACGGTGGGGTTCCCCCGCGAGTCGAAGACCTGGCGTCCTACGACGTACTCGATCGTGCCCAACGGCTCAGCTCCCTGGTCTGCACTCGCGGTCAGCCGACGCGCTGCGCGCTCGTCGGCGCTCGGAGGGCCAGGCTACCTGGTGGTGGTCCGGAAATCGATGAACGTGCGCGAGCCGTGGCGAAGAGGAAGATCCCGACGCAGAGCGCGGCGATGGACACGAACGCAGCGACCAGCGCTGCGGCGCTGCCGAGCGGCGGGTGCCACGGTCCCGAGAGGAAGTCGATCGGTCCGTCGACGCCGACGGCGTACCGCCTGAGCGCCTCGAAGAACGCGGCGAAGCCCGCCACGCCGAGCGCCGCGCACACCGACGCCGCGGCCCACGCCGTGACGCGTCCGTGCAGGCGCCGCAGCGCCCGGTCGCGTCCTGCGACGGCGACGGCGAGGATCGGGACCCCCACCGCGAGCGGCATGATGTCTCGCCCCTGCCAGACGATCCCCAGCCGGTGGACCTGGCTGTAGACGATCGCCACCGGGAGGAGGACCACGGCCAGGACCAGCGCTGCCACCGCCAGCGCCTCCCTCGCCTCGCGGGCGCCCCGCACGGCGCGCACCCAGACCGAGATCACGAGGGCACCGACGACGACGCCCCACAGCGCGTAGGTGAACACCGGCGAGGTCGTGTCGAGCCACCCGAACACGCCGACCATCTGTTCGAGCCAGGATGGCGTGCGCGCGAAGATCACCGGCACGAGGTGGGAGAACGTCTCGGGACGCGGGACCCGGGCGGTCGAGGGCGTGAGGTCCAAGGAGTGCTCGCTCAGGATCCACAAGAGCGCCAATGCGCTGCACGCCGCGAGTGGTGGGATCGTCCACTGCACCGAGCGGTTGGCGAGCAGCGCCCACACGCGCCGCCACCCGGCGGCCGCGGCGAGCACGACGACCGCGATCGCGCACCACAGCGGTGAGAGCGGCCGCGCGAGGACGAAGACGGCGAACGCGCTGGCCACCAGCGCGACGAGGCCGGGCGGCGGCGCGGCGGCATGCTCCAAGACGAGGATCGCGCCCGACGTCCACAGGCACAGCGCGGCGGCGATCTCGAACCCGCTCGGGTTCACGACCCCCCCGAGGAACCACGCCATCGGCGTCGCTGCAGCCATGACCGCCACCAGGAGCAGCGGCTTCTTCGACCACCGCACGACGGCGAAGAGCGCCAACGAGACGAGGACCGCGTCGAGCAGCGCACTCACGAGCCGCATGAGGTAGATGCCACGCGCGGTCTGGACGACCAGCGAGGGGAGGCCGACGATCAGGTAGTACAGCGGAGGGTAGCGGCCCACGTACGTCTCGACGGGGACCGTCCTCCTGGAGGCCGGCACCCGCGGCTCGCACGACGCCGGGACGTCGGGGCGGAACTGGAAGCACGTGACGAGCGGGCCGTCCTCGGCGAACACCGCCGGCACCGTCACCGTCGTGAAGGCGTTGCGGTCGCTGCCGACGGTCGCCCCGACGAGCTCGCCGCGTACGACGGCCGCCGCCCGGGCGACCTGCGTGGGCTCGTCTGGTGCGGCGAAGAGCGGGGTGGCCCACGACCACACGGCGAAGTTGGCGAACGTGACGACGACGCACACGAGGAGCACCCGGCCTCTCCCCTCCAGCCACGGCGCCGTACGCAGCCGAGCCGGGGCGGCGGGCGTCCCTTCGATCACGAGGTCCCTGCGGGAGCGCCGTGGCGCTGCTCCGCCTCACGGATCGCGTCACGGCGACGTCTTGCAGCGGCACGGAGCGCATCCTCGGGCTCCACGCCGAGCCGGCGCACCAGGTCCGCCACGGCCCAGAGGAGCTCACCGGCGAGGTCCAGCGGGTGCGTGTCTCCCGGCGCACCGTGCGACGCTGCGATCACCTCCTCCAAGAGCCGGCGTGCCCGCGCATGCAGCGTGTCCGCGTCCAAAGGAGCCGCCCCCGGCACTGCAGCAGCCTTGCGCTGCAGCTTCGCGGCGAGCGCCAGCGCCGGCAGCGCCGGGGGGATGCCGTCGGTGACGCTGGTGCGGCCCTTCTCCTGCTTCTTCAGGTGCTCCCAGTTCGCGACCACCGTCGCGGCGTCGCGCGCCTCGACGTCGCCGAAGACGTGGGGGTGACGGGAGACGAGCTTGTCGCGCAGGCCCCGCGCGACGTCTGCGATCGTGAACCTCCCCTCTTCCGCTGCGAGACGTGCGTGCAGGAACACCTGGAAGAGCAGGTCTCCGAGCTCCTCTTCGAGGTGCACCACGGCTTGCTGCTCCGCCTCTGCCGGAGCCGCAGGCTCTGCCGGAGCCGCAGGCTCTGCCGCAGCCGCAGCCTCTGCCGGAGCCGCAGCATCGCCCTCGTGCCCTGGTCCGGCATCCCCCCGGTTCCCGGCTTCCTCGAGCGCCTCGAGCGCCTCGAGGGCGTCGATCGCCTCGAGGACCTCGTAGGTCTCCTCGAGGAGGTGGCGCTCGAGCGACGCGTGGGTCTGCTGGCGATCCCAGGGGCAGTCGCGCCGGAGGCGCCGGGTGAGCTCGTCGAGCGCCGCGAGCTCACCTGCGACCGGCGCAGCAAGACGCGGGACCCACAGCGTCGTGAGGTGGTCGGGCACCGCCGCCCGGTCGAGCTCGTGCCAGGGGACGACCGCGACCACCTCGTCGTGGAGACCCAGGTGGTGCAGCACCGTCACGGTGACCTCCGGCGGCGGGTCGTCCTCGCCGATGGCGAGCTTCACCTCGGAGAGCACCCGCGACGACCAGCACTGCGCGACGAGCAGGGGGCCACGCTCCCCCGCGGCCTCGACGGCGAAACGCGTCCCGTCCACGAGCCGCACGCCCGCGGCGACGGGGTCGACGCCGAGGCGGGCCCACGCGAGATCGAGGAAGGACATGGCCGGCACGACCGTCACGTCCACCCTCGGGTCCTGACGCAGCAGCTCCACCGTGCGCTCCGCGACAAGCGGCGAGCCTGGCACCGCGTAGACGACCTCACCGCCGTCCGCAGCGACGACCTGGGCCGCCGTGACCAGATCCGCGACGATCCGCTCGTAGACCTCGTCGAAGGTCGCGGCCTCGTCGTAGTGGTGGTCGAACGTGGCGAGATGACCCGATGCGCCCGCTGCGTCGAGGAGTGCCGACGCCGCGGGGTGCCGCGCCGTGCGCAGGAACGCCGTCGACGCCGACAAGAGCCGCTCGCGGGTCGCCGGCGGGAGCATGTCGCCGCCCGCAGGCCCGAGGCCGAGCACGGTGATGCGCGGTCGGGCCAAAGGGGTCGGACCTCGACGCGCGCGTTCGCCGAACGCCCGGCTCAGGAGCTCGGCCGTGTCGCCGACGGGGCGCGGTGGACCCGCAGCCCCCGCGGACTGCGACGGAGGCAGGAGAGACCTGCCCGGCGAGAGCTGGGGCTCCTCATGCGAGAGGCATGCTACCGGGCTGTCGACGCGCGGTCCGCGCTGGGCAGCAGCTCGACCAGGAGGGACCTGAGCGCGTCGGCCGGGTGCGCGTCGCCGCCGAGCGGGACCACCAGCTGGTGGAGCTGCTCTCGGAAGTCGGCCCCTGCGACCAGGCGTCGAAGACGGACCTGGGCGCTCGCCGGGAGGCTGACCGGCGAGAGCTTCGCGACCGGGGTGCGGGCACCGCCCACACGGGCCGGAGCCACGGTGACCTCCTGGATCCCGGTGCGCAGGCACTCCGCTCGCAGGCGCGCGAGGGCGAGCAGCCCGATCGCCGCTGGCGGCGGAGGGCCGTAGCGGTCGGACCATTCCTCCGCGATGTCGTCGACGTCGCCGGGCGTCGCGGCCGCGGCGAGCCGCCGGTAGGCCTCCAGACGCGCGTCCTCGAGCGGCACGTAGTCGGCCGGCAGGTTCGCGTCGCCGGGCACGTCGAGGGAGACCGACGGGGGTGCAGGGCGCGGCTCCCCGCGCGCCTCGGCGACCGCCTCGGCCACCATCTGCACGTACAGGTCGTAGCCGACCGCCGCGATGTGGCCGGACTGTGTCGACCCGAGCAGGTTCCCGGCGCCGCGGATCTCGAGGTCGCGCATCGCGATCTTGAAACCCGCTCCGAGCTCGGTGTGCTCGCCCACCGTGCGCAGGCGCTCGTAGGCCTGCTCGGTCAGGATGCGATCTGCGGGGTGGAACAGGTAGGCGTACGCGCGCTGGTTGCTCCGGCCGACGCGTCCGCGGATCTGGTGGAGCTGGCCGAGGCCGAGCATGTCGGCACGGTCGACCACCAGCGTGTTCACCGACGGCATGTCGATCCCCGACTCGATGATGGTCGTGCAGACGAGCACGTCGTACTTGCGCTCCCAGAAGTCGAGCACCACCTGCTCGAGGCTCCCCTCGTCCATCTGGCCGTGCGCGACCGCGATGCGGGCTTCGGGCACGAGCGCACGCAGCCTGGCCGCCACGGCGTCGATGTCCGACACGCGGTTGTGGACGAAGAAGACCTGACCCTCCCGCAAGAGCTCACGCCGGATCGCCTCGGAGACGGCGGCGTCGTCGTACTCGCCCACGTAGGTGAGGATCGGGCGCCGGTCGGCCGGCGGCGTGTTGACGAGGGAGAGGTCGCGGATCCCCGTGAGCGCCATCTCGAGGGTCCTCGGGATCGGGCTCGCGGTGAGGGTGAGCACGTCGACGCCCTCGGCGATGCGCTTGACCGCCTCCTTGTGCGTCACTCCGAAGCGCTGCTCCTCGTCGACGACGAGCAGCCCGAGGTCCTTGAAGCGCACGTCCTGGGCGAGGAGCCGGTGGGTGCCCACCACCACGTCGACCGAACCGTCGGCCAATCCGTCCACCACCTTCTTCGCCTGCGAGGGCGACAGGAAGCGGCTGAGGAGCTCGACCCTGACGGGGAAGCCGGCGTAGCGATCGGAGAACGTCTGGTGGTGCTGGCTCGCGAGCAGCGTCGTGGGCACCAGGATCGCAGCCTGCTTGGAGTCCTGGACGGCCTTGAAGACTGCACGCACCGCGACCTCGGTCTTGCCGAAGCCGACGTCACCGCACACGAGCCGGTCCATCGGCCTCGGCAGCTCCATGTCGGCCTTCACCTCGGCGATCGCCCGCAACTGGTCCGCGGTCTCGGCGTAGGGGAACGAGGACTCGAGCTCGCGCTGCCAAGGCGAGTCGGGCGCGAACGCGTGGCCCTGCACCTCGAGACGGCGCCGGTACAGCGCGACGAGCTCCTGGGCCACCTCTCCGGCTGCAGCTCGCGCCTTGGAACGGGCGCGCTGCCAGTCCGCGCCGCCCATCTTGGACAGCGTCGGCGACTCGCCCCCGCTGTAGGGGGTCACCGCTTCGATCTGGTCCACGGGGAGGTACAGCCGGTCGCTCCCACGGAACTCGAGCACGAGGTAGTCGCGCGTCGTGCCGGCGACCGAGCGAGTGGTCATGCCCGCGTACCGGGCCACCCCGTGCTGGCGGTGGACCACGTAGCCGCCTGGGCCCAGGTCGTCGAAGAAGCCGTCGGTGGGCCGCGCACGCGGCCGGGCGCGCCGGTGGACCGCTCTCCGGCCGGTGACGTCGGTCTCCGAGAGCACGGCGACGCGTGCTCGGGGAAGGGAGAACCCGGCGGACAGCGGGGCCGTCACCACACCCGCGCCCACGCCGGGGTCGGCACGCTCCACGGCCGGCGCGACGATGCCCTCGCCGGCCAGCACCTCCGAGAGCCGGGACCTGCCGAGATCGGTGGTCGAGCACAGCGTCACCGAGAACCCGTCCTCCACGAGGGCGCGCACCTGGTCGGCGAGACGGCCGGCGTCCCCGGCGACGTGCGCGAACCCGCGCACGGTGACCGACGCCTGCTCGGGGGTGTCGGCCACCGGGACGAGCGCGAGAATCGCCGCCCTCGTGCGGGCGAGGAGCCGCTCGAAGGGGAGGTGGAGGCGGGGGAAGACCGATCCCGCGCCCTCCTCGTCGGGCGCCGGGACGACCGCCGGCTCGGCACCGGGAGGCTCCGCGCGCGCTCGGCCGTCGGGGCGGGGCACGGCTCCCCAGGTGGCCGCCAAGGTGTCCGCGAGCGCGGCCTCCTCCGAGACGACCTCGAGCGCCCGGTCGCGCACGCGGCGTGGCTCGACCACGACGACCTGCGCGTGCTCACCCAGAAGGTCGGTGAGGAGCTCTTCTTCGGGCTGGAGCCACGGCAGCCACGACTCCATGCCCTCGAAGGCCTCGCCGTCGGCGAGCCGCTCCCAGTTGCGGCGGCCCCAGGGCGCCTGGTCGACGAGCTCTGCCGCCCGAGCACGGGCCGCGTCGGTCAGCACCAGCTCCCGGCAACCGTAGAGGACCGCGGCATCCAGCACCGAGGTCGATCGTTGGTCGACCACGTCGAACGCAGTCAAGCGGTCGACCTCGTCGCCGAAGAGGTCGATACGGACCGGGGTGTCCGACGTCGACGGGAAGACGTCGACGATGCCGCCGCGCACTGCGAGCTCCCCTCGGTGCTCCACCTGCGGCTCGCGCCGGTAGCCCGCGGCCACGAGGCGCGACGTTGCCTCGTGCACGTCGAAGCGGGCCCCCCGGCGTACCACGACCGGGGAGGCGATCTTGCGCCAGGGGGCGAGCCGCTGGAGGAGCGCACGCACGGAGGCCACCACGATCGTCGGCCCGCTCGCCTGTCCCGCCTCACCGGCTGCTACCGCACCGGTGTCGCCTGCCAGGCGCCAGAGCACCGCGAGCCGCTGGCCCATCGTGGCCACGTCCGGGCTGACGCGCTCGAAGGGGAGCGTCTCCCAGGCCGGCAGCCGGACCACGGGATCGGCGAGCGCGCCCACGATCCGCGGTTCGCTCCCGTCGCCGGCCTCGACGAAGCACGCGAGGTCGGAAGCGAACCGCTCCGCCTCGGCCTCCGTCGCCGCCACGACCAGGATCGGGCGCCGGTCCGACAGGCGCGCGAGCCCGGCGACCGTGAAGGCCTGCGCCGGCCCGGCGACCGCGATGGTCGCGTCGGGCACGCCGACCACCTGCGTGAGGGAGGGCTCGTTGCGCAACGCGCCGGTGAGCGCTGCGAGCGGGGCCCGGACATGGGCCGGCGGCGACACGGGTTCAGACGTCACCGTTGCACCGGTTCATTGCAGCGTCCACGCCGTCGGACACGACGATCACGGCTGCGTCGGCGGCCGCCTCGATCGCGCCGTCGAGCAGCGCGCGCTCGGCCTTGCCCGGGCGTCGGAGCACGTAGTCGGCTCCACTCTGCCTGCCGGGGGGCTTCCCGATCCCGATCCGCACCCGCACGAAGTCGACGGTGTGGAGATGGTCCCGGATCGACTGGAGACCCTTGTGGCCTGCGAGCCCGCCCCCGAGCTTGACGCGGATCCGGCCCGGGGGCAGGTCGAGCTCGTCGTGGAGCACGACGAGGCGGGTCGGGTCGTCGATCCCGAAGCGGCGCATGAGCGGCCGGACCGCTGCACCGGACTCGTTCATGTACGTGCTCGGCACCGCGAGCGCGACCCGTGCGTCCCCGATCCGGACCTCCTCGACGACCGCCCGCTGGCCCTTCTCGGGCCGGAGGCTGCCGGTCCCGCATCGCCTGGAGAGCACGCGAACCGCGTCCGCACCGACATTGTGCCTCGTGCCTTCGTAGTCGGCACCCGGGTTCGAGAGGCCGACGACGAGCAGGTCCGCCGGGGTGCCACGGCGAGGGCCCGGCTCTCGACCGCGGCCAGACCCCAGGCCGCGTCCTGCGAAGATGGGCCGCAGCGCCTAGCCCTCGTGCGCCCCGGCGGAAGCGGTGGCCTCGCCCTCCCCCGCTGCCGGTGCCTCGGCGCCCCCCTCCGCGCCGGTCTGCACCCTGGGGGGGACCCCGGTGACCACCGGGACGTCGTCGTCCAGATCGGCCGAGACGCCGCTCGGGAGGTCCAGGTCGCCGACGCGGATGACCCCGCCGATCGTGAGCGCCGAGACGTCCACCTCCACCTGGGTCGGGATGTCCGCCGGCTTGGCGTGCACCGGGAGGGTGAAGAGCTGCTGGTCGACGAGCCCGTCCCCGTGGTGCACCTCGGTGGCCTCACCGGTGAGGAGGACGGCGACGTCCGCAGCGATGACCTCGTCGCGGCCGACGATCTGGAAGTCGACATGGGTGACCGTGCCTCGCACGGGGTGTCGCTGGAGCTCTCTCGCCAGGGTCAGGTAGGTCTTCCCTTCCGCGCGCAGTGCGAGCAGGGCGTTCGTCCCCGCCTCCCCCGAGAGCGCGACGCGCAGGTCCCGCCCCTCGACCGCCACCGGCACCGGTTCCGCACCGTGGCCGTAGAGGATGCCCGGGATCTTCCCCGCGGCACGCAGGCGTCGCGAAGCGCTCGAGCCGAGCGTCCTCCCGACCTCGGCTTCCAGGACGATCTCGGGCATGGAGGGTCTCCTTCGAGGGGCCAGCTGGCGCGTCGCACCGGCGCCGTCGCCGATGTCGCCGCCACCGCGCGACCCGCCCCGAGGGGGACGGGCCCACGCTGGACAACGGCCGTCAAGCGTAGCGTGCGCGCGGCCGACGGCTCCAGCGCGCCACGAGACGAGCGCCGCTCCGTCAGGCCAGCGCCGAACGCAACGCCTGGACCAGCGACGCTCCTCGGGGGTCGCCGACGATGCCCGAGCCCATCTTGTTCATCACGTAGGCCATGCACACCCGTGCATCCAGGTCGGCCATCACGATCGACCCGCCCCAGCCACCCCAGAAGCAGGTCCTCGGGCCGCCGGAGAAGAGCTCGCCCGCCAACCCGAACCCCATCCCGAACCGCAGGGGGACTCCGAGCACCAGGTCCTTGCCGTCGGACTGCTCCTCGAAGACGCGCTCGCATCCCCTGGTGGAGAGGAGCCGCACGCCGCGCGCCTCCCCCCCGGACGCGAGCACCGAGTGGACGCCTGCGACCGAGCGCGCGTTGCCGTGACCGTTCGCAGCAGGGATCTCGGCGCGCCGCCACGCGGTCGACCGAGACGTCTCTGCGGGGAGCAGCGGGTTCAGGAACGTCCGGGACGCGAGCGGCGCGTCGTCCTTGCTGATGCGCGCGAGGCGCTCGGGCGCGACGACCGGCGCCACCCGGGAGTCCGCCGACTCGGGGGTGCCGATGAAGAAGTCGGCGTCGAGCGGCCCCGCCACCTGCTCGGCGAAGAACCGGCCGACGCTCTGGCCGGTCACCCGCCGGACGAGCTCACCGACGAGGTAGCCCTGGGTGAGGGCGTGGTAGCCGGAGGCCGAGCCGGGAGCCCACCAGGGCTCCTGCGCGGCGAGGAGGCCCGTCGCCTTCTCCCAGTCGTAGAGGTCCTCGACCGTCATCGGTGCCGTCCAGCCTGCGAGACCCGACGTGTGGCCCATCAGGTGGCGCACCTCGACCTCGCGCTTGCCGGCCGCGGCGAACTCCGGCCAGTACCGCGCCACACGCGCAGAGAGGTCGAGCTCGCCGGCGTCGGCCAGCATGAGCGCGCAGAGCGCCGTCATCGTCTTCGTGATCGACCAGACGTTCACGATCGTCTCCGCGCTCCACGGTGCCGTACGATCCTCGTCGAGGTAGCCGCCCCAGAGGTCGACGGCCGCTTCGCCGTCGACGTAGACCGCGCACGATGCCCCGATGTCCGCACCGTCGTCGAAGTGCTGCTCGAAGGCCTCCCGCACGGCGACGAATCGCTCGTCGCAGAACCCGTGCACCTCTGCCATCGGTGGATCGCTCGGGCTGCCGGGCCGCTCAGGCCAGGTTCTCGCCGCCGAAGATCTCCGACACCGAGGTGTCCTCGAAGACCGCGTCGATCGCGTCGGCGATCACCTTGGCGACGGAGAGCACCTCGAGCTTGTCGAACACACGGTCCTCGGGGACCGGGAGCGTGTCCGTCACCACGACCTTCGAGATCGGAGCGGCCTTCAGGCGGTCGGCGGCCGGATCGGAGAGCACGCCGTGGGTCGCCATGGCCCACACGTCGGAGGCACCGGCGTCGGTGAGCAGCTCGGCCGCAGCGCACACCGTCCCCGCGGTGTCGATCATGTCGTCGATGATCACGCAGCGACGACCGGCCACGTCCCCGACGACGTGGCGCGCTTCGACCTGGTTGGCCGTGCCGCGAGGTCGCGTCTTGTGCACGAGGGCGAGGTCGGAGCCCAGGTGCTGGCTGTAGCGCTCGGCCACCTTCACGCGGCCCGCGTCGGGCGCCACCACGACGATGTCCTCGGTGCAGTCGGCGACGTGCTCCCGCAGGTAGCCCTCGAGGACGGGCGTGGCCGTCAGGTGGTCGAAGGGCACGTCGAAGAACCCCTGGATCTGGCCCGAGTGGAGGTCCACGCTGACGACCCGGTCCGCGCCCGCTGCAGAGAGGATGTCCGCGACGAGCTTGGCCGTGATGGGCTCGCGGCCCGCCGACTTTCGGTCCTGGCGCGCGTAGCCGTAGTAGGGGCAGACCGCCGTGATCCGCTTGGCCGACGCGCGCTTGGCCGCGTCGATCATGATCAGCTGCTCCATCAAGGAGTCGTTCACCGGCCCGCAGTGCGTCTGCACGATGAAGACGTCGCAGCCGCGCACCGACGCGTCGTAGCGGCAGTGGATCTCCCCGTTGGCGAACTCCCGGAGGTTGGCCTCGCTCAGCTCCACGCCCAGGTGAAGGGCGATCTGCTCTGCGAGGACCGGGTGCGAACGGCCCGACACGAGGACGAGACGTCGCCGCGGGATGAACTCCACGGCGCCGACGCTACCGCCTCGGGCCCGACCACGCGTCGGCGTGGGCGCCGGGGGAGAGCGGTCCCAGGGCACCTCCCACACCGGTGAACGGCGGCACCGACTCGCCAGGTCCCACCCGAGCACCGGGCCCGAGCGTCGAAAAGGGCCCGACATGGGCACCGGCTCCGACGACGGCGCCGACGCAGACACTGTGGCGCACCTCGGCCCGCTCCCCGACCTGGGTGTCGAGAAGCGTGGACTCCGGACCGATCTCCGCGCCCTCACCGACGGTGCACGCCCCCCGCAGGATCACCCCGGGCAGGAGCGTCACATCCGTCGAGAGCCGGACCTCCGCGTCGACATAGGTGCGCTCGGGGTCCCACATGGTCACGCCCCGGCGCATCCACCGCTCGTTGATGCGGTCGCGCAGCTCGGCCTCGGCGACGGCGAGCTGCGCCCGGTCGTTGACTCCGGCGGCCTCCATCGGGTCCGCCACCGCGAGCGCCTCCACCTTGTAGCCGGCCCCGGACAGGACCTCGACGACGTCGGTCAGGTAGTACTCGCCCTGCTCGTTGACCGGGCGCACTCGACGCAGCGACGGCGCGAGGACGCTCCGCCGGAAGCAGTAGATCGACGTGTTGACCTCGTTGATCTGCCGCTCCTCGAAGGTCGCGTCGCGGTCTTCGACCACGCACACGACGCCGCCGTCCTTGCCGCGCACGACGCGCCCGTAGCCGTCTGCGACGGCCACCTCGGCCGTGAGCAGCGTCGCGCCAGCCTGATGCTCACGGTGGTGCCGGACCAACGCGGCGATCGTCTGAGGCCGCACGAGCGGCGTGTCGCCTGGGAGCACGACCACGTCGCCCTCCTGGTCGTCGCCCGCCCCGGTCTCGTCGAGCAGTCCCGTGAGCCCTACGGCCGTCGCGTCCCCGGTCCCGCGCTGCTCGTCCTGGATGACGAGCGCGACGGAGAGCCGCTTCGGAGCGTCCTCGAGCAGGGTCCGCCCGACCCATTCCGCGCGGTGCCCGACGACCACGACGACGCGCTCCACGTCGAGCTCTGCCAGCGCGTCGAGGACGTGCAGCACCATCGCCCGACCGCAGAGCCTGTGGAGCGGCTTGGGCCGCTGCGAGCGCATGCGGGTGCCCTCCCCGGCGGCGAGGACGATGGCGGAGAGCTGGCCGACGCTCACGGCGCTCATCTTGCCCGCTTCGGCGCCCGGCGCACACGCATCCCAGCGGCGACCGGAGCTGGGTAGGCTCGGACCTGGTGTCGACCTCCGACGTCGTCCCGGGACCGAGCCGAGCTCCGGCTGCGCCCCATGTCTCGGCTGCGCCCCATGTCTCGGCTGCGCCCGATGCTCCGGCTGCGCCTGGTGTCTCGGCTGCGCCCTCGCCCGCGTCGGGCCGGCCCTCGACCATGTGGTGGACGAAGCGCGCAATCGGGCTCCACGTCACTGTCGTCGTGGTGGTCCCGACGTTCCTCGGGCTGTTCTGGTGGCAGGTCCAGCGCGTGCGTCAAGGGAACACGCTCAGCTGGGCCTACGTCTTCGAATGGCCGTTCTTCACCGGCTACGCCGTGTACCTGTGGTGGAAGCTCGTGCACGACCAACCCGAGCAGGCGCCCGTCGCTCCCGCCGGACGTCCAGCCTCCGCCGACGTGCTTGCCCCCGCGGACACCGGCGCTCTTGGCGAGGACGGGAGCGAGGCCCGCGACGAGGCCCGCGACGAGGCCCGCGACGAGGCCCGCGACGAGGCCCGCGACGAGGCCCGCGACGAGGAGGACGGCGAGGACGGGAGCGAGGCCCGCGACGAGGAGGACGACGAGGAGCTCGCGGCATACAACCGCTACCTCCTCGAGCTGCACACCTCGGGGCGCCAGAAACGGTGGTGACGGCCACGGAGGCGCAGGGCCCTCGCGGATAGGGGTAGTGCGATGACCAGGGGAACCGCGACGGCTTCCCCTGCGCCCGAGATCGACGGCGCGACGGCACAGCCACGAGGGCTCCGCGGCGGCGACGGATCCCGGCGAACGGGGGCCGCCGTGACCGCGCTC
>JAKAQM010000198.1 GCA_021822565.1 Actinomycetes bacterium | reverse complement strand
GCGGCCCACGCATCCACCCGGTCGGTGGTCCAAGGTCTACGGCACGCCTGCCGCCGACATCGCGTTCAGCCACTTCTGGAGGAACGACGTCGTCGGGAACCTGCAGGGCCAGTTCGACCAGGTGTGGGGGATGGTGGCCCGTTTCTTCCGGAACGACCCGTGGGTGATCGGGTTCGACCCGTACAACGAGCCGTTCTCCGCGTCCATCTTTCGGAGGGGCGACGAGCACTTCGACGCCCAGCTCGAGTGCTTCTACACCGGGTCCGCGCACGTCGGCCGCCTCCTGCACGGAGCTCCGCCGCCCCGCTGCCCGCGCGCCGACCCTCGGACAGGGGTCGTCCCGGTGCTCCTTCGCAATGCGCCCGGCAAGCTCGTCTTCCCCGAGCCGGACATCTTCGCCCGCGGGGACGTGCCGACGTTCATGGGCCCGATGGACTTCCCGAACCTCGTCTTCAACGTCCACGTCTACTGCGGGTACCGCAACCCTGTGACCGGGAACCCGACGAACGTCGGAGCCTGCCTGCACGAGGAGGCCCGCGCCGTCGATCGCCGGGCGGAGGACCGGGCGGAGATGGCCTCCCACGCGCAGAGGGATGGTCCGGCGTGGTTCGTGAGCGAGTTCGGTGCGACGTCGAACCCGACCTACCTCCGCCAGGCCGTCGCCCTCATGGACGCGCACCTGGTCGGGTGGACGTACTGGTCGTGGAAGTACTACGACGACCCGACGGGGAGCACGGACGAGGCGCTGGTGAAGATCACAGGCCGCCTCCGTCCCACCGCCCGCGTGCTGGCCCAGACCTACGCGGCGGCGATCGACGGCGTGCCCACGTCGATGCGCTACTCGCATGGCTACTGCGTGAAGGTGACGGGTGGGCGCGTCCTGTCGCCGACCGACAGCGGGCTGCTCGCGATCGGTTCTGGGCGCAAGGTCCGCTCGGTCACCGTGGTCGTGACCGCGGCGCGGACGGACAAGATCGTCCACGGCAGGCGCAGGCCTGCCTGCCCGGGTGCCGGCGGCGCGCCGTGACGAGCTAGACTCGTCGCTGCTCCAACGGATGACGCCGCACGAAGGAGGTGGGTGATGAGCGCAGAACCTCATAGTCCCCAGCCTCCATCGCCGTGCCCCGGCGTCTCCATGCTGCTCCTGAGCTGACCCCGTCCGCTCCGGCGCCGTGACGCCGGGGCACGGTTCCTCGATCCTCTCCCAGCTTGAGCGGCGTCGCCGCAGTCGACCTCGTCGCGTCGGCGCGCGGCCGCGGCCCCCGAGCTTCTGCCCCACCGTTGCCCCCTTCACCCCCCAGAGGAGGTGCCCTGTGCCCACGCGTGACTCCGCTGCCGTCGTCCTCGACACCGAGGACATGGACTTCGCCCCCGCCGTGCTCGATTCCGCCCACATCGGCGACATCGAAGGCGCGCTCGGCACCGTGTCGATGCTCGACCACGCCGGTCGACGCTCCTGGAAGCGTCGCATGCTCACCTTCGCCGCGATCATGGGCCCCGGGCTCATCGTGATGGTCGGGGACAACGACGCCGGCGGCGTGCAGACCTACACGCAGGCCGGCCAGCGGTTCGGCTACAGCCTGCTCTGGGTCCTGCTGCTGCTCCTGCCGGTCCTCCTGATCGCCCAGGAGATGGTGGCGCGCCTCGGAACGGTCACCGGCGTGGGCCACGCCCGGTTGATCCGTGAGCGCTTCGGCCGCGCGTGGGCGGCGTTCGCCGTGCTCGACCTCTTCGCCCTCAACTTCCTGACGCTGCTCACCGAGTTCATCGGGATCTACTTCGGCCTCGGCTACTTCGGGGTGCCCAAGCTCCTCTCGGTGAGCGTCGCCGGGGTCATGCTCTTCGCCGTCGCCGCGACCGGGCGGTTCCGCTGGTGGGAGCGGTTCATGTTCGCCGTGATCCTGGGCAGCTTCGTCTTCGTCCCCGCGGCCCTGCTCGCCCACCCCCACTGGGGCCCGATCGGCTTCCACTTCGTGGTGCCGGGGGCCGCCGGCGGGATCTCGGGCTCGGCGATCCTGCTGATCGTGGCGCTCATCGGCACGACCGTCGCGCCATGGCAGCTGTTCTTCCAGCAGTCCAACGTGCTCGACAAGCGCATCAGCCCCCGCTGGCTCGACTACGAGCGGTTCGACACCTTCATCGGCGGCGTGATCACCACGGTCGCCGCAGCGGGCATGGTCGTCTTCGGTGCCGCGCTGTACCACACGAGGGCCTTCGGCCCCTCGGCCGCCTACACCGACTCGGGGTGGTTCGACCACGCCATCGCCGCGACCCTCGGACCGGTGGCGGGAGGGATCGCCGCGGTCATGCTCGTGTTCGCCAGCCTCGTCGGCGCAGGCGCGGTGTCGCTGTCCACCTCGTACGCGTTCGGGGACAGCGTCAACCGCCACCACTCGCTCCACCGCACCGTCCGTACGGCGCCGCTCTTCTACGGCGCCTACGGCGTGCAGATCCTCCTCGCCTGCCTCATCGTGGCGCTCGGGACCAACGCCTTCCTGGGCACCGCCACCCAGTACGTCCAGGTGCTGGCCGGGATCCTGCTTCCCTCGGCGGTGCTGTTCCTCGTGCTGCTCTGCAACGACACCGACGTGCTCGGGCCATGGGTCAACGGGCCGGTCGTCAACTTCTTCGCGATCACGATCGTCTCGGTCCTCGTCGTCTTGTCCTTGGACCTCACGATCGCCACCCTGTTCCCGCAGCTGAACGGGGTGCGGCTCACCGAGCTGTGCTTCGCCGCCGCCGGGGCGGTCGCAGCGGTCCTCGCCCCGGCGGTCCTCTTGGCGAGGCGCCGCCGGATCGCTCGAGGGGAACTGGTCGACGAGCGCGCCGCGGCGAGGACGCTCGATCGCAGGACCTGGCGCATGCCCCGCCTCGAGCGCCTGCCGAAGCCCCGCAAGACGCTCCTGCGCACGGCGAGCGTCTACAGCCTGCGCGCCTACCTCGTGGTCGCAGTCGTGGTCGTCGGGGTGAAGATCTTCAGCCCGTTCATCCACTGACCGCGGGTGGGGCCGCCCCGGGCGCGGCCGCCGCCGGTCGGGTCGCCGCGGGTCGAGTCACCACGGGTGAGGTGGCCGCGGGTGGGCGGGCGAGGACCACCGTACGGGAGCGATCCCTCGCCTTCGCCTCGTAGAGCGCGCCGTCGGCTCGTGCGATGAGCTGGACGGGCGACTCCGACCCGTCCCATGACGCCAGGCCCGCGGAGAATTTCCAGGTGCCGTCCGCGCCGTGCATCCGCCGGATGACCCGGCCGGCTTGCAGCGCCCGGGAGCCGGGGAGCACCACCACGAACTCGTCGCCGCCGAAGCGGGCCAGCACGTCGCTCCCTCGCAGCGCGGTCTCCCAGGACCGCGCCGTCGCGATCAGCGCCTCGTCCCCGGCGAGATGCCCGCGCTTGTCGTTCAGGCTCTTGAAGTCGTCGAGGTCGATCACCGCGACGGTGAGCGGGGTCTGCGAGCGCCGGGCCGCGGCGATCTCACGTTCGAGCACCCGTTCCAGCCCTGCCCGGTTGGGCAGTCCGGTGAGCGGGTCGCGCTCGGACATGAGGACCAGCTCGGTCCGGATGGCCATGGTGACCAGGGCGGTCACGGTCGCCGTGCCGGTGACGAACAGCCACTCGGCCGGTGCTCCGCTGTTGCCGTCGAGGGCGAGCACGACGGCGTACGCACCCGCGATCACGCCGAGGTGGACCCACGTGCGCACCGGCGAGAGGAAGAGGGCCGCCAGCAGCGCCAGCCAGATGTAGATGACCGCGGCGCTGATCGAGACGTAGTCGCCCTTTCCCGAGTAGACGCCACCGGACACC
>JAKAQM010000052.1 GCA_021822565.1 Actinomycetes bacterium | reverse complement strand
CCTGTGGGCGTCGCCGCCATCCCCACGATCGGCTGGTCGAGGTGCTGGCCACCCATCGAGCCCAGGTAGGTGGCGTCGCCGAGAACCTCGACGGCTCCACTCGCTGCAGCGATCCACGCACCCTTGCCGTCAGGCGTCGGCGCGCCTCCGACGAAGGGTGACGGCGAGTTCGCCAGACCCGAGGAGCTGATCGCCGCCCCGAAGCCGATCAACCCGCCGCGGTCTGTGATCAGGCTGTAGCTGTGGCCATCGAGCACGGATTGTGCGTGCACGGCGGCCGTGAGCGCGGCGGCCCCGTGCGCGGCATGCACGGCATGCACACCATGCACGCCAGGCGCCTGGACGGCGCCCGCCCCGTCCGACGCACCTGCGGGCCCGTCGCCCCATACCGCCACGGTCGCCGCCGTCGCCGTGGACGCAGCGCAGGCGCACACGAGCGCGGCCCGCAACGCACGAGCCACGAAGCGGTGCGTGACCGGCATCCCCATTGAAGGAGATGGTACGCACGCGTGTGTGCGCGGGCGCAAGGGTTCAGCGTGAAACGGCGCTCACCTGGGGCCGCACCGAGCCTCACGGATCGGGAGCCCAATCACTTGCGTCACCCGCGCGATCGGCTGAGCGCCGGGAGCACCTCGCCCGAGATGAGCGACAGATGGTCGAGGTCGGAGAGATCGAGAACCTGGAGGTAGAGCGTCGAGGCGCCAGCGTCGCCGTAAGCGCGGCAGCGCGCCACCACCTCGTCAGGCGTTCCGGCCGCACCGTGCTCACGGAGCTCAGCGAGGTCACGTCCGATGGCCGCGGCCCTGCGCTCGGCCTCCGGCTCGTCCCGTCCGCAGCAAACCACGACGGCAGCGGACAGCCGGAGGGAACCAGGGTCCCGTCCGATCGCCTCGCACGCCTCCCGGACGCGGTCGTACTGGCGTGCTGCGTCCTCGACGACGAGGAAGGGCGCGTTGAACTCGTCAGCGAAGCGCGCCGCGAGCTGGGGCGTGCGAGACCGCCCTTCTCCCCCGATGATCAGTGGAGGGTGCGGGTGCTGCACCGGCTTGGGCAGGGCAGGGCTGTCCGCCAGGCGGTAGTGGCGACCCGAGTACGAGAAACGCTCCCCCACTGGCGTCGCCCACAGGCCCGTCACGATCTCGAGCTGCTCCTCGAGCCGGTCGAACCGCTCGATCGTCGGCGGGAACGGGATCCCGTAGGCGAGGTGCTCGTCGTCGAACCACCCGGCACCGATGCCGAGCTCGATTCGGCCGGAGCTCATCTCGTCCACCTCCGCCACGGCGATCGCCAGGGGCCCGGGAAGCCGGAACGTCGCCGAGGTCACCAAGGTGCCCAGCCGCAGCCGGCGCGTCTCACGGGCAATGCCCGCAAGGGTCACCCACGCGTCGGTCGGCCCCGGGAGCCCGTCACCGCCCATCGCAAGGTAGTGGTCGGAGCGGAAGAAGCCGTCGAAGCCGAGGGACTCCGCGTGCTGGGCCACCCCCAGGAGCTGGCCGTAGGTGGCTCCTTGCTGCGGCTCGACGAACACTCGGAGGCGCACTCGCTCGACGCTATCAGCGTGCCCCCCGGGCTCCCCACGCTGCCCCCACGAGGGCGAGTACCCTCGATCGGAGCCTGGCACCACGAGCCTGGCACCACGAGCCTGGCCCCACGAGCCTGGCCGCACGAGCCTGGCCTGACAACATGACCCGCACAGAGGATCGAGACCTCGAGCAACGATTGGCTCGGGCCCCGGCTGTGCCTACGCTCGCCTGGAGAGATGGAGCTGCGCACGGTGACGACCGACGACGAGCCGAGGGCAGGGACGCGCGGCTTCGCGAACGCGGATAGGTGGCGGTCGTGACCAGGTGGCGGCGAGAGCGCGACTGGATCCTCGGAGTGCTCTCGAGCCTGCTGGCGCTGGCGGCGCTGGTGACCGGGTCGGCGTTCGGCCACGTGTCGACACCCAAGATCAACCCGCGGCTCATCGCCTGGATCAGCGCTGCCGTGCTGCTCGTCTTCGGCGGACTGGGGACGACGCGCCTGTCCTCGGTCCTCGGCCGCCGTGTCGCTTCGACGTCACTGCCGGCTGCGGGGGGCGCGGTGCGGATCACGACTGCCGCCGTGGGCTACCTGATCGTCATCTTCGGGGTGCTCGCCGTCGTCAACGTGTCCATCGAGCACCTCCTCGTAGGGGCGGGGCTCGCAGGAGTCGTCCTCGGGATCGCGGCGCAGCAAAGCCTCAGCAACGTCTTCGCCGGGCTCGTCCTCATCTTTGCCAGGCCGTTCCACGTCGGTGACCGGGTCCGCGTGCGCTCGGGCTCGCTCGGCGGGATCTTCGACGCTCGCGTCGTGGAGATGTCCCTCACGTACGTGAGCCTTCACACCGAAGACGGCGTGTACAAGATTCCGAACTCCGCCATGCTCGCCGCGGGCGTCGCCCGGACACCGCTCACCCCGCTTCCCCAGCCCCCCGGGACTGCGGCGCAGAAGACGTCGGTCCCGAAGGCCGCGGCCCCGAAGACCGCCGCCCCGAAGACGGCCGCCTCGAAGACCGCGGTCCGCCAGAGCGCTCCGATCACACGAGGAGCCGGCGCGCGTTCCGACGCTGGCGATCAGCCCGACGACTCAGAGGACGAAGGCCCGCCCATCGGCGACGCACCGCCGGCAGCAGGCGGCACCCATTGAGCCCACTGAGCCCATTGAGCCCACTGAGCCCGCCGAGCGTCGCTCCGCCTCCGCGGGCGCTCGGCTCCGAACCGCTCAGCGTCCCGTCGGAGCCGCGAGGGGTGCCGGCTCGGGCAGCCCAAGCGCGGCGCGCGCGACCTCGACGGCCGTCGCACGGAGGATCTCCAGGTCGTCTGCGGGCTGCCCACGCACGAGAGCGCCGTGGATCGCGCTCAACGCAGCGCGAACCCGCGCCCGCTGCGCGGTGTCCGGCTCGTCGGCGCCCGCCAGGAGCGGAACCAGCCTCTGGAACAGTGGGATCACCGCGCGAAGGCTCGAGCACTCCTTGACCGCGGGGTCGTTCGCCAGGACGCGGATCAGGTCCGCGTGCCGGGCCACGAGGTCCACGTAGCCAAGGAGGAGCCCATCCCGAGCATCCGAGGACGCGTCGGCGCCGGCTCGCTCGATGAGGGCGTCGAGCTCGGACGTCGCCGGCCCCACGATGGCAGCGAGAAGGTCGTCCTTGGTGCGAAAGTAGTAGTAGAGGGCGGCCTTGGTGACACCGAGGCGCTCGGCGATCTCACGCGTCGAGGTGGCGGCGAATCCCCGGTCGGCGATGAGCTCGAGTGCGACGTCCAAGATCCGCGCCCGGGTCTGGTCTCCTGCATGGGCGTGCGTCACACCCGGCGTCGCCTCGGGAGCTTCCCCGAAGGCGCCCATGTGGATCGCCTTCGGCTCGATCGCGTTCGGCTCGATCGCGTCCCATACCACGGCACTCATCATAGCGACCTGACTTGCCTGTCGACAAGTAAGTACACAATGGGTAGCGTACACGGTGGCAGGAGAACGAGGGAACCGACAGGAGCAACATGTTCGCCAAGCTCGGACGGATGGTGGTGCGCCACCCGTGGAGGGTCATCGGCGTGTGGATCGTCGCCGCCGTCGCCATCATCGGCCTCGCGCCGAAGCTCTCGACGACATCGAGCGAGGTGTCGTTCCTCCCGAGCCACTACCAGTCGGTGCAGGCCGCGAACCTCCAGAAGAAGGCCTTCGCAGATGTCGGGACGCCGGGAGCGCTCGTGGTCGCCGAACGCCGCGGCGGCCGGCCGCTCACCGTGAGGGACGTCTCGATGCTCGAGCGGGCCCAGCGCGTGCTCTCCTCCCACCGCATCCCGGCCGTGAAGGCGATCGATCCGGCCGTCGTCTCACCGAACCATCTGGTCGGCATGATCGGTGTCGAGATGCCCAATGTCCAAGGGCAGCTCACGACCGCGCAGACCGACGCGGTGCTCACGCTGCGCCACGAGGTGGCGTCCTTGACGAAGGGCACCGACCTGCGAGCCGGCGTGACCGGGACCGCCGCCCAAGCCGTCGACCAGCAGAAGTCCGCCCAGACCGCGTCGAAGGTCGTCGCGATCGCCACGATCGGCCTGATCCTGGCGCTCCTGCTCCTCATCTTCCGCAGCCCGGTGATCGCGCTGCTGCCCGTGCTCGTGATCGGGGTCGTCTCCCAGGTCGCCGACGGGCTCATCGCGTCGCTCAGCCGAGCGTTCGGACTGCACATCGACAGCACGGTGTCCACGCTGCTCATCGTCGTGCTCTTCGGCGTGGGGACCGACTACGTCCTCTTCTTGATGTTCCGCTTCCGAGAGCGCCTGCGAGCCGGCGTCGAGGCGAAGGAGGCGATGATCGACGCGGTCACGCGTGTCGGGCCGGCGATCGCGACGGCGGCCGGTGCGGTGATCATCGCGTTCCTCGCACTGACGCTGTCGAGCATCACCCTGTTCCGCTCCCTCGGGCCCGCGCTCGCCATCGCGGTGGCCACCACCCTCCTCGCGGGGCTCACCTTGATCCCCGCGATCGTGTCGCTGCTCCAGACTCGGACCTTCTGGCCCTCGCGCGCGTGGCAGCGGGAGCCCGAGGGCGCTCGGTTCGGTGCGATCGGCAACGTGCTCGCACGTCGCCCTGGCAGGGTTGCCCTGGTGAGCGCCGGCGTGCTCGTCGTCCTGGGTGCGTTCGCGCTCAGCTTCCACCCCTCCTTCACACTCACATCCGGCAAGACAGCCACCACCCAGTCGGCCGTCTACTCGAAGGTCCTGTTGCGCGGGTACGCGGCCGGCGAGGCCGAGCCGACCGACGTGTACCTCGAGTCCACCAGCGGCACGGCCATCCCCCCTTCCGCGCTCACCGTCTACGGGCAGCGCCTTGCGCGCGTCGACGGCGTCGCGACGGTCGCCCCTCCCAGGGTCGCCGAGCACGGCAGCGTGGCCGACTTCCGGGTGGTGCTCACGCACTCCCCGAAGTCCAACGCGGCGATGACCACCGTTCGCGGGCCGCTCCAGCGTGCTGCGGACGCCGCGCCCCCAGGGACCAGGCCCCTCATCGGCGGGATCACCTCGGTCTACGTGGACCTCCAGTCCGCGATGGGGCACGACTACGCGCTCGTGTTCCCCGTGGCCGCCGTGTTGATCCTGCTCATCCTCGCCCTGCTCCTCCGCAGCGTCGTTGCGCCCTGGTACTTGATGGGTGCGGTGGGCCTGGGGTTCGCGAGCACGCTCGGGGCCTCCGTCCTCGTCTTCCAAGATGCCCAGGGTGAGAGCGGGCTCTCGTTCATCCTGCCCATCGTGATGTACCTCTTCGTGGTGGCGCTCGGCACCGACTACAACATCTTGATGGTCTCCCGGCTGCGCGAGGAAGCCCGCGAAGGCCGTGACCCGCGTGGGGCCGCTGCCATGGCGGTACGCCACGCGGGCCCCACGATCGCCTCGGCGGGCCTGATCCTGGCCGGCACCTTCGCATCGCTCATCCTCGCCGGAGGCACGACGCTCAGTCAGATGGGGTTCGCCATCTCCGTCGGCATCGCGATCGCCGCGTTCGTGATGGCCATGTTCCTCACGCCCTCGCTCACCGCGCTCGTCGGTCACCGCGCCTGGTGGCCAGGCCACCGCGACGAACCCCCACCCGAGATCTCGCCTCCCGGCGGCGCCGAACCGCCTGGAGCCGTCGTCGTGTCAGGAGCTGCGGCCGCATCAGGAGCGAGCGTCGCATCAGGAGCCGTGGCCTCGTCAGGAGCCAGCTCCACATCAGGAGCCAGCGCGTCGGGTAGGGGCGCGTCGGAAACCGGGTCGGCGGGAGGCGCAGCAGGGGCGGCGGCCGGCGCCCGGCGCCCCTGAGACGGCGCGACGAGCCTGCCCTCCCGTTCGAGCTGAGCGTTCAGCTCACCGCCCACGAGCACCGCCAGTGAGGTCAGGTACAGCCAGAAGATGAAGATCGCGACGCCGGCGAAGCTGCCGTACGTCTTGCCGTACGAGCCGAAGGTGCTCACGTAGAAGGAGAACCCGAGCGACGAGAGGAGGAAGACCCCGGTCGCGACGAGGCTTCCTGGTGTCACCCATCTCCAGCAAGGCCGTTTCCTGTTGGGCCCGAACGCGTAGTACGCCGAGAACAGCACGGAGATGAGGGCGAACGCGGTCACCCAGCGGAGCACCGTCCAGCCTGCGTCGAAGACCGGCCCGCTCACGGTGAGGTCTCCTCGGATCGCCGAGCCGATCGGCTGCCCGAACACGACGAGCGCGGCAGCGAGGGAGCCGAGGACGCCCGTCGCGAGCAGCAGCGGGAGCCCGCGCGCCCGGCGAGCCACGAACGTGCGGTCGGCGTGCACGCCATAGGCGACGTCGAGGACCTGCTGCAGCACCCCCGTCGCGCTCGTCGAGCTCCACAGCGCGACGACGACGCCGACCACCACGGCGACCAAGGACCCCGAGCGTCGCGTCCTCGCCGCGCGCACCGCGTCGTCGACGACGCTGGCCGCACCCGCCGGGAGCGCCTTGGCGAACCCACGGGTCAGGTGATGGAGCGTCGACGGTCCCAGGTGCACCAGCGTGAGCACGCCCAGCGCAGCGATGATCGCGGGGAAGAACGCGAGGAACCCGTGGAAGGCGAGGCTTCCCGCCGACACCGACACGCGGTCACGGCGGATGTGGGTGCTCAGCTGCTTGGCAGTGAGCTTCCAGCCCACGGACGTCGGCGGAGCGTTCCTCCCCGTCCGCCTCCCCGTCCGCCTCCCCGTCCGCCTCCTCGACTTCGAGCTGCCCGCGGTCTCACCCCCACGCCTCGCGCGCCTGCGCGCACCGCACCTCCCTGTGCCCGGGAGCGCCTCGGCGCATCGCAATGCACGTCAGCACGTCACCGTCCGTAGCGCCGACGCCGCTCTCGCCGCAACTGGATACGCCGTAGCAGCTTGCGCAGGAGGAAGCCCACGTCGACGCAGCTTAGAGCCGGTCGGGCGATCCAGGGGCGCGGTCGTGGACGGCGCGCCACACGCGCTCCGCGCTGAGCGGCATGTCGAGGTGGCGCACCCCGAACGGCTGCAGCGCGTCCACGACCGCGTTCTGCACCGCGACAGCCGAGCCCACGGTCCCCGACTCCCCGACCCCTTTCAACCCGAGTGGGTTACGCGGTGAGGGCGTCTCGGTCGAGCCGAGCTCGAACGACGGGAGCTCGGCAGCGCTCGGGAGCCCGTAGTCCGCGAACGTCGCCGTCAACGGGTTGCCCCACTCGTCGTAGCGGACCTCTTCGAAGAGCGCCTGGGCGATGCCCTGGGCGAGCCCGCCGTGCACCTGCCCCTCCACGATCGTCGGATTGATCACCGTCCCGCAGTCGTCCACGGCAACGAGGCGCCGCAACAGCACCCGGCCGGTCTCCGTGTCGACCTCCACGACCGCGAGGTGGGCCCCGAAGGGGTACGTGCCCTGCTCCTGTGTGAAGTCTCCTTCCGCGTGCAGCCGTCCCCCGGGTGCCGCCGCAGCAACCTGGGCCCAGCTCAGCGCGGTCGCCGGGACGCCCGCGACCGCCACACCGCCGTCGACCACCACGACGTCTGCAGGCGCCACCTCGAGGAGACCAGAGGCCACCTCGCGCGCCTGGTCGACCACTGCGCGTGCCGCCGCGAACGCGGCATTGCCCGCCAGCTGGCCCGATCGGGAGCCGAAGGTCCCGATCCCGCGGGCGACGACCCCGGTGTCGGAGTGCACGACACGCACGTGGTCGGGGTCGACCCCGAGGACGCCACCGACGACCTGGCCGAGTGCGGTGACCAGGCCCTGGCCGTGCGGGGACGCGCCGGTCACGACGGCGATGGTGCCGTCCTCGTCCACGGACACGCCGCCGAACTCCCAGCCGGACCCGCTGATCTCCACGAAGGTCGAGAGCCCCACACCGAGGGCGACGGCGTCACCACGGTTCCGGCGCTCCACCTGCTCCTTGCGGATGGCGTCGTAGTCGCCCAGCTCGAGCACCGCTTCCAGTGCCCGCCCGTAGTCGCCGCTGTCGTACACGGCGCCCGTGGGCGTCGTGTATGGGAAGTCGGAGGGCGCCAGCATGTTGCGGCGGCGGAGCTCCGCAGGGTCGACGCCGAGCTCCACGGCGAGCAGGTCCATCGCCCGCTCGAGCATCGCGGTGGCCTCGGGGCGCCCGGCTCCGCGGTAGGGGCCGATGGGCGTGGTGTTCGTGACCACCCCGAGCGAGGTGATCGAGAGGCGCGGGATCCGGTAGACGCCGTTGGTCATGAGCCGCGCGGTGCGAAAGGGGATTCCTCCGCGCCACGGGTACGCACCCATGTCGGTCACGGTCTTCGCCTCGAGCCCCACGATGGTCCCGTCCCGGCGGGCCCCGAGCGCGACGTCTTGGACCTGGCCCCGCCCGTGGCTCATGGCCACGAGGTTCTCCGACCGTGTCTCCACATGCCGCACCGGCCGTCCCAAGCAAGCAGCGAGCGCGGCGACGACGACCTGCTCGGGGTACACGCCGCCCTTGGCTCCGAACCCCCCGCCGACCGCGACCGTGCGCACCCGGACGCTCGTGGGCTCGATGCCCAGCGCGCCAGCGATGCCCTGGCGGACGGCGAACGGCGCCTGGGTCGTCACGACGCAGTCCAGTCCGCCTTCCGGGGTCGGCGTCACCAGGGCGGCGTTGGTCTCGATCGGAGCCGGCGCCACCCGCTGGTTCACGAAGCGTCCCCGTACCACGACGTCTGCACCCTCGAGCACGTCCCCGTCGGTCGCAGGGGCCTCCAGCACCACATTGGATCCGAAGGCCGGGAAGAGCGGTGGGGCGCCCTCTTCGAGGGCGGCGAGCGGGTCGACGACGACCGGCAGGGGGTCGACGTCCACGATGACGTGCTCCGCCGCGTCGACGGCGGCTGCGACGGACTCGGCCACCACGACCGCCACGGCCTCACCGACGAAGCGCACCCGGTCCTTGGCCAGGCACGGCCGCCCGAGCTCGGCCCTGGGCGGGCCGTCGAGGCGGGGCCACTCCGGGATGTCCCCGAGGCCCAGGTCTGCGGCGCAGAAGACCTCCACCACGCCCGGCTGCACCCTGGCGCTCGACACGTCCACGCTCCGCAGCTCTCCGTGGGCGATCGTCGACCTCACGAAGACCGCGTGCAGCATCCCCTCGGCATGGAGGTCGGCCAGGTACTCGGCGGCTCCGGTGAGCAGGGGCGGATCCTCGCGCCGCTCCACTCGGTGGCCCAGCACGCTCACACTGACGTTGGGCTCTTCCTCCCCCGGCACGTTCGAGGACTCTACCCGCCGAAGCCCGGACGAAGCCCGGACGAAGCTCCCCCGCGGAAGGTCTCTCGAGCGGCGTCGCGGCTGCGCTCTTCGCCCCGCGACGGGGCGGTCAGCTCGCCATCTTGCGCGACCTGAAACGGCGCGGCCTCTGTCGTTCGGGCTCGGGAAGGAGCGTCGCCACGGACGAGAGGTCCGCCGCCCGCCGGCACTCGTCGCACAGGTACATGCCGTCTCGCAGGCGCGTGAGGCCGTTGGACTTGCAGCCCGCGCAGACGTGACCGAAGTACACGACCTCGGACGGCTCGCTGCGGTTCGTGTACCTCGCAAGGGTGGCCAGCCGCTCGGCCACGTCGGGGCGCAGGTCCCAACGGCCGTCACCGGTCTCTTGGACCAGATCCCACGTCAGCATGTTGCGCAGCAGCGGGTCGAATTGCTCGATCGGGTGCTCGTCCATCTTCTCCGATTCCCCCTTCGTCGTCGCCCCCGCCATCGTCCTGGCGTCCGCCCCCCGATCGGATGCCTGCTCGCTCCAGTGTGCCAAAGCCGTGCCCGTATGTCTCGGCATCTCCTGCAAAGTTCTTCAGAACCTGTGCTCGTCTTCGACCGGGACCGCGCATCCTCAGCCCTCCGCTACCACCTCCGCCGGCGCGTGCGACGTGCGCCACAGGTGCACCACACGGGTGGCAGAGAGGATCGCGGCGAGCGCCATGATGCCCATCGACGCGTAGAAGGCCGCGTGCAGCCCGTCGGTGAAGGACGCTGCGAGATGGTGCGTGAGGCGGGTGGTCCCGACGAAGATGGCGAACGCCACGCGGTGGGGGATCGCACGGCCCGCAACGAGGATGGCGACCGCGAACGAGAACACCATCCCGACGTTGGCGAACGTCCGAAGCATCCCCGAAGCCACCCCGAACAGCTCCCGCGGCGCGGCACGCATGACGGCCGTGGTGTTGGCGGGGAAGAAGAGCCCGGAGCCGATGCCGCTCACGACCGATGCCACCACCACGAGGCCGACGGAGGTATGGACAGCCAGCTGGGCGTAGACGAGCAAGGCGACGATCTGGATGCCGAGCCCGATCGTCGCCGGCCACACCGCCCCCACCTTGTCGCTCAGTCGCCCGCCGACGGGCCCGACGAGCCCACCCACGAGGTAGCCGGGCACGAGGAGCAGGGACGCGTGGAGCGGGGTGTAGCCGCGCACCCCCTGGAGGTACATGATCACGAGGAAGAGGACCGCGAAGTTGGCCATGCCCTGGAAGAGCGAGGCGAGCATCGTCGGGCTGACCGTCGGGATCCTGAACAGCGAAAGGTCGACCATTGGCGCTGAGCGCCTCCGCTCGACGAGGACGAACAGCACGAGGAGCACCACACCGCCGAGGAGGAAACCGGCGACGTCACCGCTCAACGATGTGGTCGAGAGCTTGGTCATCGCCCAGAGCACCCCGAACACGCCCGCTCCGAGCAGCGCCATCCCGGCAAGGTCGAGGCGCTCTCGCCGCCGTTCACCCTTGTCGTGCAACACCCGGAGGGCGAGGAGCACGGCGACGACACCGGCGGGCACGTTGATCCAGAACACCCAGCGCCAGTCGATGTAGGTCACGATCGCGCCCCCGAGCAGGATCCCGAGGATGGCACCCACGCTCCAGCCCACCGCGTTGAAGCCGTACGCTCGCCCCCGCCGCTCGGGCGGGAACGTGTCGGCGATGACGGCGCCGCTGTTCGCCGTGATCAGCGCGCCCCCCACGCCCTGGACGATGCGGTAGACGATGATCGTCGCCTCGTTGCTCGCGAGCGCGCACAGCGCTGAGCCCACGATGAAGACGACGAACCCCGCCTCGTACATGCGAACCCGACCGAACATGTCGCCGAGCCGCCCGACCTGCGTCGCGAGCACCGTGATCACCAGCAGGTAGCCGATGATCACCCAGATCACGCCCGAGATCGCCACGTGCAGCGAACGCTCCATCTCGGGGAGCGCGAGGACCACGATCGTGGTGTCCACGGCCGCCATGAGCACGCCGATCATGATCACCAGCAGTGCAAGCCCGGTCCGTGTCCGCCGGGACGGGGCGGACGCGGCGGGCGAGGCCCCCTCACCCCCCGCGCCCCCTGGATGAACCCCCGACGGAGCCGCGGCAGGCCCCACTGACGAGCCGCTGCCCTCGGTCATCGGGTCATTCTACGAGGCAAGGACCGCCACCCAGTGCGGCCCACGGGCGCGTGCACACGCCCTCGCGAACGATGAGGATGTAGGAGTGACCGACGCCCCTCATGCAGCCGAGACGCCCGGCGCCCACACGCCCGATGCCCACTCGCCCGATGCCCACTCGCCCGATGCCCACACGCCCGATGCGACGAACCCGGTCTCCTTGACGACGGGATCACCCGAGACGATCCTGCCGCCGGCCGAGCCCGGCGCCGCCGAGGCGACCGCCGCCGCAATGGCCGAGGCGCCGGAGCGACGCCGTGCCGCGCTGAGCTCCGTCGCGGTGCGATGGCCCCGGCACCTCGACGCGTGGGCACGCCTCGCAGAGGTGGCCACCACCGATGCGGACCGCTATGCCTTCGCGAGGGTCGGCTACCACCGTGGCCTGGACGCGCTGCGGGCGGCGGGATGGCGGGGCACGGGTCTCGTACGGTGGACACACGAGGAGAACCGCGGGTTCCTCCGCTCACTCGAGGCGCTGCGCGCCACGGCAGCCGCCATCGGCGAGGGCGACGAAGCTGAGCGCTGCCGCGGGTTCCTCCACCAGCTCGACCCCGGCTGGCGAGGCGGGCGGAGTGACGCGCCGGCGGAGTGACGGGCCGGCGGAGTGACGCGCTGGCGGGCGACCGAAGTGGCGAGCGGACGGACTGACGAGCGCCCGGCGCGCACCCGCGCTCAGCGGTCGATGTCTCGGTGGAACGCCGAGGTTCGGACCCCCGCTCCCGAGAGCCGCTCGGCAAGCGCATCGGCGAGCACGACGGAGCGATGCCGGCCGCCGGTGCAGCCGAGCGCCACCGTGAGATACGACTTGCCCTCTTGCTCGAAGCTCGGCAGGAGCATGGTGAGCAGCTCCTCGACCTTGCCGAGGAACGCCTGGGTTCCCGGCTGGGACAGCACGTAGTCGCGGACCGCTGCGTCGAGACCTGAGAGCGGCCGGAGCCGGTCGACCCAGTACGGGTTGGGGAGGAACCTGCAGTCGAGCACGATGTCCACGTCGAGCGGGATCCCGTGCTTGTACCCGAACGACACGATGGACGTCTGCATGTGCGCGGTGTGCACCGGGTCACCGAAGAGCTCGATGACGCGCTGGCGGAGCTGGTTCGTGTTGAGCTCCCCGGTGTCGATGACGACGTCCGCCATCCCTCGAAGCCCGTCCAGGAGCCGGCGCTCGTCGGCGATCGACTCCTCGACCCCTCGCGAAGCCACGGGATGTCGCCGCCTCGTGCCCTCGAAACGCCGAACCAAGACGTCGTCCGGCGCGTCCAGGAAGAGCACCCGCACCTCGTGATGTCCCCTGCGCAACCGGGTGAGCATCGGCACCACGTCGTCGACGTACTCGTCGCCCCCTCCGCGTCCGATCACCAGCGCCACGCGCTCGCTCTCGGACCCTGGCCGCGCCACGAGGTCGGCCACCTTCGTGATCAACGAAGGCGGCAAGTTGTCGATCACGAACCATCCGAGGTCCTCGAGCGTCGCCGCCGCCGTCGAACGCCCCGCCCCCGACATCCCAGTCACGAAGAGGAACGCGCTCATCGGTGATCATTCTCCCGCATCGCAGCTCCGTCACGCGACGATGCCGCGCTGGAATGCGGCGATGCCGGGCTGCGCGCGGTCACGGCTCCGGCGGCGGATGCTGCGGCTGATGCGGCGGAGGCTGCGGCCGGCGGCAACGAGTGCAGCCGCTCGTAGACGGCTGCGGCAACCCGGTCCGGCAGCCAAGGCAGTGCCCGTAGGTCTTCCTCGCTCGCCTGCCGCAAGGCTCGCACCCCACCCATCTCCTTCACCAGCCGCGCCCGCCGCGCCGGACCGAGCCCCCGCACGCCGTCGAGGACGCTGGCGGTCATGCGGCCGCCACGCCGCTTGCGGTGGAACGTGATCGCGAAGCGGTGCGCCTCGTCGCGGACCCGCTGGAGCAAGTAGAGCGCCTCCGAGCCCCTCGGGATCCGGACCGGCTCGGGGCTGCCGGGCCGGTAGACCTCCTCGAACTGCTTGGCGAGCGAGGCGATCTCGACCTGCCCGGTCAGCCCCAACGACTCGAGCACTTGCACGCCAACGGAGAGCTGTCCCTTTCCTCCGTCGAGGAGGAGGAGTTGCGGGGCATACGCGAAGCGTCGGCGCGGCGCGCGCACACCGGTCGCACCAGGCTCGGCGACGCCGGGCTCGGCGGCAACAGGCTCGACGACGCCAGGCTCGCCGGCAACAGGCTCGACGACGCCGGGCTCGGCGCCAACAGGCTCGACGACGCCAGGCTCGAACGTGCGGCCGTCTCCTGTCGGCGCCGTGCAGCCGTCGGCTGTCGGCGCGTGCCCGCGCACCAGACCCGAGCGCTCGGCCACCAGCGCAGTCAGCCTCCGCGTGAGCACCTCGCGCATGGCTGCATAGTCGTCGTTTCCCGGAACGTGGCGCACGGAGAACTTGCGGTAGTCCGACTTCTTCGGGAGGGCGTCTTCGAACACCACCATCGACCCGACGTAGTCCGTCCCCTGGAGGTGGCTCATGTCGTAGCACTCGATCCGCAACGGCGCCTGCGGGAGGCCGAGCGCCTCCTGGAGCTCGGTGAGCGCCCGCGCCCGCGAGTTGTGGTCCGACGCCCGGCGCAGGCGGTGCCGGGTGAGGTCCTCCTCGGCGTTGCGGACCACGGTCTCGTACAGCGCACGCTTCGCGCCGCGCCTGGGGACGACGATCGAGACCGGCGCGCCGCGGATGCGCGCAAGCCAGTCGCTGAGCACCGCAGTCGCCTCCGGCTCCACCGGCACGTAGATCCGGCGGGGCACGTCGGCACCCGCCGCGCCGTAGAGCTCCTCGAGGACCCGGCCGGCGAATTGCGCCGGCGTGAGATCCTCCACCCTGTCGGCCACGAAGCCGCCGCGGCCCACCACGCGGCCGCGGCGCACGTGGAACACCTGCACCGCCGCCTCGAGCTCGTCCTCGGCGATGCCGACCACGTCGAAGTCCTCGGGCTTCTCCGAGACCATCTGCTGGGTCTCTGCAGCTTTCCTGACCGCCACGAGCTGGTCCCGTAGCCGTGCGGCGCGCTCGTACTCGAGGGCGGCGGAGGCCTCCGTCATCTCTCGCTCGAGCCTGGCGACGACGGGGGCGGTCTCACCCGAGAGGAACGTCATCAGCTCGTCGACCATCTGCGTGTACCGCCCGTGGCCGACCGCGCCGACGCAGGGCCCCGCGCACCGCTCGATGTCGTAGAGGAGGCATGGCCTGCCCAGGCGCTCGTGGCGGCGGAACTTCGTGTCCGAGCACGTGCGCAAGGGGAAGCTCCGCAAGAGCAGGTCCAGGGTCTCACGGAGCGCCCCGACGTGGCCGTAGGGGCCGAAGTAGCGCACACCCTTGCGCTTCCGCCCCCGGTACACGATCGGCCGGGGCCACTCGTCGCCCACGGTGACCGCGAGCCACGGGTAGCTCTTGTCGTCCTTCAGCCGAACGTTGAACCGCGGCTGGTGGGTCTGGATGAGCGAGTGCTCGAGCATGAGCGCCTCGACCTCCGTGGCCACCACCACCCACTCCACGCGCTCGGCCTGGACCACCATCTGCGCGGTCCGCGGAGGCAGCGCGGCGGGGTCCTGCCAGTAATTCGGCAGGCGGTGCCGCAGGGATTTCGCCTTCCCCACGTAGAGCACACGACCTTCCGCATCGAGGAACTGGTACGAGCCCGGAGCATCCGGGATGGCACCAGTGGGCGGACGGTTCTGCACCGCTCCATTCTCGCGTGGCAGGCGTCCTTCTCCTCCCTGTTCCCTGTTCCCTGTTCCCTGCTGTCGGCTCCCGGCTCCCTGCCGTCGGCTCCCTGCTGTCGGCTCCCGGCTCCCTGCCGTCGGCTCCCTGCTTTCGGCTCCCGGCTCCCTGCCGTCGGCTCGCCGCGGCAGGCTCCCCGCGGCAGGCTCCCCGCGGCAGGCTCCCCGCGAAGAAGGTGTAGCGAAGGTGTCACGCCGCTGCGTCCCGGGCGTAGACTGGCGATCCCCGGGCCTGGCATCCCGGTACATCACCTCTCAGACCGACAACTCCGCGGATGGGCGACCAGGCTGTCCCCGCCGGTCACATGGGAGGCCTCCCCAAGGGGGTGCACAATTGATCAGGCTCCAGCGTCCACTTCCAGACCGCTACACGAGCGCGTCGCCCGACCAGCTGGCCGAGTGGATCGGCGAGGCGAAGCGGAAGCTCGGCGACAGCCTCCTCATCCTCGGCCACCACTACCAACGCGACGACGTGATGGCGTGGGCGGACGCACGCGGGGACTCCTTCGGCCTCTCGCGGACGGCCGCCGAGCGTCGCGACGCCGAGTTCGTGGTCTTCTGCGGCGTCCACTTCATGGCCGAGTCAGCCGACATCCTGACCTCACCCCACCAGCAGGTCCTTCTCCCCGACCTGAACGCCGGCTGCTCCATGGCCGACATGGCCGACGTCGACGAGGTGGAGGAGGCCTGGGAAGCGCTCGGCCGGATCACCGACGTCGAGCGGGTGCTCCCGATCACCTACATCAACTCCGCTGCCGCCTTGAAGGCCTTCGTCGGCCGGCACGGTGGCGCCGTGTGCACCTCGTCGAACGCCCGCGCCGTCCTGCGGTGGGCGTTGGGTGGCACGGTGCAAGCGTCGGGCCTCGACGGCGCCTCCGGCTCAGCACGCGCCGACAAGGTGCTCTTCGTCCCGGACCAGCACCTCGGGCGCAACACCGGCTTCCAGCTCGGGTACGCCGCGGGCGACATGGCGGTATGGGACCCCCGCCAGGACCTCGGCGGGCTGTCCGAGGCCGAGGTGAAGACGGCTCGGCTCCTCTTGTGGAAGGGGCACTGTTCGGTCCACCAGCGGTTCCGACCCGAGCACGTCGACGCGTTCCATGCCGAGCACCCCGACGGCGTCGTGCTCGTCCACCCCGAGTGCGCGCATGAGGTCGTCGAGCTCGCCGACCACGTCGGATCGACGGACTCCATCATCCGCGCCGTCGACGACGCACCCGCTGGGTCGGTCCTCGGCATCGCAACCGAGATCCACTTGGTCAAGCGGCTCGCCGACGAGCACCCCGACAAGACGGTCGTCTGCCTCGACCCTCTGGTCTGCCCGTGCTCCACGATGTCCCGCATCGACCCCGTGCACCTCGCGTGGGTGCTCGAGGGGCTGGTCGAGGGCGATGTCCGCAACCGCATCGTCGTCGACGACGCGACTGCACAGTGGGCGCGTGTCGCCCTTCAGCGGATGCTCGACATCACCTGACCTCCTGGACTGGCCCGGCGGCGCGGGGGCCCGGCGGCCCGGCGGCCCGGCGGCGCGGCGGCCCGGCGGCAGTGATACACCCTCGTGCCATCCTATGGTCCATGGGTACAGAGGTCGCCACGAACGACGGTGCGCGGAAGCTCGTGGAGGCGTCGCGGGCGCTGCGCGAGGCGCTGCGGTGCTTCGACCCCGGGCTGTTCTCCGGCACCGAGTGCGCGCAGATCGCTGACGAGCTCGCGACGAGCGAGAAGGCTTGCAGCACCGGCCGGCTTCTGGCAGCAGCGCGGGCCGTGGTACTCGGCGCACACAGAGAAGATGGCGTCGCAGATCCGGTTGCGTGGGTCGCTCGGCAAGCAGGGACGACCGGGCACCAAGCGAGGGAAGCCCTCGAGCTCGCGCGCGCGCTCGACACCCACCCCGAGACGAAAGAGGCGCTGCTCTCCGGGACCGTGTCCGTCGCCCAGGCACGGGAGATCGCGAAGGCAGGGTCCGACATGCCTGACCAAGAGCGCGACCTTCTCGAGGTCGCCAAGCACGCCGACCTCGGAAAGCTCCGGGAGGCGGTTCGGAACAGGACGTTCGCCTCCACCTCGCCCGAGCAGCTCCACCGTCGCCAGGTGGCAGCCCGGCGGTTCCGCCACTGGCGAGACGCGCTGGGGATGGTCTGCTTCGACGGGGCGCTACCCCCGGAGACCGGGCTGCCGTTCGTCACCCGGATCGAGCGGGAGGCGGCCCGCCGCCATCGCTTGTCGAAGCAGGCGGGAGCCCCCGAGCGTTTCGAGTCGCACGCCGCCGACGCCCTCGTCGCGCTCCACGAGACGGAGGGTGACGGGAGGCGAAGCCCACGGGCGGACCTCGTGATCGTCTGCGACCTGTACGCGTGGCGGCGGGGCCACGCCCACGAGGGAGAGCCCTGCCACCTGATCGGAGGCGGCCCCATCCCCGTCGACGTCGCCAAGCAGCTGGCCGCCGACGCGTTCTTGAAAGTCGTCCTTCACGACGGTGTGGACATTCACAAGGTGCACCACGCCGGTCGCAGGTACACAGCCGAGCTGCGCACCGCATTGGACATCGGACCCGCGCCCGCCTTCGACGGGAGGTCGTGCGTGGACTGCCGGCGCACCTGGGGACTCGAGTACGACCACGACGACCCCATCGCCCATACAGGGCCCACGTCGTACGCGAACGTCAAGCCCCGCTGCCGTCCCTGCCACGCGGAGAAGACCGAGCGCGACCGAGCAGCCGGGCTGCTCGCGAAGCGAGGGCGGGCGCGCAGCCCCGATCCTCCGTGATCAGCATCCCCCGGGGGCGCGCCTGGCCACGTCGCTCGGCGGGGCCCACGTAGCGAGGCGCGTGCAGGGGGAGCATCGCCAGGCGTAAGTCAGGGCCCACCTTGCCCGCGCGCCACCTTGCCTGCGCGCCACCTTGCCTGCGCGCCACCTTGCCTGCGCGCCCCCACAGGAGCCGCTGCGCGCTGCGGTCCAGCTCAGACCTAGATCCATGAAGTCGGTCGCGCTCTGACTCAGCCGGTCCGCGAAGAATGCCTGCTGTTGCAGGAGAATCGGGGCTGTACAACCAACCAACCCCCCGCAACAGGAGGCACCCAACAGGTGAAGAGCCTATCGAAGTCGCGTGAGCGTGTGGAGTTTCGCTGTGACGACCCGAACC
>JAKAQM010000197.1 GCA_021822565.1 Actinomycetes bacterium | reverse complement strand
GCCTCGACGGGGTGGCAGAGGCGTCGGTGAACCTGGCGCACGAGGAGGCGCTGGTCCGTTTCGACCCCGATCGGGTCTCACCACAGGCGATCGTCGACGCCATCCGAGACGTCGGCTACACGGTGCGAGACCCTCGCAAGGTCGCCGGCTTCGAAGCGCGCGAGAAAGACCTGCACCGCGAACTGGACCGACTGCGGCTATCGGGGCTGCTGTGCGCGATCGGGCTCGGGCTGATGGTGGCCATGTGGGCAGGGGTGCGCGGGCAGATCTTCCCATGGATGGTGCTCACCTTGGCGCTCGTCCAGGTGTTCGTGGTGGGCCGCAGCATCTTGGCCATGGCGTGGCCGTCGCTTCGGCGCGGGATCCTCAACCAGCACGTCCTGCTCGAGTTCGGCGCATTCGGCGGGCTGTTCGGCGGCATCCTCGGCTTCTTCGACAAGACGTTCAGCGTCCCGGACTTCCTCGGCGCGGCGTTGTTCATCACCACCTACCACCTGCTGTCGGGCTACACGTCGGGCTACCTGCGCACCCGCACCTCCAAGGCGGTGGCCAAGCTCATGGCGCTCCAGCCGCCGACCGCCCGCGTGATCCGCGAAGGCACCGAGATCGAGGTCCCCATCGAAACCGTCGTCGTCGGGGACCGGGTGCGGGTGCGTCCCGGCGAGGCGGTGCCGGTCGACGGCCGGGTGGTGGATGGCACCTCGAGTGTGAACGAGGCGCTGGTGACCGGCGAGGCGGTGCCGACCGAGAAGACGGCTGGTGACCCGGTGATCGGCGGGTCGATCAACGAGTCAGGCAGCCTGGACGTCGAGGTCACCAAGGTGGGTGAGGACAGCTTCTTGTCCCAGGTCACCCGCTACGTGGAGGAAGCCCGGGCCCTCAAACCGGGCATCATCGCCCTCAGCGACGCCATCTCGGCCTGGTTCGTCCCCGCGGTGCTGGTGATCAGCTTCGGCGCGCTCATCTCGTGGTCGCTGGTGCCGCTCGTGGTGGTCGGCCACGCCGATGCAGCCCGGGGTCTGTTCGCCATGAGCGCGGTGGCGGTGATGGGCTACCCGTGCGCGCTGGGTATGGCAACCCCGCTGGCGATGATGCGCGGCGGGGGACGCGCCGCGGAGAAGGGCATCCTCGTGCGCTCTGGCCACGCCTTCGAGATCTTCGGACAGGTCCGACGCATCGTCTTGGACAAGACCGGGACTCTCACCGCCGGGAGGCCGTCGGTGGCGAGCGTGCTGGCAGCCCCAGGCATCGACGAGGTCGGCCTCGTGAATTTGGCGGCGGCGGTCGAGGCCCGTTCTGAGCACCCCCTGGCCCGGGCGATCGTCGATCGCGCCCTCGATGCCGGTCTCGACGTGGCCGACGTCGAGCAATTCGTTTCGTTCAGCGGCGACGGGGTCGAAGGCATCGTCGGCGGGCGGCGGGTCGTGGTCGGCAGACCCGGCTTCATTGCCGGTCGGCTCTCGGCGCCAGCACCTGATGCGTTCGGTGCCGAGGCGGAGGCCGCCACCCAGACGGTGGTGTGGGCCGCCGCCGGCGGCACGTTCCTCGGGGCGATCGGGATCGCCGATGCCCTACGCCCCGACGCCGCCGAGGCCGTCGCCGCCCTGCGAGCCCGGGGTATGGAGCCTTGCCTGGTGACCGGCGACAGCGAGACCGTCGCCGCCGCGGTGGCAGGCCAAGTCGGCATCGGCGAGGTCCGCGCCGGGGTGCTGCCCGGCGCCAAGGCGGACATCGTGCGAGCGCTGCAGGCAGACGGAACCCGGGTGGCGATGGTGGGCGACGGGATCAACGACGCCCCCGCACTCATGCAGGCCGACGTCGGCGTCGCCATCGGGGCGGGCACCGACATCGCCATCGACGCCGCTGACGTGATCCTCGTCTCCGAGCGGCTGGGAGCGGTCGCCGACGCCTATGACATCGCGACGGAGAGCTACCACAAGACCAAGCAGAACCTGGCCGTCGCGCTCGCGCTGAACTCGGTCGGGGTGCCGGCAGCGGCCACCGGGCTCGTCGACCCCGTCTTCGCGATGGTGGCGATGGTGGCGAGCGTCACCTTGGTGCTGTCGAACTCGTTCGGGGCCAACCTGCCGCTCACCCTATGGAGAGGCTTCAGGACGCTCCTCCTGCCCAAGCTGCTCACCGACGGCGAGACAGAGACCAGCGCAGGCGGCCCGAGCACTGCCACACCCGCTGTGGCAGCCGGGGTGGCGACGCCGAGGCCGGTGCGGCTGAGCCTCGGGGTGAACCGGGCACCCGAGATGCCCACGCAGATGAGCAACGACTCGGCGCCGTGGTTCGAGGACCCCGGCCAAGAAGCGGTCGGTGGCTGGTGGGCTCGTTGGCGGGCGTGGCTCTGGACCGGTGCGATCGTGGTGGTGGTCATGGGCCTCGGCGCCTGGGACGTGATCACCGGCGGCCCGCTCCACCCCCATGTGTGAGCGGACCCGATGAGGATCGGACAGCTCGCCGACGCAGTCGGCATCAACCCGAGGACCATCCGCTTCTACGAGGACATCGGCCTGCTCCCCGAGCCGCAGCGGCTGCCCTCGGGCTACCGGGACTACACCGAGGAGGATCGGGCACGGCTGATCTTCGTGCGCACTGCACAGCGTCTCGGCCTGCCGCTGGCGGACATCACCGAGATCATGGCGTTCAAGGAGCGGGGCGAGGCACCCTGCGGGTATGTCCGCAGCGTGCTCGCCCGCCAACTCAGCGAGCTCGACGAGCGCATCTTGGAGCTCGTCGCCCTGCGCGAGCAGCTTCGAGCATTGCAGGCGATCGCCGACGACCTCCCGGCACCGGGCGACTGCTACTGCAGCGTGATCGAGCACGCCGCGACGCTCGAAGCGACCGCCGAGAAAGGACTCGCCTCCCCCACGAAACAGAGGAGCCATCCCAGAAGTCCGCGCCGACCGTGACCGCAGGCAACGCCTCGTTGCCGAGGGAGACGCCAGGTCGTCGAGGTGCTGCCCGGGCCGAGCACGGATGGCCCATCTCACCTTGGGCCATCCACCCGTGGCAGCGCGGCGCGGATGCCAGTTCCTTCGTACGGTTGGCTCAGCTCGCCGGGAGGCCGAGCAGCCCTTCGACGACACCGTCGAGGGTCGGCGCTTCGATGTGGGGGCGGCGAAAGATGCTCGGGTAGGCCCTCCCGGTCCGGTTGGCCCAGCCGGTGACCAAGCCGGCTGCGGCCGCGCCGTGGAGGTCCCACGGATGGACCGCGACCATGGCGAGCCGCTCCGGCGCGACTCCGAGCTCGGAGGCGGCATAGCGGTAGGGCTCGGGTCGGGGTTTCCAGTGGCCGACGGCGTCGACCGACAGCACCCGGGAGACAAGCGAGGTCAGCCCCGCTCGATCGAGCAGCCCCGAGGTGACGGGCGCGGCGCCGTTGGTGAGCGCGACGATGGGAATGCCGACGTCGCGCAGGCGGCGGAAGGCCACTGGCACGTCGCGGTGCGCGGGCAGCTCGGCAAAGGCCTCGAGCAACCCGGTCGTCGCGTCCGGCGGGACCGGACAGCCCGCTGCCCAGGCCACCTCGGCCAACGCGGCGGTTGCCAGGGCAGGGAAGGTGACGTGGTCCCCGGCCGCGGCAAGAAGGTCGAAGAGCGTCTCGTTGACGTCGAACGCCACCGCGCAGGGACGGTGCCCGAGCAGGCTCATCGCCGTCCGCCCCACCGGCTCCGAGCTGCACCGTGCGCGGGCAGTCGGGCTCTGGGGGTGCTCAGGACCCGACAGCGTCACGGCGGTGTCCCTGCTGCCAGTCCTCCTCGGCACCGACCTCGCCGTCGCCGAGCCCGAACGCCCGTAGCTGCGGGGTCTCGCGCAGCGAGCGCTTCAGCTCGGCGA
>JAKAQM010000196.1 GCA_021822565.1 Actinomycetes bacterium | reverse complement strand
CAACATGGCGGGGGTCCCTCCAGTCCTCGCTTGCATGGCGCATACGAGGCTGGAGGGGCTGCCACCGCCGGTGGTGGATCCCTCGGAGGGGCGCTACTGGGTCAAGTCAGAGCGCGAATTCTGTTGAGGCGCGCCGATCGCGACTTCTGGTGATCGGACACCACGTACAGGGTTCAGCGGTACACGCGGACGAGACCGCCGAGAAGGTCGGTGCTTCGCATCCTGGCCGAGTCGACGTCGCCGACGGTGGGAGGCTGTCGCATCGAGAGCAACGGGCGGGCGCTGTTAGCCGAGAGACCAGTGGGGCCGTTGCGCCTTGTGGTCGTCCGGCTGTACCCCCAGGTGAGCAGGCCGGCGCCTGACCGCCCTTGTCGGTGTTGGCAAAGGATCCAGGAACCGGGCGAGTCGGTCATCGTGCTTTGTCGTACTACACTTATCCCGTGTGGAGATCCACGGGTCAGCTCGGCGCCACGGCGTCGCCGACGAGGACATCGAACACGCGCTGGCCCACTCCGTCACCTGGGCCGAACTGGGCGACGATCCACCGCGCTACCTGCTTGCCGGTCCCGACCGCGCCGGGAACCTGCTCGAGCTGGTCGTCTTGGTCCTCGGAGGAGACGAGCTGGTGATCCACGCGATGGGACTTCGACGCTCGACCGCCCAGGAGCTCTTCGGAGAGGAATGATGACCGATCAGCACACCTACGGGCACACCAAGAGCGGCGAGCCGATCACCGACGAGATGATCGAGCGGTTCGCCGAGGAAGCCGAGCGCGGCTACGAGCCTGGTCAGCTGCAGGGACGTCGTCGGGGACCTGGCCGGCCTCCGCTCGGTGACGCTGCCAAGTCGGTGGAGTCGGTGCGGCTAGAACCCGAGCTTCGCGACGAAGTCGCTCGGCGGGCAGAGACCGAGGGCGTCACGGTGTCCGAGCTCATCCGCAGAGCGCTGCGCCAGTATCTGAAGAGCGCGTAGCGCCTGGCGCGCAGCGTTTCTCGGGGGCTCCCTGAGCACCACCGTCCCGATTGAGCAGGGCAGTGCCCTATGCAGTGCATAGGCACGACGTCGTGACCAGCGGTTTCGTCGGGTCTGTAACCCGATGGTTGCTCGATGGTCGTGAACCCCCGCCACCAAGACCGCTGGTAAGGCGCGCATCTCGCGCAGGGGTGCAGGTGCCTGACCAGCGGTTTCGCGTTTGGGCGCTCGTCGGAGATGCGAGTTTCTCGGGTGTTTTTCTCGAAGCCTTATCAATCCTGCGTACGCATGCGTATGCAGCGCGTGCGCGGCGAGACGTGGCCGGTGAGCTGCGGTTCCGCGGCGACCGGCACCTCGATGCCGTCCTCCGAGGCAGTCTTGCGTGTGCACGCATAGGGCATGCGTACGCACTGCACTGATCAACGAGATCTCGACGGGACCGCGCCCGAAGTGGTCCCCGGGGTGTTGCCACGGCATGGCGTCGGGCGCTCTGGGCGTGCGTTCGGCGCTCCTAGTGCCTGTGGGTGCCGAGAACCCCGTCCGCCCAGTTCAGGCGACCATGCGGTACTCGTGGATGAGGCCGCCCAGACGATCGGCTCTCCGTATTCTGGCGACGTCGACGTCGTCGATCGGCGCCGGGGTCGCATCGAACGCGGACGGCGAACGCTGGCCGAGAGAGGTGCCCGGACGGGGGTCTTGATGATCCTGGTGCCCTCGGCGGCGAAGACGGCATCGAAGGAGGCGGTGACCTTGGCGTCGCGATCGCGGATGAGGAACTTGACCGCGTTCGCCTGGTCGACGAGCTCCATGGAGAGGTTGGGGCCTGCTGGGTCACCCACGCGGCCACCGGGTTGGCCGTGGTGCCGGCGACGCGGACGCGACGTGTGTCGTGATGGATGAACACGAGGACGTAGAGCCTGCGGAGAAGCACCGCGTCGACATGGAAGAAGTCGCAGGCCATCAGCCCTTCGTCTGTGCGGCAAGGAGCTCCGCCCAGGTCGGTCCGGACCTGCGCGGCGACGGGTCGACGCTGTGGCGCTTGAGGATCGCCCAGACGCTCGAAGGGGCGATGACAATGCCGATGGTGGCGAGCTCACCATGGACGCGGCGGTAGCCTCAGTTCGGGTTCTCCTTCGCGAGGCGGAGTACCAGTGCAGCGGTTCCCTCGGCGTTGGAAGGTCGACCCGGCCGGCCGTGTGAGTAGGTCCAGCGCCTGGCGACGAGATCCCGGTGCCAGCGCAGCAGGGTTGCCGGTTGGATGAAGAGGTGCCCGTGACGCTGGCGGGGGAGCAGCCCTGCGAGCCCTACCAACACCGCCCGGTCCGCAGGCTCCAGTATCGGCCGATGAACCTGGCGGCGGAGCAACGCGACTTCGTGTCGGAGCATGACGACCTCCACGTCGAGATCAACGTTGCTCCGGCCGATGGGTCGGACCAACTGGCGGACGCGGCAGAACGCTCGGTAGAGGAACGAGAGGGTCACTGCCGGATGCTCGCTGTAGGAGCCCGCCGACGTCAAAGTCCAGCTCGAAGCCGATGGATGACGTTCTCGGCACGCACAGCTGCCGACGCACTGGAGCGCGTAGCGGATCGTAGTAGTATGTAGGTGTGGTGCAAGTGGACTGGCGCAAGCGGGCTGACTACGTGCGCTCGCGCCATGGCGTCGACCCAGGGTGGGCCGACGAGGCGGTGAACGAGGACCATGCGGTCTGGCTCACCCCGGATCCGGCGAGCCGGAGCGGCCGGTCGGTGCGGGTGATCGGCTACTCGACGAGCGCCCGCGACATCCTCGTCGTCATCTTGGTCGCCGCCGATGTCGACGAGACGGAGCAACCTGCCGGGGAGTGGTGGGGCGCCAACGCCTGGGTCGCAAGCCCACGGGATCGACGGCTCTACGCAGAGGAGGACTGATGAGCGAGAAGATCGACGACGTGCTGGCCGAAGAGGGGGCAGCGGCAGAGAACTACGACATCGAAGACACCGTGCCCGAGGGTGTCGCGGTCACGAGGCCAAACCTCGGCCGAGCCACCGTGGTGTCGGTCCGGTTGTCTGCTGACGAGCATGCCCGGCTGCAGCGGGCTGCCGAGAAGGCGAACCTGCCCGTCTCCACGCTGATCCGCATCTGGGCGCTCGATCGGCTCCGCGCCGAGGACGAGGGGAGCGAGTCGAGCGTGGCGGAGCGCCTCCGTCGGCTCGAGCAGGCCGTGTTCCAGCGCTCCGCGTAGAGCGGGTCGACACCGAAGGAACCCGTAGGGTCCGAAAACTCGATCAGACCGCCGACCAGGCCGTTCGCGTGCATGGCGGGTCCGGCTACCGTCCGCGTTCACCATGGGAGAGCCTGATCGTCCCGTCACCAGCCCTGGTCGTTCGCCTACCTCGTCCTCCGTCGAGTGCTCTCGCTCGTCCTGCTCGTCCTGCGAACGAGCGACTCCAAGGAGATCGAGATCCTGGTGCTGCGCCACGAGCTCGAAATCCTGAGTCGCAGCCATCCGCGGCCACCACTTGGGCCAGCCGATGGGGCGTGGCTGGCCGCGCTGAGCCGGCTCCTGGCAAAGGAGCTCTGGTCGGCGTTCTTCGTCCGACCCGAGACCCTCCTTCGCTGGCACCGACGCCTGGTCGCTCGGCACTGGACGTACCTCCGCTGCCCCGGACGTCCTCCCATCACCGACGAGCTCGTGACGCTGATCGTGCGGATGGCCTTGGACAACCCGACTTGGGGGTACCAGCGCATCCGAGGCGAGCTGCTCGGTCGTAGACACCGCGTAGCGGCGAGCACGATCGCCAAGGTGCTGAAGGCCCACGGCCTCGAGTCCGCCCCACGGCGCAGCTTTCCCACCTGGCGGCAGTTCCTCCGCCAACAAGCCGCAGGCATCGTGGACTGCGACTTCTTCTCTG
>JAKAQM010000195.1 GCA_021822565.1 Actinomycetes bacterium | reverse complement strand
AACCGGTGACATCGATGCTGGCGCGGTTTCCTCTATTGCGGAACCTCTCCGGCCCGTGTGTCGCCAACGTCCGCCACTCAGGACACCCCCCGTGACCAGCGCCTTCTGCCCGGAGCTCAAGAGAATCAACGAGTACATCGAGCACTACAACGGGGCCCGACCTCACCGAGGCCTGCAACTCGCCCCGCCGGTCCCTCGCTCGATCAGCACGCTCGGCAGGAACGTGACCCGCAGGGACGTCCTCGGTGGACTCATCCACGAGTACGAGCTCGCCGCCTGATCCACCGTCCCCTGCCGATGGCAACGGCACCATGTGTCCCATATCCCACGGCCACCAACACTGACGCGGTCGGGTCCAGCCTTGTCCTCCCCGGAGACGGACCGCCAGGCCGCTCGTCTCCCCGTCAGACCACTGACACCCAGCAACGCCACCGGATCAGATGCAAGCCACGTCGCTGCCACGATAGTTGGACCCTTCATGCTGGTCGTGGCGTCAGCGTATGCAGCCGCATGGGCGCTTGCCCTGCTCAACGCAGTGACCGGGAGAGCGAACGTCCCGAGAATCTCCCTCGGGGTGCGAGGTGCTCGCGCGGCGTCAACCCGCCCGCGGGAGCACCTCGAAGTACCCGCCGTCGAGCGACCGCAGGACGCCAAAGTGCCGGCGGTCCAGGCTGGCGATCGTGCGCGTCCGGTACCGCTCAGCCAGGACCACGATGGAGGCATCCGCCACTCCGACCTGCTGGTCCCGGTAGCTGGCGATGACCTCACGAGCACGGCGAATCCCCTCTTGGTCGAAAGCTGCCAGGTCCCACGCACCGCCGGCGAGCTCGTCGAGCACGACCAGCTCGTCGTCCACCCCGTGTCGGGTTGCGACGAGGTAGTCCAGCTCAGCCACGACGTACGGGGAGACGACCAGGGCATCGGCCGCACCGAGCACGTCTGACACCGCTGCGTGGTCGGGTTCGGAGGCGTCGAAGAACGCCAGCAGCGCGCTCGTGTCCACGATGACCGGCGGCACCGTTCAGCGCTCCCCGAAGCCGGCGAGCATCTCCTCGGCGTCACGGGCGATCGGCTGCCCGCTCGAATACAGCCCGCCACGAGGACGAGGGCGAACATGGCCGACCGACACCCGGATCGACTCGCGGATGATCTCTGCCTCGGACACGCCGCGCTCCGCGGCAGCCCGCTTGACCGCCACCTTCAGGTCCTCCGGCAGGTACAGCGTCGTCTTCTGCACGTACCTATGGTACCACCGGTGGCGCTGGTACTGTCATCTCGCCCCATGATGCCCGAGCCCGTTCGCGCCGGCCACACCTGTCGGCGCCGAAGACCTCGTCTCGGGTCGCCCCAGCTTGACGTTGGCACAGCCGGTCTCAGCGCCTCACCGGACAGGCAAACGCAGCCGTCAGCTCGTCGTGGCGGTCCCGGTATTGCCCGACGTGCCCGAGTTTCCGCCAGCTCCCGAATTCCCGTCCCCTCCGGTGTTTCCGGCGATGCCCGGAACGCCCCCAACCGAGAGCCCCTTCGCGACGAGCGTCACGAGTGCTGTCGGAGACAGGCCGTCGGCACTCACGACAAGGTCCTGTATCTGCCCACCGGCAACGGGGACCTCCACGTACAGCGTGGTCGTCTCTGCGACGGCGCTTCCGCCAACAGATGCAGGCGGCGTCGTCCCTACCTGAGCGTCGTACTGATTCACCTGGACCTTTTGCTCATCGGGGAGCGACGACGTATTCGGATCACCACCACCGCTCGGCGTGTATGGAGGCAACGTCTCCATATAGAGGCAATTGTCCGACGCGCTCGCCGCAGAGACGACCTGCGAATCGGGTGATTCCGCCACGACGAACGGTTGACAACCCGAGGTGTCTGCCGAGGTAAGTCGGTAGCTGCTCGGCAACCGGAGCCGGTAGGAGCCGATCTGCATCACTGGAGGGGCGCTCACATGTGCGCGAGATGCCGCCGGTGAGCCTGCGCCGAGAGAGAGCGCAACCGCGACTCCTGCCGCAGCGACGAGCGACGCTGCTGCCCCAGCGAGATACACCCGCCGATGCGATCTCGGGACGCGACACCGCCGCCGAGAAGACGATGTCACTACAGGACTGCGCAATGCTGTCTCGGCGGCGATGGCGTGCTCGAGCTTCCACCGTTGCTCAATGCGACCCGTCCCGCTCACCTCGGCTGGCGGCGCGAGCAGCCGCACCCGGTCAATCACGTCGTGGTTCATTGCAGACCTCCTAGAAGATGTATTGGACGTTCCGGCTGCACGAGACCAGCGTCGCGGACGTCGCGCAGGTGATGACGAATCCGGTTGATGCGGGAGCGCACGGTGCCGATCGGGACCGCGAGCACTTCTGCGATCTCCGCATACGACAGCTCCTCCCAAGCAAATAGCAGCAGCGTCTCGACTTCCTCGATCGGTCGAAGATCGAGGACCGCGGCGACCGCAAAGAGATCGTTCTCGGCATCGACATCCGAAACGACCTCAGTTGCGAGGTCAGTTCCCTGTCGTTCAACTCCTCTTGACCAGCGCACATAGGCCAGGCTCTGGCGACCTGCGCTGCGCATTGCGTGTCGGACTTCGTTGTTGGCGACGCGAAAGAGCCACGAGCGAACAGCGCCTCGCTCGGGGTCGAAGCGATGGCGGTTCGCAAATGCCCACATGAAGACGTCACCGGCCAGGTCCTCGCCCTGGACGCCACCGACACGACGAATGCAGAACTGGGCGATCGCGTTGAAGTGTCGATCGAAAACCAGCCCAAACAGGCCCGGATCACGCAAAGACCCTTCGACTACTTCCTCGTCACTCAGCGTCATCACTCGTATTTGCCCGCAGCGCCTCGATCGGTTCGCGGCGGCCATCCTGACAGAAGGAGAACAGCCGGCCTTGGCGAGAATGTCATCTATCCGCTGTGAGCTGGACTTTGACAGCTGGCGCCAGGCGTGGCGAGCATCCACCGATGACCCTCTCGTTGCTCTACCGAGCGTTCTGCCGTGCCCTCCAGCTCATCCGACTCATCTACCGCGGTGACACCGATCTCGCCGTGGAGGTCGTCATGCTCCGACACGAGGTGGCGGTCCTGCGACGCCAGGTCTACCGACCGGCGCTCGAGCCTGCAGATCGAGCGGTGCTGGCCGGGCTGGCGCGGTTGCTCCCACGCCGACGACTCGGGCGCTTCTTCGTCCAACCGGCAACCCTGCTGCGCTGGCATCGTGATCTTGTCGCCAAGCGCTGGACCTACCCACACGGCCGTCCCGGTCGACCTCCTATCGCCAACCGGACTACTGCGCTGGTACTGCGGTTGGCCAAGGAGAACCCGAACTGGGGATATCACCGCATCCATAGTGACCTCGCCACCATGGGCATCACGATCGCCCCTTCGAGCGTCTGGGCGATGCTGAAACGCCACGGTATCGACCCATCGCCACGGCGATCCGGACCGACCCGGGCGGAGTTCCTTGCCGCACAGGCGAAAGGGCTGGTGGCATGCGACTTCTTCCATGTCGACTCCGTCTTTCTTCGCAGGCTCTATGTCCTCGTGTTCATCCATCACGACACGCGTCGCGTCCGGATCGCCGGCGTCACGGCCACGCCGGTCGCCGACTGGGTCACCCAGTGTGCCCGGAACCTCTCGATGGAGCTCGCCGACCAGGCGAACACGCTCACGTTCCTCATCCGCGATCGCGACACCAAGTTCACCACCTCCTTCGACGCCGTCTTCGCTGGCGACGGCGTCAGGATCGTAAAGAGCCCGATCCGTGCACCCCGGGCCAACGCCATCTGCGAGCGTGTCGTGGGCACCATCCGGCGCGAGTGCCTCGACCGGATGCTCATCCTCGGCCGCCGCCATCTGGAGACCGTGCTCGCCGAGTACGT
>JAKAQM010000194.1 GCA_021822565.1 Actinomycetes bacterium | reverse complement strand
ACGTGCATGGCCTCCCGGTCGAGGTCCGAGTAGACCGCGACGGTCCCGATACCCATCTCCCGGCAGGTTCGCATGACCCTGACGGCGATCTCCCCCCGATTGGCGACGAGGACTTTTTCGAGCACGGGTCCACACTTGCACGCGGCATAGGGTGGCCGCCATGACGGCGGCGACCTGGCACGTTCGGCGGTTCGGGAGCCTCCCCTCCACGAACGATTGGCTCCTGGCACGCGCGAGGGAGGGGGCACCCGCCGGCCTCGTCGCCCTGGCCGAGCACCAGGAGGCCGGTCGCGGGCGGATGGGCCGCCGATGGGAGGCCCCTGCAGGCCGTTGCCTCCTCGTATCGGTGCTGCTGAGACCGGTCGCGCCGCGGACGTCGCTGTTCGCGTGCACCGCGGCCGTTGCTCTCGCCGCGTCGGACGCCTGCCGGGAGCTGGGAGGCGTCGAGCCGGCGGTGAAGTGGCCGAACGACCTGGTGATCGGCGAGGAGAAGGTCGCGGGCATCCTCGCGGAGTCCGACGCGTCGGCACCCGGTGGGCGGCCCGGCAGCGTCGCCGTCGTGGCCGGCATCGGGTGCAACGTCGACTGGGAGGGCCCCCCGGGGATCCGCGCCACCTCCCTGAACGCCCACGCGGCGTCGCCGGTGGCACGTGACGAGCTGTTGGAGGTGATGCTGGACCGGCTGGGGGCGCGCCAGGCGCTCCTCGACACCGAGGAGGGGAGACGTGAGACGGTCGCCGAGCTGCGCGCTCGCTGCGTGACCCTCGGACGGAGGGTGCGCGTCGAGATGCCCGACGGGCGCGAGGTGGTCGGCGACGCCAGCGCGCTCGAAGACGACGGTCGGCTCGCCGTGTCGTCGGCGGGGCGCGACGTCGTGGTCGCGGCCGGCGACGTGGTGCACCTGCGGGCTGCCGCCCCGGTGCCCGAGTAGGCTCCTCGGGCCATGCGCGTTCTCGTGACCGGCGGCGCCGGGTTCATCGGGTCCAACTTCGTGCGCTACTGGGAAGAGGAGCACCCTGGGGACCGAGTGGTCGTGTACGACGCGCTCACCTACGCGGGGACACGGTCGAACCTCGAGGGGCTCGACGTCCGCTTCGTCCACGGGGACGTCTGCGACGTCCAGCTGGCGACCGCCACCCTGGAGCGAGAGCAGATCGACACCGTCGTGCACTTCGCCGCCGAGTCCCACAACTCCCTCGCGGTGCTCGACCCGGCGCGCTTCTTCCGCACCAACGTGCTGGGGACCCAGTCGATGCTCGAGGCGGCTCGCCGGCACGGGGTGTCGAGGTTCCACCACATCTCGACCTGCGAGGTCTACGGCGACCTGGACCTCGAGACGGACGAGCGCTTCGACGAGCAGAGCCCCTACCGCCCGCGAACGCCGTACAACGCGTCCAAGGCGGGCGCCGACCACGCCGTGCGCGCGTACGCCGAGACGTTCGGCCTTCCGGTGACGATCACGAACTGCTCGAACAACTACGGGCCGTACCAGTTCCCCGAGAAGGTGATCCCCCTGTTCGCCACGCGGGCGCTCGACGACCAGGCGCTCCCGCTCTACGAGTCCACCCAGAACCGCAGGGAGTGGCTGCACGTGCGCGACCACTGCCGGGCGATCGACGCGGTGCTCCAGCATGGACGCGTGGGGGAGACCTACCACGTGGGGAGCGGGGTGGAGGCCAGCATCGAGCAGATCGCCGACCTGGTCCTCGAGCTGCTCGGCAAGCCGGCGACGCTGAAGCAGATCGTCCCGGACCGACCCGGGCACGATCGCAGGTACCTCCTCGACACGACGAAGATCCGCACCGAGCTCGGGTGGCGACCGCTCGTCGACTTCGATCGAGGCATGGCGGACACGGTGGAGTGGTACGCGGCGAACCGCGCGTGGTGGGAGCCCCTGCGCGGTCGCGCCCCTGTGGTCGAGACCGCCTGGAGCAGATGAGGGTGCGGGTCCTGGTCACCGGGTCGGGGGGGCAGCTCGGCAGTGACCTGGTGGCCGCCTTCTCGGGTGCGGTGCCTCCCGGCGGCCGTCGTCGCGCCCTGCTCGGGCCCGAGGGCCCAGGCGCGGGGGTCGACGTCACCGGCGCGGACCACGCCTCGCTGCGCGTCGAGGAGCGTACGGCGGTGCTCGAGGCGGTGCTCGCGATCCGCCCCCATGTGGTCGTGCACGCGGGAGCGTGGACGGCGGTGGACGCATGCGAGGGAGATCCCGATCGCGCCTTCCAGGTGAACGCGCTCGGCACTCGCCACGTCGCGGAGGCCGCCAGGATGGTGGGCGCCCATCTCGTCTACGTCTCGACCGACTACGTCTTCGACGGCAGGGCTCCACGCGCCTACGTCGAGTGGGACGAGCCGAACCCTCTCTCGGTGTACGGGCGCAGCAAGCTCGGCGGCGAACGCGAGTGCCCGCCGGAGGCGACGGTCGTGAGGACCTCGTGGGTCTGCGGGCTGTCCGGTCGCAACGTGGTGAAGACGGCGCTCCACCTCGCGGCCGGGGACGGTCCGCTCCGGTTCGTCGACGACCAGCTCGGCTCGCCGACGTTCACGGCTGACCTCGCGGCGGCGATCGTGACCCTTGCCCTCGATCGCAGGCCCGGGACGTACCACGTCACGAACACCGGGTCGACCAGCTGGTTCCGCTTCGTCCAGGCCGTCCTGGCGGCTGCGGGCCACGACGCCGGCCGCGTCGAGCCGATCTCGACCGCGGACCTCGACCCGCCCCGGCCCGCTCCACGCCCGGCCAACTCGGTGCTCGACAACGCGGCGCTCCGGCTCGCGGCGCTGCCGCTGCTCCCCGACTGGCAGGACGGGCTGGCCCGGCTCGTCGAGGCGCTCTCGTGACGAGGTCGGGCGCAGGCGCGGGGGTCGCCAGCCGCCTTGCCGCGGTCGTCGTCGACTACGACGCGGGCGACGTGCTCGGCGCGTGCGTGCGTTCCCTGCGCGACGACGGGGTCCGAGAGATCGTGGTCGTGGAGAACGGAGACCCGATGAACGCACGGCGCGCCCTCGGCGGGCTCCGGGTGCCGGTCGTCGTCACGGGGCGGAACCTCGGCTACGGAGCCGGTGCGAACCGGGGGATCGCCTCGAGCGGAGGATCCGAGCACGTCCTGGTGTGCAACCCCGACCTGCAGGTGCACCCGGGCGCCACCGAGCGGCTCGTCGCCGCCCTCGACGCGCACCCCGACTGGGCGATCGTGGGTCCTCGTATCGTCGACCCCGACGGGGTGGAGTACCCGTCGGTGCGGCGGTTCCCCTCGATGACCGACGCCGCGGGGCATGCGCTGCTCGCCCTCGTGAAGCCCGACAACCGCTTCAGCCGCCGGTACCGGGACGTGGTCGGCCAGGAGCCGCGCGCCGTCGACTGGGTGTCGGGCGCATGCTTCTGCGCCCGCCGGACTGCGCTCGAAGAGCTGGGAGGGTTCGACGAGGCGTACTTCATGTTCGCCGAGGACATCGACCTCTGCTGGCGCGCGCATCGCGCCGGCTGGGGGGTCGGGGTGGAGCCGCGCGCGGAGGTCACCCACGTCCACGGCGTCTCCCGTCGACACCACCCCTACCGCATGCTGGCCGCGCACCACCGGTCCGCGCTTCGGTTCGCGGCGCGGCGATCGCAGGGGCTCGAGCGGCTCGCCCTGCCCGCCGCGGCAGCGGCCCTCGGCGTGCGACTGGGGATGGCGCTCACCGACGAGGCACTCCGCCGGCGACGGGAGGCGGTCATCTCCCGGGCGGCGGGTCGGGACGGCGTTCGGGCCTAGCATGGGCGGCGCTGCGTGCGGGTCTGTGGTTGCAAGTCGATGCCAGTCGCAGGCGAAACGACCCACGTAAGGCAACTCGTGGTTGCTGAGCATGGTGCGGCTTAGGAGTAAGCCCTGCCCGCCCCGTTCCCCCGAC
>JAKAQM010000193.1 GCA_021822565.1 Actinomycetes bacterium | reverse complement strand
AGAACGCGGATCGGTCACGAGCTATCCCGGAAACTCCCGCTAGGTGGGCGGTGTCTTTCGCGAGCCCCGAGACTCGCGATCCAGAGGTTCGCGTGAGAGAATGACAGCCATGGAGTTCTCCTGGTCGAAGGCCCTTCGGTGAGCCTCGGCGTGGCGAGTCGCCAGGGCAGCCTGCTCGACGACATCGAGGCGTTCTGCGATCGGACGCTGCCGGAGCGGTCGATCTACGTCCTGTTGCATCGCGAACGCGAGCGGCTCTTCCCCGACGAGCTGTTCGCGGATCTCTTCTCCGATCGGGGCCGGCGCAGTGTGCCGCCGTCGGTGGTGGCGACGGTGATGGTGCTCCAGCGCCTCGAGGGACTCTCCGATCGTGAGGCGGTCGAGCGCTACGCCTTCGACACCCGCTGGCGCTACGCCGCGGGGGTGGGTGGCTACGACGGTGGCGGGTGGACGAGCTTCGCGCACACGGTGCTGGTGGACTTCCGCGCCCGGCTCGCGGCCTCCGACGATCCCCGGCGGATCTTCGCGGTGACGCTGGACGCGGCGAGAGACGCGGGCCTCGTCGGCGCGAAGAGGGTGTTGGACTCGACGCCGCTCTACGACGCGGTGGCGACCATGGACACCGTCACCTTGATCCGCTCCGCGATCCGCTCGGTGCTGAAGGCTGCCGAGAGCTCCTTGGAGGCGGAGCTGTCTTCGCTGATCAAAAGCGGGGACGACTACGCGAGCGCGGCGAAGCCCCAGATCGACTGGGACGACGAGCGAGCGCGTGAGGCACTGATCGACGCGGTCGCGAAGGACGGCCGTGCCATCCTGGCCCGCTTCGACGGAGCGCACCTCGAGGGGCCACTCGCCGAGGCGGCCACGCTCTTGGCCACCGTGTTGGGCCAGGACCTCGACGTCGATGACGACGGGGTGTTCCGCATCGCCAGGCGGGTTGCACCGGACCGGGTGATCTCGACGGTCGACCCCGAGACCCGCCACGGCCACAAGACCTCCGCGAAGGGCTTCGACGGCTACAAGGGCCACGCGGCCATCGATCCCGACAGCGAGCTCATCACCGCGACCACCGTCACGGCCGGCAACGTCGGCGATGCAGCGGCGGCAGCGGAGCTGATCGAGGATCTCACCGACACCGACGAGGCGGACAGCGACACCGGCACCGCTTCGGACAACCCCGAGGCGCCGAGCACGGGAGAGGTGGACGGGGAGCCCGCCCGGGCTCGACCGAGCCGCCAGGGCGGTGGTGGGCGGCGTCGGGCCCGCTCGGCCAAGAACGCCGCGGCAGCCCGCAGTGCTCGGGCAGAAGCGCGCGAGGCACGACGCCGTGCACGAGCAACGCGTCGCAAGGCCGCATCCTCCCGGCCCGATGCTCCTGCCCCGAAGGTCTACGGTGACGGCGCGTACGGCTCGGGGGAGTTCCTCGACCACCTCGCCCGAGCGGGCATCGAGCACCGCTGCAAGACCCAGCGGCCGGTCAACGCCACCGGGTGCTTCGCGAAGGACCGCTTCGCGGTCGACCTCGCCGCCGAGACGGTCACCTGCCCCGCCGGTGAGGTCGTCCCCATCCGCCGCAACCGCAAGGGCGACGGCGTCGCCCGCTTCGCCTCTGCGTGTCACCGCTGTCCCCTGCGAGCCGAGTGCACCACATCCCCCGGCGGGCGGAGCATCACCGTGAGCCGCTACGAGGCCCACCTCGCCGAGGCGCGAGCAAGAGCCGCGGATCCCGCATGGCTCGAGGACTACCGCGCCACCCGCCCGAAGGTCGAGCGCAAGCTCGCACACCTCATGCGACGCCACCACGGCGGCCGGCGTGCCCGGGTGCGCGGCACCACCAAGGTCGGCGCCGACTTCAACCTCCTCGCTGCCGCGGTGAACCTCGCCCGGCTCGCCGTGCTCGAGCTCGCCTCCACTCCGAGCGGATGGGCGGCGGCGATGCCCTGAGAGACCCGAGGGATGGAGCCGGGAACGAGCCCACGTCCACGAGCCCGCCCGCTCCCAGCCCTCGACGCCGCTCAGCACGATCACCCACCCCTCCCAGCATCGACCTCACCAGGAGCCGCCATGACCGTGACACCGTGTGCACCAGCCAGCCGTTTCACACCGCCCACCTAGGTCGAGGACCTGGGTGGCGCCCGAGCTGGCCGTCTCCCCTGCGCTCGGCGGGATCGCCGTCGCAATCGTGATCGTCGCCGTCGCCGCGGGGGTCGCGAGCTACCGAGAGCGCCATCGTCCCGTGCCCCCGGATCCGCTCGAGGTGAGCGAGGCCGCGCTGGTGACCGCCGTGCTGGCCTCACCGGACGCCAACGACTTCGCCGAGCTGGGTGAGGACGAGGTTCGCACCCTCGTGGGTTGGATGCTCCAGTCGTTGCGCGCCCGCCGGGCACCGCTCGACGCCCGCCGTGGAGCCGGCGCGGGCCGGAAGGCGGCGAGCCGTCAGGGACTGCGCGTCGGGCGTGCCGAGCTGGTGGAGGAGCTGCTCGTACGCAGTCGGAACGTCGGGAGCCCGCTCGAGCCCCCGGCAGTCCACGCCCTGGTCGCGACCACCGCCCGGCTACTGGAGCAGGGCCTCGACACCCCGCCGCCCCCCCGGCTGGGTCCCCTGGCGCCCTCCCTGGGTGCGCTCGGGCTCCCGGAGGGGATGCAGGCCCTGCTCGCGCCCCCCGAGCTTCCCCCGCCGGATGCCGACCGCTCGCCGGCTCCTCCAGCACCGGACCAGCATCCCCCGCCGGGTGCCGACCCCTCGCAGGCTCCTCCAGCACCGGACCAGCATCCCCCCGAGACCCCTGTGACCTGAGTCGCCTGGCATGCCCACCCGATCCGATCTCGTGGTTCGGGCGCGCAGGGGCCGGAAATGTCCTCCCCATCGGCGAGCGCAGGGGTAGGGTGTTCTCACCAGAGAAAGGAGGTGGTCCAACTGCATAGTCAACGTCGCGGGACCCTGGAGGTGGCTGGCCGCTAGCGCGGCTCGCTGGACCCCTGGCGAATCCCATCCAGGCACCGCCCGTCTCGGTGATCGGGAGCTGGTCCCACCCGACGCCTCTCATCGAACGGGTCCTTTCCAGTGCATTCGCAGAAACGGTGGGGGGCGCGTCGCGCCCCCCACCGGCGCGTGGGGCCCCGGCGTGCGTGCGCCGCGTCGGCTACCGTCGCAACACAACCGGGGAGGTGGTGCGGTGAGCTCGGTGCGAGAGTGTGTGCAGGCCAACGGCGTCCAGCTCTCCTCCTACGTGGCCCGACCGAACGGGGCGACACCGGGGCGTCCGGCGCTGGTCCTCTGCCACGGCTTCCCGAGCGCGAGTGCGGTCAGGAGCGCGCCGGGGCAGACCTTTCCCGAGCTCGCCGAGCGCCTGGCGGCAGAGACCGGGTGGACCGTGGCGGCCTTCGACGCGCGCGGCACCGGCGACTCGACCGGGGACTTCTCCGCCTCCGGCTGGATGGCCGACATCGCCGCAGTGGTGGCGCATCTGGACGCGGAGGTCGGCTCGGGGGTGTGGCTTGCCGGCTTCGGCGCGGGTGGCGCGTTGGCCCTCGTCGTGGCCGCGGGCGACACGCGCGTGCGTGGCGTGGCAACCCTCGGCGCACCGCTCGTGTTGGGCGCGAAGGGCCCCGAGCTGCTCGCCGCTGCGAGGAACCTCGGGATGTTCCGCACGCCCGGCTACCCCCCGGACCCGGCCCGCTGGCTCGCCGAGCTGGCGGCGCTCGACCCCCTCGAGGCGGCCCGGGACCTCGGCGGCCGGGCGCTGCTCGTGGTGCACGGGACGGACGACACCGAGGTCCCGGTGTTCGAGGCTCGCGCCCTAGCCGATGCCGCCGAGCACGTCGAGCTCCGGATGCTGCACGGGGCCGGGTCGCAGCTGCGCCACGACCCGCGTGCGATCGCCGTGCTCGTGGGTTGGCTGGAGCGCCAAGCCGTCGCTGCCTGAGGC
>JAKAQM010000192.1 GCA_021822565.1 Actinomycetes bacterium | reverse complement strand
TGGTGTCACGTTCTCCCCTTCGACTGCCACCGACGGGATCCTGGTGCAGACACCGCCCAAGGCACCGGCGATCAAGCTCAGCGCGCTCAGCCAGCCCACGGTGAAGGTCGGCACACCCGGTGCATCGGCGGGCGATTGGACAGTGACGTTGACGGGCGACAGTGCGACAGGCAACGGCTGGCTTGCCGGTGCAGCGCTCACGGTGACCGTCGCGCCGCCCTCGGGAACGAACTGCGCAACTGGCACGTACCTCTACTTCGTCGGCACCCCCACGGTGAAGGTCGCCAGCGCGACCGGGACGACCACAGTTCCGACCGTTTCGCCAGCATTGGCGAGCATCGGAAACTGCGCTGCGACAGAACCGAACGAGCTGGTGCTGACGCTCGTCGGCGCGGACTACTTCGACACGTCGAGCATGGGGACGGTCACGATCGCCGTGAGCGGGGTGCACTACGCCGTGGGAACGACAGCGTCGGCGATGGGCACCGGGAGCATCATGGTGGATGGGTCGTTCTCCGCGACCCCGTCCTCGGTGACAGCGTCCGGCGCTTCGAACGCCAGCGTCGAAGTGCCCTCCTCGGGAACCAGCACACCCTCGGGCAGCGGCACGGGCTCGGGAACCACCACACCTTCGGGCTCAGGGACGACACCGTCCTCGTCCGCGACGTCCTTGTCGGTGAAAGCCGGCACACCGCCGGTGAGGGTGCTCGCGGGCGCCTACGACGCCCCGATCGGCCCAGTGACGGTGGCCGGCTCCGCCGGGGCGCATGTACCCGCAGGGTACGTGTGCCTGTCGCTCTCCTCAGGCTCCTTCAGCACGACGGCCGTGGCGTCCGTGGCCGTGAGCGCGGGCAACGGCGCAGCCGGGTCGAACGTCACCTATCAAGATCAGACGGGCACAGGCGCCGTTGTCGCCGAGTTCCAGGTGAGCAAGGCGTCGACGACCGAGGACGCGTACACCGTCTCGGGTCTCGCCGTCGATGCACCGACAGTCACGGGCGCGGTCAGCGTCGAGGTGACGGACGGCAGCAGCGCGTCCTGCGCGCACGACTCGTCAACGGTCGGCACGGCGACCGCGTTCAACGTCGGGCGGACACCGGTCACCCGCATCTACGGGGCGACACCTGACGCGACCGCGGCTGCAGAGCTCGAGAACCAATTCGACGCCCAGGGCACGAACTGCCCAGGCCGACCTGGTGCACGACCCGTGGTGCTCGCAACGGACGCGACCTTCCCGGACGCGCTGGCAAGTGCCTACCTGGCGAGCTCGCTCGGCACGGGAGAGCTGTTGACGCCCACCGCAGGGCTCTCCGCGGTCACCGAGAACGCGATCCGTGTGGAGGGGATCACCCAGGTGTACATCGTCGGCGGTCCGCTCGCGGTGAGCACAGCGGTGTCGCAACAGCTGGACTCCATGCTCGCCTACGACTGCGGCGGCTCGGCGCCGCTCACAGCGGCGGGTCCCGTGCATCTCGAGGTGATCCGGATCGCGGGCACGACGGAGTACGACACCGCGCAATGGGTCGCCGAGTACCCGCCCGCAGGCACCGTCGGCTCGCTCGACGTGTCCGGGGCCTACGTGGGGAGCGATCGGACAGGGGGCAGCGGGCGCTTCAACGACACCTCCGGCAGCGCGTCGCCCGCACCCGCGACGTCGTCGACACTCCCGACGGCGATCGTCGCCGACGGCCGTGAGTTCCAAGACGCGGAGGCCGCGAGCGCGTTGTCCTACGCGAACCGGCTCCCGATCCTGCTGACGACACCCAGCACCGTCTCGCCCCAGGTCCCCGCCGCGATCAGCGACCTCGGGATCAAGCAGGTGATCGTCATGGGTGGGCCGCTCGCGGTCTCAGACGGCGTCGTCTCCTCGCTCGAGTCCCTGGGCGTCTCCGTGCTTCGCATCGCGGGGCAGGATGCGGCGGACACGGCGGTGCAGCTCGCCGATTTCGAGATGGGACCCAAGGCCGGTCACATCGGCGCCGGGTGGACCGGGAGCGGCGCGGTGACCGTCGCACGCGGGGACTTCTTCACCGACGGGCTCGCGGGAGCGATCGTCGCAGCGGGAGGAGGGCGGACACATGTGCACACGCCCGAGCCGCTCCTCCTGTGCTCGAACCCGTCGACGGTCGGGCACTACCTGTCGGCCTTCCTCACCACTGCCGGCCGGACAGGCATCGACGGGAACGACGCCGATCGCGTCGCAGCGCTGACCATCCTCGGAGGTCCCGAAGCGGTGAGCCCTTCGGTAGCCGCCACAATGACCGGCGACCTGTGACCTGTGACCTGTGACCGGCGATTGGCGACCGGCGGCTGGGCAAGGCGCCTCAGCGCTGCTGCGCGAGGACCTCGCGTAGGCGGATGCGGTGCCCGGTGCGAAGGACGGCTCGCTCGTAGACGATCGCGGCGAAGCGCGCGACCGCGACGGTGCTCCCGAGGCTCAGGAGCACGGCCACGAGGAGCTCCCACCACGTGACCTCTCCCTTGGCGACGAGGAGCGGCATCCCGAAGGGCGCGGTCGGAGGGAGGTACGCCAGCACCTTCATGAAGAGCGACACCGGGCCGGGCCCGGAGTTGACGAGCCCGAGGACGTAACCGAGGATGATCGGCACGCTGAGCGGGAGGCTCATGCTCTGTGCCTGGTCCTGCCGCTCCGCCATGGACCCTGCGGCTGCGAAGACCCACGAGTAGAACGCGTAGGCCAGGACGAGCCAGACGAGCGACACGGCCACCACGACGGGCGCGGTGCCCTTCAGCAGGTCGGAGCCGACGGCGTCCGCCAGCACGAGCGCGAACACGACCACCAGCCCGGCCTGGAGCAGCGCGACCAGCCCGATCCCCAGCACCTTGCCCCCGAGGAGCTGGATCGGACGGACCGTTGCGAGGAGGACTTCGACGACCCTGCTGGTCTTCTCCTCCATGACGCCCACGAGCGTCCAGGTGAGGTACTGCGTGAGCAAGATGAAGATGAAGACCAGTCCGATGACCGACGTGCCGCGAGCGGCGCCGTTCGGTCGCGCCGACACGCCCTGGATGGGAAGGGGTTTGGCGTGCGCGATGACCGATGCCTGTGACGCGCTCACGCTCGCGGCGTGGAAGGCGTTCTGGATACCGAGCGCCGTGGCGATCGCGGTCGCGGCGGTCATCGCCGTTGTCGAGGCGCTCGCGGACGCGACTGTCTCGACCAGGAGCGTTCGGCCTCGTTCGATCACGACTGTCACCCTGTGTGCGTGGAGCGCGGCCCGAGCCTCGGCGATGCCTGGCTCCGCGGTCAGCACCCCGCCGATCCGGGCGTGAGCGAGGGCTGCGGCGACCGTGGCGCGCTGGGTGGCGTTCAGCGTGCCGACCACTCCGACCCTCACCACCGGACGCGAGGCGCTGTGCAAAGTGGGGATGACGATCGCCGCAGCGACGACCGCGAGCAGGATCAGCGTGATCACCCTGAAGAAGCGCCCGCGCAGGCGCTCATGGACCTCGCGGGCGGCCACGAGGCCGGTGTCCCCGAACGGATGGCGGTCCCCGAGGGCGCGTGCGACGGCACCCCGCAGGTCGGGCGGCTGGGATCGACGCCTTGCGCGGACGCGCCGGAGGAGCGCGAGCAGGACCACCACGGCGACGAGCGCGTACACGAAGCCCTTCACCCGCGCACGGCCTCCGCGTACACGAAGCCCTTCACCCGCGCACGGCCTCTCTGAAGACCTCGGATAGCCTGCGCCGAGCGAAGGCGAACTCGAGCACGCGCCCCGCCCGCCGGGCGGCGTCGAGCACCGCGTCGCTGTCCACCCCCGGGTGGAGGACTAGGCGGACCGCACCCCCTTTGACTTCCGAGACGTCGACGCCGGAGAGCTCCCGTGCCCACGTCCCGTCCCGGTCTCCTTCGACGCGGACGGAGAGCCGCGGCGCGCCACCCCGCTCCAGCTCGCCGACCTCCAGATCG
>JAKAQM010000191.1 GCA_021822565.1 Actinomycetes bacterium | reverse complement strand
ATCCTCTCGAAGGACCTGGCAGCGGAGCTCGGACCTCAGAACATCCGGGTCAATTCCATCCACCCGACCTACGTGAAGACGGCCATGGCCGACTACGGGGCGGCGATCGCCGGCAAGACCCTCGACGAGATGGGGCGCGAGATGTCGGTGCTCGGACGGCTCGCCGAGCCCGAGGACGTGGCGAACGTCATCGTGTTCCTCGCGGCCGACGAGTCCAGGTTCCTCACGGGCGCAGAGTTCGTCGTCGACGGCGGCGGCGGCACGTCGGTGCTGGCGGTCTGACCCGGGACGTGCACCGCACTCCTATCTGCAAGTAGTTCGCATTTGCTCGTAGAGTGCTGGTGTGCACGAGCAGGCAGAGGGACGTGCGGTCGCCACTGCGCCGGAGGTCGCCACTGCGCCGGAGGTCGCCGCTGCGCCGGAGGTGGACGAGCGCGGCGACGGCGGCGCAGGATCGGGTCTCCGCCAGTCGTTCAGGCTCGGCGATCTCGTGCCGCTGTCGGTCTCGAGCGTCGGCCCCATGTTCTCGGTGGCGGCGACCGGGGGGGTCATGGCCGCACAGGCCGGGTGGTGGACGCTGCCCGCCATCGGTGTGCTCGCGATCCCCTTCGTCGTCTCGAGCTTCGTGTTCCGGCTGCTCAACCGGCACTTCCCCCACGCAGGTGCGTCCTACCACTGGTCGGCTCGCATCGTGGGGCGCGGGGTCTCGCGCTACCAGGCGTGGATCTTGATCCTCGCCTACTTCTTCTCGATCCCCCCGATCGCCATCCCGGCGAGCTCGTACACCCTGGCGTTGGTCGCGCCGCACGAGCACGCGCCCGCGTTCGTCCAGATGCTCGTGACGCTCTTTTGGATCTGCTTCGCCGCAGTCCCGCTGCTCCTGGGTGCGCGACCGACGGCGCGGATCACCCAGGTGTTCTTCGCCATCGAGGTGGTCTCGCTGTTCTCCTTCGCGGCGTTGGGCGCGGCACGGTGGTCCACGATCTCGGTCCCGATCCGCTTCGGGGCCCCTCCGATCGGCGGGATCCTCGTGGTCGCGGTGGTCGCAGCGACGATCCTCGACGGTTGGGAGATCGACAGCTACGCGGCAGAGGAGTCCCGCCGTCCTCGCGCCCACCCAGGCATCGGCGGGATCGTCGGCGCGTTCGGCGCGCTCCTTTTCTACGCGATCTTGTACCCGCTCGTGCTGGGCGAGACGCCGCTTCACCAGCTCGCCGGCTCCCCCGACCCGCTGGTCGCGTGGTCGCACCGTCTCGTGCCAGGCGACCCGTGGGCCATCTTGATCCCGATCCTGGCGTCGACTGCCGGCGGCCTGTGGCTGACGAGCTTCATCTTGACGCGCGCGCTCTACGCGATGGGCCGGGAGCGCCTGGTCCCCCGGCAGTTCGCGCGCCTCAACCGTGCCCGTGTGCCCCACGTCGCCATCGTCGCCTCGCTCGGCCTGGCCGGGTTGGTGTGCGCCCTCCAGCTGTTCGTGGCCTCGCTCAGCTCGTTCTTCAGCCTGCTCCTCTCCGCGGCGGGGTTCTTCCTCCTCGCCGAGTTCTTCTTGGACTCGATCACCGCGGTCGTGTTCCTCACCGTTGGCCACCGGCGTCTGCCTGACGTCGCGTTGCAGCCCCACGGCCACCCAGGGCTCCTCGTCGGCGCGCTGTTCTCGAGCGCCGTGATGGGGCTCCTGCTCGTCGGGTTCTTCGTGTACGGCCCGCGGGCGTTCGGGGGAGGCATCGACGAGACCCTCGGCGCGCTGCTCGGGCTCGGGCTCGCGTTCGCCTGGTGGACCCGCCGGCGAGCGAGCGAACCGGTGACGTTCGAGGGCGCCGACGTCGGCGCGCCGGGCGCCCTCGACGCATGAAGGGGGCGACGCTCGGTGGAGGGCGGCTCAGGGGGCGGCTCAGGAGGGGGCGACGCGTCCCAGCTGGTGGCGCAGGCAGGCGTCGAGCGTGGGGCGGCGGAAGCGGAACCCCGCGGCTTCCAGCCGTGACGGGGCGACGCGCTGGCTCGCGCAGGCGAGCTCTCGAGCGCCTTCGGCACCGAGCACCGCAACGACCGCCGCCTTCGGCACGGCGACGCGTGCAGGCCGGTGCAGGATTCCTGCGAGCGTCTGGGTGAGCTCACGGTTGCGGACAGGGTTGGGGGCGACCGCGTTCAGCACGCCCGTCATGGAAGGGTCGACGAGCGCTCTCGCGTAGACATCGGTCAGGTCGTCGAGGTCGATCCACGACAGCCACTGGTTGCCGTCGCCGACCCGTCCGCCCAGGCCTGCGAGGAACAGGGGGCGCAGGAGCGCGAGCATCCCACCGGCCGCGGACAGCACGATGCCGGTGCGCACGATGACGACGCGCACGCCGGCGTCGCTTGCGCTCGCGGCCGCGGCTTGCCACTGTGAGACCACGTCGGCGAGGAAGCCGCCACCGCGCGCCGCGTCTTCGTCGAGGAGCTCGTCGCCCCGATCGGAGCCGTAGTAGCCGATCGCGGACGCTGCGATCAGCACGCGCGGACCGTTCGCCCGCCCCAGCGCGCCGGCCAGCCGGCGAGTCGGCTCGATCCTGCTCGAGGCGATCGCCTCCTTGTGCCTGCTCGTGAAGCGCCCGGCGATGGAGGCGCCGGCGAGGTGGACGACGGCGTCGACGCCCTCGAAGACGCCAGGGTCGGGATCGGCGGGGTCCCACGTGCGCTCGCCGTCGGCTCGTGGAGCGCGCCGGACGAGCCGGATCACCCGGTGGCCCGCGGTCGAGAGGAACGCCGAGAGCGCGGTGCCGACCAGGCCCGAGGACCCCGTCACCGCCACGGTGCGCGGCGTGGGATCGATCCGCCGGAGGTCGGATTGCACGTCGAGGTCGTCGCGGAGCTGGGCGTGGCGGTAGGCGAACATCCTCTGGAGCAGCAACGCGGGGACCGGCGTCGAGACGCTGTCGGTGAGCCGCGTGCGGCTCGCGCCCTCTGGCGCGAAGGAGTGCACGTGGCGCCAAGGGAGGGGGAGCGAGACGAGATCGTCCACGAAGCGGTACGGCGGGTCGTCGTCGTGGTGCTGGGCGACCCAGCGGATCCCGCCCGGCAGGCGGATCACCGCTCTTCCGTTCGCGAGGGACGGCGCTTCTGCCACGAGACGGGCTCCGAGCCACGGCGGGGTGAGCCGTTGGAACGCCCCCGGCCGCTCGTGCCAGGCGAAGACCTCCTCGATCGGCTGGTCGAGCACGCTCGAGCACTCGATGCTCACCGGGCCACACTCTCACGTCTCACGCGTCGCGCGGCGCCAGCTTCGCCCCTGAGGGTGCCTTGCCCCGAATTCCCCGATTTGATTAGATGTCAGAAGTGCGACAAGACTCACGGCCGGTGACCACAGCACTCGTGACAAGGGGGGCTTTCATGGTTCGTCGTTCCTGGCTCAAGGCAGCGGCGGCATTCGCCGGGTCGATCGGCCTGGTGCTCGCGACGGTCGGCGTGGCAGGCGCGACCGCGGCCCATCACAAGGCGGCGAAGGGCAAGCCGATCGTCATCGGTGCGGTGATCGACGAGACGAGCACGATGAAGCCGTTCGACCAGCCGGCCATCGAGGCGGCTCAGATCTGGGCCAAGAAGGTCAACGCCAGCGGCGGCGTGCTCGGCCGCCCCATCGAGTTCAAGGTCTTCAACGACCAGCTCCAGCCGTCGCTCACCCGCTCCGACGCGCTGAAGGCCATCGCCCAGGGGGCCTCCATCCTGTGGACCACGTGCGACGTGACATTCGCGACCCCGGCCATCCAGGTGGGCCTCGCGCACCACATGCTCGTCGTCTCGCCGTGCACGGGGACCAACGAGATGGGCCCGTCGCGCTTCGGAGCCCCGGGGAAGCTGGCGTTCAGCTTCGGCAACGCCCCGACGTCGGACGCCGCGGTGCTGGCGCGGCTGCTCATGCAGAAGGGATGGAAGACCGCCACGGTCGTGACGGACAAGCTGCTCACATACTTCGTGGCCGTCTGCCAGAACTTCACCACCGACTTCCAGAAGATGGGCGGGAAGATCGTCACACAGCTCACCTACACGACCGGTGACCAC
>JAKAQM010000051.1 GCA_021822565.1 Actinomycetes bacterium | reverse complement strand
GCCCGCGAGCGCCGGCTCCTCGACCCATCCGGTGATCACGATCCTCCCCCTCGCCGATGCCGCGTCGATCGCTCGATGGAGGTCCGCGCTCCCCCAGCCCTCCGGCCCAGCGAGCACGAGGCCGACGTCACGACGGGTCCCTGCGAGACGGTCGAAGGCATCGACCAGTCCAGGCAGGTCCTTGCGCGGCTCGGCGGTCCCGATCGCCAGGACGTAACGAGTGACCCCCGAGGGCAGGTACCGCGACGGCGCGCGCTCGTCGGGGTCGCCGAGCGGCGGGATGCCCGACGCGACGGCCCGCACCCGCTGAGGGTCCGCTCCGAACGTCGCGATCACCTCCTCGGCGACCGCCGCCGAGTGGGTGTGCACCCACGCACCGCCGGCCAACGCACGGCGGACGAGCGCCGGGAACGCGAGGGTGGAGCGATCGCACAGCTCGGGGTAGCGCACCGTCGTGAGGTCGTGGACGGTGACGACGCGCGCGGCCCTACGGGTCGGTGGCACGACGTAGTTCGTGCCGTGGACGACGTCGGTGGCTCCCACGAACCACTCGAGCGGGGGCGCGTCCACGAGCCTCCATGCCGCGTGGAGCGGGCGCGCCGGCATCGCTCGGGTGCAGCGCGCGATCCCAGGGGGGAGACGCCCGTCGATCGCGTGCCGTCGCCGCCAGCTCACCGCGAATGCGCTGGCGGCGACGTCCTGACGGTGCGACAGCCCCTCGAGCACGCCCGCGCAGAAGGCGCCCACACCGGTCGGCCTGCCGATGAGCGGCGTGGCGTCCAACGCGACGCGTAGCGGCTCATCCACGCTGCGGGCCTCGTGCGCACGCGCCCAGTGTGCGCATGACCGCGTCGGAGAGCACCGGCCATGCCGCCGCAGCCCACGGCCCGAAAGGCTGGTCCGAGAGCGCGCCGCACGCGATCCGCGCCTCCGGGTCCACCCAGAGGAACGATCCCGAGCGCCCGAAGTGGCCGAAGGTCGCAGGGCTGTTGCACGAGCCGGTCCAATGGGGATGCTTGCGGTCTCGGATCTCGAAGCCGAGCCCCCAGTCGTTCGGGTCCTGGCGACCGAAGCCGGGAAGCACGCCCGGGAGCCGCGGAAAGGCCACCCGGGTCGCTGCAGCGAGCGTCTCAGGGGACACCAGCTGCGGCGAGAGGAGCTCGGCGCCGAGCGCGAGCAGGTCGCAAAGGGTCCCCTCGGCGCCGTGGGCCGGCGACGCCCCGGGCGCCAGCCGAGCACCGGCCATTCCAAGGGGGACGAAGACCGCCTCGGTGACGTACTCATGGACGGGCATGCCCGCGCGATCTCCGAGCAGCTCGCCGAGGACCTCGTAGCCAGCGTTCGAGTAGATCCTCCTCGTCGCCGGCGGCGCGATCGGCTCCCGGCGATCGGGTGCGAGGCCCGACGCGTGCGCGAGCAGGTGCGCGACGGTCGCACCCGGAGCCCCCGCCGGGTCCGACAGCGCGATGGTTCCTTCTTCCACGGCGACGAGCACGGCGAGCGCGGTGCACAGCTTGGTCACCGAGGCCCAGGGGAACGGGCGGTCAGCGTCACCCGTCGTGCCGGCGAGGAGCACTCCCCTGCGGATCTCTCGACCCGAAGGGCTCTCTCGACCCGAAGGGCCTCCTCCTCCCTCGCCACCTCCCCGGCGCCCGACAAGCGCGCCTGCGACTGCGGAGCGCGCCGGCCAGCCGGCGACGAGGTCGAGGGCATGCATGGACAGGCGAGCGTACCGGCGGCGACCGTGCTGCCATCGCATCCGGGCTCTGCTGCCATCGCACCCGGGCTCTGCCGCCATCGCACCCGGGCTCTGCCGCCTCGTGCTCGCTCGTCGCCTCGCTCGAACTACGACGTCGGTGTTGTGTTCTTCGAGGATGTGCCGCCGTATGTCGGCCCCTGGACGGTCACGAGGGTCCCGATCGGCGTGTTCGGCCACAGGGCCTGGGCTGTCGCCAGCTGCATCTCGACACACCCATTGCTCTGAGGGAACCCGTACGCGGCGCGCGGGTAGTAGTGCAGCGCGTCCCCCCCGTTGAAATAGCTGACCCAGGGCACTGTAGGGATTGTGTAGTGCGTGCCTGTCACGTCGGTCCCCGACATGTGCGACGTCCGGACATGCTCGAACACCTGGTACGTGCCGTTGTGCGTTGTGGCGCCGCGTACGCCCGTGTTGACGAGGATGTCGTGGAACTCCAGCGTGCCGTTGACCCATGCTGTGAGGTGCTCGACAGGGGCGAGGTTCTTTGTGACGAGCACGTAGGTGACCGGCTCGGTGTTCGCCTTGTCGGAGGCGACGTCGTGGAGCAGCGCTGTCCACACGACCGGCCCGGGGATGCCGTCCACGGTCAAGCCGTTCTCTGTCTCGAACATCATCACGGCGCCCTTTGTCAGGGCGTTCGGGATCCCCGGGGTCCACTGGCCGGTGAGCGCGCTCGGAAGCCCGCTCCACCTCCAGGCCAGTGTGCCCGGTTGAGGCATCGCCATGTCCTGGGGCGCAGGGGACGGTCCGGTGTAGGAGAGCGGGAGGTAGCCCAGCACGGCGAGCAGCTCCTGGAGGCGCTTCGTGCTGCCCGGTGCGATCGTGAAGGAGGCCGTCGTGGTCGAACGCAGATGCGCGCCATGCGTCGACGTGATGCCCTCTTGCCCCCCGGGGACGGTCACCGTGTACTTCGTGTACGGGACGAACGGCGCGGAGGGCGAGAAACGGAGCTCGTCGGGGCGCGGCTGGCTCCAGCTTCCTGTGACCGACGGGGTGATCGTCGGCAGCACCCCAGATCTCACTGCCGCGGTGAACGTGACCGAAACGCTCGTGTCGGACTTCACGCTTGTCGCTCCTGTCGACGGCGACGTCGACACCACGCCGAGCCTGCCGGTGGACACGGCGACCGCGGGCGCCTTCGTGCTCGTCGAGCACGACACGCCGTGTGCGCACACCACGCCGGTTGCGTGGTTGCCGGTGCGCGCGTAGACGACCCCGCCCACGACCGCCAACGCCGCGACGGCGAGGAGCACGAGGGCTAGCGGCTTCCAGCGCCGCCTCCTCGGACCACCGCTATGCGCCTGGAGTGCCTGCATCACCGCTCCCCGTGCTCAGACGACCCAAGTGGTGGAACGTCGCCAACGTGGTGGAACGTCGCCAACGTGGTGGAACGTGGCCACCTTGGTGGAACGTCCCCGATCGACGTCGCCCCCGCAGATTCGTGCGAGGAACGCCGCACACGACCCTATCTGGCCTCGCGCGGCCATCCTCGGCAGGGGCCGACCGTGCGGCCCGCCGTGAGCCACCACGCCCGGTCGTGCGCAGCGTCCGCCGAAAGGGTCGGGGAGTAGCCTGCGGTGCCGTGGCCGCCGTGCTCGCCATCGACGCCGGGACGACGGGCGTCCGGACCGTCGCATTCGACGAGTCCGCCGCCACGCTCGTCGAGGCCTACCGGCCCCTCACGCAGTCGTTCCCCCGGCCCGGATGGGTCGAGCACGACCCTGACGAGATCTGGTCCCTCGTGGCGGGTACGCTCGCCGAGGTCGTCCATGCGCTCGACGCCCGGGGCGAGACCGTTGCCGCGATCGGGGTCGCGAACCAGCGCGAGACCGCGCTCGCCTGGAACCGCGTCACCGGCCGCCCGCTCCACGCTGCGGTCGTCTGGCAGGACCGCAGGACCTCCGCGCGCTGTGAGGAGCTCACGGAGGCCGGCGTGCTCTCGCTCGTCCGTGAGCGGACGGGGCTCGTGCTCGATCCGTACTTCTCCGCGACGAAGTTCGAGTGGATGCTCCGCAACCTGGAGCTCGACACTCGCGACCTCGCGCTCGGCACCGTGGACGCATGGCTCCTCTTCCGGCTCACGGCAGGCGAAGGGTTCGTGACCGACGTCTCGAACGCGTCGCGCACGATGCTCTTCGACATCCGCACGCGCGCGTGGACACCGGAGCTGTGCGCACTGTTCGGCGTCCCGATCGCCGCCCTGCCCGAGGTCCACCCTTCGTGCGGCCGCGTCGGCAACGTCGCTGCTCACCCAGGCCCTGGTCGCCGCGACAGGAATGCCGCAGCGCCGGCATGCCCCGACGCGTTGTCCGGCGTCCCGATCAGCGGGATCGCCGGCGACCAGCAGGCGGCGCTCTTCGGCCAGGCATGCCTCGACCGCGGCATGGCGAAGGTGACGTACGGAACGGGGAGCTTCCTTCTCGTGCACGCCGGATCGTCCTGCCCGCCGCCGCACGAAGGCCTGCTCACCACCGTCGCGTGGGACCTCGGAGGCCACGAGACCCGGCCGTCGGAACCCGACGTCGCGTACGCCCTGGAGGCTTCCACGTTCGTGGCCGGCGCTGCCATCCAGTGGCTGCGCGACGGCCTGGGGCTGATCGAGCGCTCCGAGGACCTGGCACCGCTCGCGGCGTCCGTGGCCGACACCGGCGGCGTGGTCCTGGTCCCCGCGTTCACCGGGCTCGGCAGCCCGTGGTGGGACCCCCACGCGCGTGGCACCGTGATCGGCATCACCCGCGGGGCGGGCCGCGCGCAGTTCGCGCGCGCGGTCGTCGAGTCGATGTCGTTCGCCGTGCGCGACATGGTGGACGCGGTGACCGACGCGCTCGGCACGGCGATCCCCGCGCTGCGGGCCGACGGCGGGGCGTCCGCGATGGAGCTCCTGCTCCAGCTCCAGGCGGACCAGCTGCAGATGCCGGTCGTGCGACCGCGCTGCACCGAGTCGACCGCGCTCGGCGCCGCGATGCTCGCAGGCCTCGCCGAGGGGGTGTGGGAAAGCGTGGAAGAGCTGGCCGGTCGCTGGCAGCCCGACGTCGAGCTCGTGCCGCAGGTCGACCGCGCGACCGGCGACCTCTCGTACGCCACGTGGCTCCGCGCGGTCGAGCGTGCGAGAGGCTGGGCCTGACCAAGAGCACCGTCGGACCGCGTTGTTGCGGTCCTCTCCCGATCGACCCGCTCCGGGGCCACCGGAGAGCCCGATGTGACCGACGCCCATGGGAGTGACGCCCGAGCGCGGCCACACTGGAGCACACGAACATCGACCGGGGCACGCGCGCCAGCGGCGACAGAGAGGTGGACCATGACGATCGCAGCGCTCTCCCCCGAACAGCGCACCGAGGACCTTCGGCGGCTCGGCAGGGAGGAATTCGACGTGCTGGTGGTCGGCGGCGGCGTCACGGGCGCCGGTGCCGCGCTCGACGCGGCAACCCGCGGGCTGCGCGTCGCCGTCGTCGAAGCGCAGGACTGGGCGTCGGGAACCTCGAGCCGCTCGACCAAGCTCATCCATGGCGGGCTGCGCTACCTCGAGATGCTCGACTTCCGCCTGGTCCACCAGGCGCTGGTCGAGCGCGGGCTCCTGCTGCAGGTCGTCGCTCCCCACCTGGTGCGCCCGGTGCCGATCCTCTACCCGCTGCGCACTCCCGTCGTCGAGCGTGCGTACGTCGGTGCCGGCATCGCCCTCTACGACGCTCTGGGGTGGTCGACGGGCACCAGTCGCGGCCTCCCGCTGCACCGCCACCTCTCCAGGCGCACGGCGCTCGCGATCGCACCGGGGCTTCGGCGCGACAGCCTCGCCGGGGCCATCGGGTACTACGACGCCCAGGTGGACGACGCGCGCTTCGTCGCCGAGCTGGTGAGGACCGCTGCGACCTACGGCGCGGCGGCGGTCAGCAGGGCTGCCGTGGTCGACATCCGCCGAGAAGGAGGGCGGGTCACCGGCGCGGTGGTGCGGGATGCCGAGACGGGCACCGACGTCGAGGTGCGAGCCGCGGTCACGCTGCTCGCCACCGGCCCGTGGACCGAGGACACCGAGGCCCTTGCCGGTCGCAGCCGCGCGGTCAAGGTCCGGCCGTCCAAAGGGGTGCACCTTGTCGTCGACCGGTCCAAGATCGACTCGGCAGCCGGCCTCGTGGTGCGAACGGAGAAGAGCGTGCTCTTCGCTCTGCCATGGCACCGGCATTGGCTCATCGGGACGACGGACACCGACTGGGATCACGAGAAGGCTCGCCCGGTGGCCACCTCGGTCGACGTCGAGTACCTGCTCGGGCACGTGAACCGCTTGCTCGAGCGGCCGCTCGGCACCGACGACGTGGAGGCCGTCTACGCGGGCCTGCGCCCGCTGGTCGCAGGCATCGGCGTCGTCCGAGGTCCGGGCGAGCAGGGAGCCGAACGTCTCGATCGGATGGCCAGCGAGGAGCCGCCGACGACCAAGGTCTCGCGTGAGCACGCCGTGGCCCGGCCCGCGCCTGGCCTGGTGGTGGTCTCAGGGGGCAAGTACACCACCTACCGCGTGATGGCCGCCGACGCCGTCGACGCTGCCGTGGAGGACCTTGGGAGGTCCGACTGCTCGAGCGTCACCCGCCGGGTTCGTCTCGTGGGCGCCGAGCAGTACGAGGCACGCCGCGCACAGCGCGAGCTCCTCGCGCAGCGTCACCGCGTCCCCGTCGCGAAGGTCGACCATCTCCTGGACCGCTACGGCGGGCTCGTCGACCAGGTGCTCGACCTCGTCGCGGGGACTCCGGCCCTGGGCACAGAGGTTGCCGACGGTGCAGGGTACCTCCAGGCCGAAGTCGTCTACGCGGTGACCCACGAAGGCGCCCGGCACCTCGACGACATCCTCCTTCGCCGGACCCGGATCGGGATCGAGACCGAGGACGCCGGGCTCGCAGCCGCCAAGGCGGTCGCCGATCTCGTCGGCCCGCTTCTCGGCTGGGACGGCGCGACCGTCGACGCCGAGGTCGACGCGTACCGGCGAACGGCGGAGCTCGAGTACCTGGGAGCCGGCCGGCCGACGGACGACGAGCAGGCCGTCGCGCGGACGGCGGACGCCGCGCCCCTCTTCGCGCTGCCCTGAGCGCAGCGGAGCGACACGCAGCAAAGGACCTCCGTCCGTACTGCTCGCCCGGCTCCGGTCCAACGATCCAAGAAGGACCCGCTCGCAGGGAACCTTCGGCGACCGGGAGCCGGCTCCGGCGGTGCTCGCCGCGGGGCTGGTCCTCGTCCTCATCGGCGGCTTCATGGCCAACACGGCGCAGACGGCCGGCGGCACCGTGCGCGTCACGCCCGTCTCGTTCCCGACGGCGACCGGCCAGATGGACACCGGCCTCCTCTACGTGCCGGCGACCGCGACCACCAAGACCCCGGCGCCCGGTGTCGTCACCATCGAGGGCTACATCAACTCCGTCGACACCATGGACGGCTTCTCGATCGAGATGGCACGGCGGGGCGCCGTGGTGCTCGACGTGAACCAGTCCGGGCAGGGCGGGTCGGCGCCACCGGTCGGGGCGACAGCGTACGGCGCGGTGCCCGGTTACGACTACCTCTCGTCGATGTCGATCGTGCGCCACGACGACATCGGCTTCATCGGGCACTCGATGGGCGGCTGGGCGTCGGTGCTCGCAGCGGCAGCGAACCCGACCGGGTACCGGTCGATCGCGCTCATCAGCTCGTCCGTGTCGACCCCTTCCTACGAGCCGGTGCCGGGCACGCCGACGTTCCCGCGCAACGTGGCCGTCATCGAGGCATCCAATTCCGAGTTCTCGACACTCATGTGGGGAGTGGCCAAGGGGACCGAGATCCCGACGTCGCCACGCCTCAAGGCGATGTTCGGCACCACCAAGACCGTGGTCACCGGGCACGTCTACGGGTCGATCGCCGCGGGCACCGGACGGGTGCTCTACATCGACGGTGCCATCCACCCAGGGCTGACGTTCGATCCGACCGCCATCCAGCAGGCGGTCTCGTGGATGCAGCGGACCCTGGTCGGCACCACGTCCCTGCCGGCCTCGAACCAGGTGTGGCTGTGGGACGAGGCCGGGACCTTCCTCGCCCTGGTCGGTGCGCTGCTGCTCGCCTTCGGTGTCGGAGGATCGCTGCTTCGGACCCGATTCTTCTCCTCGCTCGCCCGGAAGCTCCCAGAGAGCCGCGCCGCACGTGGCCTCAGCTGGTGGGGAGGGATCGCGGTGCTCATGCTGATCGGGCCCGTGACCTTCTTCTGGTTCCAGACATGGGGCCAGAAGCAGTTCCCCGCCGGGTCGATCTTCCCCGAGACCATCACCACCGGCATCGTGGTGTGGGCGATCGGTGATGCGCTGATCGGTGGGTTCCTGTTCCTCGTGTGGCACTTCTTGGGTGCGAGGCGTCGCCCTGCAGGCCCGCGGCTCGCCCTGGCCTCCGCTCTGCAGGAAAGCGCAGCCGGTGATCCGCAGGGCGCCGCGGGCGCCAGCACGCTCCAGCGGGCAGGTGGCTACAACCGGCAGGCGTTCGCCTCCTACGGCGTCACGGAGCCCACCGGACCGGTGATGGACTGGGCCAACCTCGGCAAGGCGTTCCTGCTCGCCCTGGCGAGCGTCGCCTCCGTCTACGTCGCCGTGTTCTTCTTCGAGTGGGCGTGGTCGTCGGACGTCCGGATCTGGGTGTTCAACATCAAGCCCATCACCACCATGTACCTGCCGGTGTACCTGAGCTACGTGTGGCCGTTCTTCGTCTACTTCCTCATCGTGTCCACCGTGCTGTTCGGCCAGCTTCGGCCCCGGTCCGCCACCCTGGGGCGGTTCATGCTCACGGTCACGAGCGTTCTCGTGGTCGGCTACATCGGTCTCATCGGCGTCGAGTACGGGGCGTCCTGGGCGACGGGGCAGCTCGCGACCGCGACACAGCCACTGCTCGCGATCGTCGGCTTCCAGTTCATTCCCGTCTTCGTGATCGTCGGGACCCTGCTCAGCTACTTCTTCTGGAAGACGGGCCGGATCTGGACGGGGGTCTTCGTCAGCACGCTGCTCATCACCGGCATGCTCATCGCCAACACGGCACTGCAGTCGCCGCCATGGTGACCGCTGGCTCGGTGCCCGCCCGGTGCTCGACGCCGAGCAGGTGAGGTGCTGGCCGGATCCCACCCGCGCTCCTAGCATGGCGCCGTGCTGGTCGCCCTTGCTGGAGGCGTGGGTGGGGCGCGTCTCCTGAGCGGGCTCGTTCAGGTCGTGGACCCTGGGGACGTCGTCGCCGTGGTGAACACCGGGGACGACCTGACCCTTCACGGGCTCCACATCAGCCCGGACATCGACACGGTCGTCTACACGCTTTCGGGCATGTCGAACGGCGCCACGGGCTGGGGGGTCGCGACAGAGAGCTGGACCGTGATGGCCGAGCTCGAGACGCTTGGCGGCGAGACCTGGTTCCGTCTCGGCGACCGCGACCTCGCCACGCATCTCTACCGCACCCAGCGGCTCGCCGAGGGTGTCCCGCTGCACGAGGTGACCGGGGAGATCGCCCGTGCCCGAGGGCTCGGCGTGCGGCTCCTGCCCATGTCCGACGACCCGGTGCGCACGCACCTGGTCCTCGCGGAGGACGCCGGCGACCTGCCCGCCGGAACCGAGGTGCCCTTCCAGACCTACTTCGTCAGGCTCCGCCACGCCGTCGCCGTCCGCTCCGTGCGCTTCGACGGAGCGGCGCTCGCGCGACCCGCGCCCGGGGTGCTCGAAGCGATCGGCGAGGCGGAGACGGTCGTCGTCTGCCCCTCCAACCCGGTGGTCTCCGTGGGGCCCATCCTGGCGGTGCCAGGCATGCGAGAGGCGCTCACCGCACGCCGCGAGCAGGTGGTCGCCGTGTCACCCATCGTCGCTGGTGCAGCGCTCAAGGGGCCGGCAGACCGGCTCCTCGAGGAGCTCGGCCACGAGTCCTCGGTCGTCGGCGTCGCTCGGGTGTACGCCGAATGGGTGGGGACGCTCGTGATCGACGAGCAGGACGCAGACGTCGCGGACGCCGTCGAGGCCGAGGGCGTGCACGCCGTCGTCGCACCGGCCGTCATGACGAGCCCCGAGGTCGCCGCCTCCCTCGCTGCGGTGGTGCTCGATGCCCCTCGATGACTCGGGCGCCCTCCGCGCGTACGGGGTGCTCGGCATCGGCGAGGTCCGCCCCGGCGACGACATCGGGCGCGTGTTGGCGGAGGCGCTCGACGCTCGAGGGACCTCGGAGCTTCACGACGGAGACGTCGTGGTCGTCACCCAGAAGATCGTGTCGAAGGCCGAGGGCCGCCTCGTCCCCGTCGACCATGCCGACCCCGCAGCCAAGCGCGCGATCGTCGAAGCGGAGTCCGTGCGCGTGCTGCGGCGCCGCGGCGACCTGCTGATCACCGAGACCACCCACGGGTTCGTCTGCGCCAACGCGGGCGTCGACCTCTCGAACGTCGAAGACGGCTGGGCTGCGCTGCTCCCCGTCGACCCGGACCGCTCGGCGAGGCGCATCCGAGCCGAGCTGCGTCGCCGGCTCTCGGTGGAGGTCGGGGTGGTGATCTCCGACACGTTCGGGCGGCCATGGCGCCAGGGGGTGACGGACATCGCGATCGGGGTCGCAGGGGTTGCCGCCGTCGTGGACCTGCGTGGCACCCTCGACGCGGGAGGGCGGGAGCTCGTCGCCACCCAGGTCTGCGTCGCCGACGAGCTCGCCTCCGCTGCAGAGCTCGTCATGGGGAAGGATCGGGGGATCCCCGCTGCGGTCATCCGGGGCGTGCCCTCCCGGTGGCTCCGTGAGGGCTCGGTACGCGATGAGGTGGTGCGCGGACACGCAGCGGACCTCTTCCGCTGATCGGAGCCATCGCTCTTCTCGTCAGGGCCGTTGCCGGCAGGAACCTTCCCGGAGCGCTCTGCCAGTGCGCTCAGCGCGAGGTGCTCGCCGCTCCTGCCCGGCGCTTCGCCTCTTCGGCAACGAGCGCGCTTCCCACGTCGAGCGTGGTCCACGAACGCCATCCCAGGTGGATCGCCGCTCGCGTCGGGTCGAGCGCGTTGCGCCGGGGCTCGCCCTGGCGGACAGGGGCGTGCCGTATCTCGGGGTCGGCGCCCGCCAGCGCGGACATGGTGCGAAGCAGCGCGTTGACCGACGTCTCCCTGCCGGTGCCCACGTTGCAGACGAGCCCTCCCCCTCTCGTCGCAGCGCGCGCGAGCGCATCGACCACGTCGTCGACGTACACGTAGTCGCGGGTCTGCTCGCCGTCGCCGAAGACCGTGACGGGACTGCCGGTCGCGAGCGCCTGGGCGAAGGCGGCGACCACGCCGGCCCCGGCACGCGGGTGCTGGCGCGGCCCGTAGACGCTGCCGAGCGCCAGGGCCGAGAACTCGAGCGCGTGCAGCTCCCTGTAGGCGGCGAGGTAGTCGAGGACCGCCTTCGTCGAGACGCCGTAGGGCGAAACCGGCCGGTGGGGGTGCGATTCCCGGATCGGCAGGTCCCCAGGGTCGGGCTCTCCGTACAGGGTGGCGCCGCTCGCCGCGTAGACGATCCTCTCCGTCCCCGCCGCACGTGCCCCCTCGAGCACTCGCAGGCTCCCCAGGATGTTCACGTCGGCGTCTGCCACGGGGTCGCTGACCGACGCCGGCACGTCGACCTGGGCCGCGAGGTGGAAGATCACCTCGGGGTGGCGGCGCACGACGAGGGCGGTGGTCTCAGGGGCGCGGACGTCGAGCTGGTGGAAGCTGAGTGCCCGACCGCCGGACGCGCGCGCTTCCGCGAGGTTCGTGAGCGACCCGCTCGACAGGTCGTCCACCACGTCGACCTCGTGCCCCTCCGCGAGCAACCTGTCGACCAGGGTCGACCCTATGAACCCGGCACCACCGGTGACCATCGTCCTCATGGCGCCCACATCTTGCACGGTCAGGCCGGGACGCGCGCTCCTGTCACCACCTCTTCGGGGGCGATGAAGGCACCCGCCCCGAGCACGGACAGCGCGCGAACGTCGCTCCGCTCGCCCACGTGCGCGCCAGGTCCGACGATCGAACCGCACACCGCGGCTCCCGGCGCGACGACGGCGCCAGGAAGCAGCACGGACCGCACCACGCGGGCTCCGGACTCGACGACGCAGTCACGCCCCACGACCGCACGGTCCACCAGCGCACCGCGTCCGACGAACGCGCCGTCGCCCACGAGTGCCGGGCCCCGCACCTCGCTGCCAGGCTCGATCTTCGGGGAGCCGAGGATCCACACCCGGCCTCCCGAGTCCCGGGCTCCAGGGGAGGGCGGTCCGGACCGGCGTCCGTCCACAAGGTCGCAGTGCGCCGCGAGGTACGCCTCGGGCGTACCCGTGTCCAGCCAGTACGAGCCGTCGGCGAGCGCGTACAGCGAGCCGTCGGCGACCATCGCGGGGAACGTCTCGCGCTCGATGGAGACCCGCCGCCCGGCGGGGATGCGCTCGAGCACCGACGGCTCGAGGACGTAGCTCCCCGCGTTGATGAGGTTCGTGGGGGCGGCGCCCCTCGGAGGCTTCTCCACGAACGCGAGCACCCTTCCCTCGTCGTCGGTGGGGACGACGCCGAAGGCGGACGGGTCCTCCACGGCATGGAGGGAGATGGTCCCCTCGGCGCCGCGTGCGCGGTGGAACGCGACGAGGGCGTCCAGATCCATGTCGGTCAGCACGTCACCGTTCACGACGACGAACGTGTCGTCGACGTGGGCGCAGCGGGCCGCGAACCGGATCGCGCCTGCCGTGTCGAGCGGCTCGGGCTCGACGGCATAGGACAGCCGGACCCCTGCGGCGACGCCCGCGGGGTACGCCCGGACGAACGCGTCAGGGAGGTACCCGAGCGAGAGGACCGCCTCGTCGATGCCGCAGCGCGCGAGCTGGCCCAGCACGCGTTCGATCATCGGCTGCTCCACGATCGGCAGCATCTGCTTGGGGACCGACAGCGTGAGCGGCCGCAAGCGCGTCCCTTCGCCCCCCACGAGCACGACCGCCTTCACGGCGCCGCTCCTACCCCGCTTTCGTTGTGTGGGTCGTTGTGCGGGCCGCCTTCGAAGGAGCCGGTGCGGTGGAGGACGTCGAGCCGCCCGCCGTCGTGGGCGTGGTGGGCGGCAACGAGGTCGGCGGCACCGTCGGCGTCGACGACGATCCCGCCGACGCGTCGAGGAGCGCCGTCACGATCGTGCCGTTGGGCTTCGGCAGCTTCGTGCCGGCGGGCACGAAGCCGACCGTGATGAGCTGGTCGTTCGTGAAGCGCAGTGTCGAAGGGCTCCCGCTGACCGTCAACGGCTTCGCCTTGGAGGAGAAGGCGTTCGGCCAGTAGCTCACGGTCACGAACGCCTTCTTGCCCGCGTCCTTGCTCCCTGCAGGGCATCGCTGCCCGTTGCGCAAGGTCGTGCCGGAGGATGCCGTTGTCTTGGTCTTCTTGGAGGTCTTCGAGCTCGACGACGACGGCGAGGCCGGCAGACGGAGCTCTGTCGCGCTCAGCACGAGCCCTTTGTACGACGACACGAACTTCCCGAGCACCGCGTTGTGCCCCGCTGCGCCTGTCGTCTTCGGCGAGATCGTGATCACGCCGTTGCCGGTGGTGTAGAAGGACTGCTTGGCCGTGTCCAACGCGTTCGAGGGGAGCGGGGGGCGCTGAGCCCCGCAGACGTCGAAGGTGACGGCCGCGAACCACGGCGCGCCGCCTTTGACGGGAGGGACCGTGCTCGCCACCGCTCCGCGCTGGTAGTCCATGCGCGCGAACGCGATCGAGACCAGCCCCGCGATCACGATGAGCACGAGCGCGGCATACCAGTTGATCGGCGCCTGCCCGCGATACGTGCGACCACCGCCGGTCGCCCCGGCGCGCGCGACCCACTTCCCCGTCGAGCTCCTCGGCATGGCGGGGGAGACCTTAGCAACACCCCCGCGCTCCACCCCCGCGCCCGTTCCGCTCGATCCCGTCGGCGTCAGCCCGCACGACGCATCTGGGCATCCGACGAAGAGGACTGGAGCAGGGGCCGGCGCGCGGAGCGCCGGCTGACGGAGCGATAGACGGCCAGCGTGTCGGGGTGCACCCACCGACCGGGGTCCACCGGGCCGTACGGTGTCTGCGCAGGCCCGCCGACCCCCCCTGACACGAGCCCGACGAGCTCGCACATCGCCGACTCGACCCCTGAGGGATTGCCCTGGCAATCGGCGGCGAGGAAGAGGAGCCGGTACAGCCGCTCGTCGTAAGGGGAAGCGCGAAGGCCACGTCGCAGTGCTCGTTCGGCACTTTGCCCGTCTTGCCTGGCGAGATGGTGCTCCGCGACGTCCAGCGCCAGCTGCACGATCGCGCCTTCCATCTCCGCGACCAGGCCTTCGAGCACTGCCCAGTCGCTCGAGCGGAGCCCGCCGAGGAGCGGCCCGCGGACGAGCTCGAGCGCGGCGGCCCACGCCGCCGGAGCATCCATGCCGCGCGCGGTGGCGAGGGATCGAAACTGCGCCCAGTCGGTCGTCACGGTGGTCGCGAGCTCGAGCCGACCCACCGAACGGGGAAGGTGATCCGCCCCGTCGAGGGCGCGCCCGAGCGCGCGGCGCGCGTCGGAGATCGTCGAGAACCGCGTCGCATCGGGCGGCATCCGGTCCGGCCACAGAGCCGTCACCCAGGCGTCCGCACGCGCACCTCCAGGATGCAGCGCCAGATAGGCGACCAGGTCGAGGCACCAGGCCCTCCGAAACGGGCGCGCCGCCCCGACCACTTCAACGGGGCCGAGCACGCGCACGACGACCTCGGGAAGCGTCGGCGGCTCGATCTGACCCTGCCGATGGCCCTGGGGATGCTCCTGCAGTGATGCTCCTGTCATGAACTGAACGGTCCGGGTCGCCCGGTCATCCGCGCCGACAGAGCTGGCATGCTCGGGTCGGACATCGAGAGAGCTCCGGCAGACCGACCGGGACGGACGGGGCGGGAAGGGGTACCTGTCGTCCCGGCCGGGGGCGCCGGAGGACCTCGCTGTGAGAGGCGTGCACGCAGTCTGCGGAGACGAGCTTGCCGGCGACTCTGCAGTCGACCTTGCAGATCGGGCAAGACTGTGGGCTGGGGGACGTAGCCCAACCGGCAGAGGCAGGGCGCTTAAACCGCCTTCAGTGAGGGTTCGAGTCCCTCCGTCCCCACCTGCAATATCACGGTCTGAACTTCATCGGTGTAGTTCCAAGTGGACGGTTCTCCGGAATTCCCAGGCCGATTCAGTCGTCGGTCAAAGCGGTTCGTGCCGCTGCCGCCGGATGTCGGGGCCCTCAGCCTTCCCGCCAGCTCCCGACCTGCGTGAAGCGGACCGGGATCGTGAAACGGTGGTCGCCGCGGTACTCCGGAGGCTGGACGTCGACGACCATCTTCAGATCGACCCCGACGACGTAGCCCGAGGACACTTCGACTCGGGCGGTGACGTCGCCCTTCACGTACCCGACCGTGTTGATCACCAGGAAGAGGGCACCTCCGAGCCGCGACGCTCCTCCCACCTCGGACTCGATCGAGCGCTTGAAGACGCTGCCCAGCTCCTTCGAGCTCTCGTAGAACCCGCCGTGCACGGAGAAGCGCGGGAAGGCAGAGAGCGCCAGCACCGGCTGGAGCACGCTCGCGCCCACCCGCCGCGCGCACGGCCCCGAGCAGCGACTTCCCCCCACGACGCGCTGTCCGTGGGTCGCGAACATGTCGGTCGTGTCGGGCGCGGTGTAGGAGAAGTGGTAGAGGAAGGGGCGCGAGCCCTCGCACTGCCTCGCATAGCAGTAGGTGCCGACCACCCGGTCGGCGTGGAGCGTGCGGGCGGCGGCCCTTCGGACGGCGAACGTGGCGTCGTGGACCGAAGGCGCGGCCGATGCCGGTGCCTGGAGGATCCCGAGGACCGCACCGCCCGCGGCGAGGAGCCCGAGGGTGCCGAGCAAGGCGAAGGCGACGGGGATGCGCCGAGCCCGCCCCGGGCCTTGTACGGGCGGCCGGAGGGCGCTCACGCCAACCGGCTGAGGTCGGCAGGAGGCAAGGCACCCACCTCTCTTCTCGTGAGCTTCAGGTGCACGCCGTCGTCGATCACGAACTTCACCGCGTCGATCGGGACAACGACCTCCTTCTTGTCCCACAGGTGCCCTTCGTCGAGGAGGATGTCGGTCACCTGGTGCTGACGCGGGTCGGCAACGAGCCCGCGGACCTGCCCGATGGGCCCGTCCGAGGCGTGGACGTGCTGGCCGCGCCGGATCACACCTCCGCCCACGGGCATGTGGGTCTCGGCGACGCCGTCGCGCCCCGAGCCGAATCCCATCCCGAGGTCCACATGCGGCCCGAAGACGCGCGCCATTGTGTGCTCCTGGGTCCACTGGGACTCCTGGTCGAAGCTCGACCCGGTCCGGACGCCAGTCTCTTCGGCTTCGCCGAGCGCGTCGAACTGCGCTTTCGTGCAGCGGAGCTCGACCCCCTTCGCGCTGGCGGCATCGACCAGATCGACCGGAACGATGCGCGCGCGGCTCTTGCGGAGCTTCTCTCCCACCACGAGGTGGGTGATCGCGTACGCCTGCGGTTCGATGACGCAGGACTGGAGCTCCCCGCACTCGCCGTCGCTGCAGGTGACGACGGCTCCAAGTGTGAGCAACTCGGTCTCGCTCACTGCATGCCCCCTCGCTCGCTCGACGCTGCTCCTGTCGCGCTGCTGATCGTCGCGCCAAGCACGATACACAGTGGCCATCCCACTGACTGAGATCTTCCAGCTGCGGTTCGTGTCTTACGCCCGCGCACTCTGGCCACATGCAGGGCCGACGGTGGGGGCATTCTTGCTACATGGCCGTGTTCTGACGTTGGATGGCATGACGTGAGGACGTGCCGACCCCTCGACTGACGTCAGAGATCGTCCGGCGCGGCGTCCTCCCACACCGCCAGCTCTTCGTTCCGGGGCGCCTCTTCGACCGAGATCGTCGGACCGAGGACCATGGTGGCGCGACGCTCGCGATCCCACGCCGGCCAGCGTCCGACGAGCGGGTTCGACGGATCGCCGGACCGGGCGAAGGACAGCCACGACGCGCGCATCGCGTCGGACAGTGCATCCCCCGCTGCGATCGCTCCCGCGACCGGTCTGTTCCTGTCGCTTCCGTCACCACCCGGATCCCGCGTGCGGATCTCCTGCCCGTCTTCGACCTCGCTTCCGACCACGAAGCGCGAGATGCCCGGCTGGCGGTGCGTGCCGAAGACGAACGGGATCTCGAGGGCATGCGTCGCGCCGAGGATGCCGTCGAACGCCGGAGACCCCCAGGTGAAGAGGTAGACGTACGTGCGGGGGTCGTGCGCCCGGAGTGCCGCCGCGAGGCGCAGGGACGGCCACCGGAACACGAGATCGCTGCCGATGGCGACCCACAGCTCACGGGGCCCGGCGCGCTCGCCACGACGGGTGAGCACGTCGACGTAGTGATCGACCACCCGGTCGGCCGGGACCCAGGGGGCCGAGTGCTCGATCCGCCTGCGCACCACGGCTTCGTCCATCTCCTGCGCCAGCCGGTCCCTCAGCGCGAAGAACGTCATCTCGTCACGGTTGGTCCCCACGATCGTGGCGACGCCTGAGGCCGAACCCCGTGCGATCGCCTCGACGGGGGCTGCGGGCAGGATCGTGCCGTCCACGACGGGAAGGAGCGGCTGGGGGAGCTCACCGGGTCGCGACCAATGGCGAGCGAGCGCGGCCAGCGCCGACACGAGCTCTCGGGCGGGCACGGCTTCGAGCGCGGCCCTCGAGACCTCGGACATGCCGAGCTCGCGCACGAACGAGCTCGCGGCCTCCTCCGCCCGCGAGGCGCTGTGGACGTAGGGCGGTCCGCTCTGGATCACGGCTCGCGTGAACAACCCTCGCGCCGCCGGAACGGCGAGCAGGGTCGAAAGGCACATCGCGCCGGCCGACTCGCCGAACACGGTCACCCTCGACGGATCGCCGCCGAACGACGAGATGTGGTCACGCACCCAGCGCAGGGCGGCGATCTGGTCGAGAAGCGCCCAGTTGCCGGCGATCCCCCCGCTGCCAGCACCCGTGTCGGCGAGCGCACCCCCCGAGGCGAGCGCGCGGTGGGCCAAAAACCCCAGCGCGCCGAGCCGGTAGTTGACGTTCACGACCACCACGTCACCTTCCGCTGCGAGACGCTGCCCCCGGTAGAGCACACTTCCTGCGCTGCCCGACGTGAACCCGCCGCCGTGCACCCAGACCATCACCGGGCGGCGCGCCGAGTCGGGGGCAGGCGTCCAGATGCTGAGGTGCAGGCAGTCCTCGCTCTGCACCTGTGGATCTCCCGGCAACGTCGCACCCGGTGCGGAAGGCGCCTGGGGGGCGAGTGGTCCAGGCGTCGTGGCGTCACGCACGCCCGACCACGGCTCGGGTCGTTCAGGCGGCCGCCACCGCAGGGAACCCACGGGGGCCCGTGCATAGGGCACCCCGAGGAACTCCCAGATGCCGCCGTCTTCGCGGCCACGGATCCAACCGCCGTCGACGCCGACCATGCCGTCCATAGCTCGGGTCCGACCCTACCGGCAGCCTGGCGGCTTCCTGGCGCCTCGGCGGCTCTGCAGCAGCGAACCTCGCACACGCCGATTGCATCGGGATCATGGCCTCCACCTGGCGGTCCGACGTCAGGGAGCGTCGTCGCGCTTGGTGCGTCTCTCGAGCCGCCGCGCCGCACGACGGGCGAGGAACGGCAGCACGTATCGCGCGGTCGCTTCGGGCACCGCAGCCGCCAGGCCTGCCTCTTGCAGGTCGGCCAGGCAGGCTCGGGCACTGGCGCGGTCCTTCGCGAGGCCGTAGGCGAGCGCGAAGCGCAGGTGGTGCCATGCCATCACCGCCCTGCCGGCGCCGGTCGGCGGCTCACCGAGCTCCCGTCCGAGCATCGTCCGGCCGGTCCGGTACACGCGGTCGAGGGCCTTGCTGTAGCCCGTCGCGACGTCGGTGTAGCGGACGAAGGGCCAGTCCAGCTTCACGACGCCCCCCTGGCGCGACGCCCGCAACCACATGTCCCAGTCCTCCACCCCGTCGAGCGAGGCGTCGAAGCCGCCCGCAGCGCCCAACGCGTCGCGCCGCAGCAGCACGGTCGACGTCTGGAAGCGGTTGAGGAGCAGGATCTTGGAGGTCGGCAGGACCGTCGTCGGGATGGTCTCCGGGGCCGGCGCCCGCACGGCGTCGCGGGACCAGTCGGTGGCCACGAGCACGACGTCGCCTTCGGCAAGGCGCAGCTGGCGCTCCAGCTTCTCGGGGTGCCACTCGTCGTCGGCGTCGAGGAAGGCGATCCACTCGCCCGACGACGCGGCGACCCCGGCGTTGCGGGCCGCCGACGGACCGCCCTGGGACTGGGAGACGAGGTGCACCGGTCCCACGATGCGCCGGACGACTGTGGCCGTGGCGTCGGTCGAGCCGTCGTCGACCACCACGATCTCGTCGGGCGGGCGCGTCTGACCCAGCGCAGAGCGGATCGCAGCCTCGACGCTCGCCTCGGCGTCGTGCGCGGGGACGACGACGCTCACACGCATGCGGACCGTTCCTGAACACTCAGCGGAACTGAGTCCCGCCCTGTCGGTGGCTCCGAACGGTCTTGAGCCACCTGGTCCACCGGGGGTCGTCGTTCAGCCGGTCG
>JAKAQM010000190.1 GCA_021822565.1 Actinomycetes bacterium | reverse complement strand
TTCACCGAGCTCTTGGCCGAACCTGAGGTCGGCGCAGACTCTGGCGATCCTCGGGTTGCGAGCGAAGCGGGTGATCTCGAGCGGATCACGGGTATCGACGATTCCCGGAAACCTGCCGGGGCTCTCCACCTCGACACGATCGTCGAAGATCTCGACGCGGATGTGATCTCCGCTCACGCTGTACGACCGATGGATGGCCGCGTTGACCAGGCCTTCCAGCCATGCGTCCTCGGGGATCAGTCCGATCCGCTCGAACCTTCCGGCTCGTCCAAGGGCCTGGCGCGCCGGGATCCTGTCGAGGATCGAACGTCTGGCGCTGTGCAGCTGCTCGGGGATGGGCCCCTCGAAGCGCTCGTCGCTCAGCAGCCGTTGCCGGGCGCCGGTACCGCGTTCGGTGCCCTGATAGCGGAGGACTCGGATGTAGGCCTCGGGGAGCCATTGCTGGGGCTGCGTGGCGAAGAGCAGCACGGCCCCGACGGTCATACCGCCCTCCCGGGTGGCGAGCCCACGGGCCACGAGGAGACGATCGGGATCCGGGTGCTTCAGCGCTTCGGCGTAGCTCATCAGCAGATCGTCGTCGAGGTCCCGCCGAGAAGCTCCCTCGACGACGGTGCTCTCGAAGCTGGCTTGCCCCTTGTCGTACTGCAGTTCCTGGCGCTGGTGGAAGCTGAGGCGTCGATTCTCGTCGCCAACCCGCAGGAAGACCTCGTCCTTCTGGTTCGAGTGGACGAGCGCAGACGTCTCCACCTCGACGACCAGCAGGTGATCTCGCTCGCCACGATCGTTCACGCACTCGACCAGCCGGGTCCGCGCTGGGACCGGGGGGACGGAGTAGTCCATCGCGGCCTGCCGCCATGCGTTCATCGATCCCGAGCGCGCCGCAACCCCTTCGACCTTCCCAGCCGAAAGGCCGACGACGATGAGCCCGCCCTCGGCGTTCGCGAGCCCGACCATCACGTTCGCGAGCTCGGCCGGTTTGATCCGATTGCTCTTGCGGTCGTACCACTGGTCCTCTCGGAGAGCGAGGAGCGTCTGCCCGCGCTGGTCCGGTGGTTGGGCGAGCGCCTGTTCGGCAGCGACCGTCGACATGAAGTTACTCTAAAAGATTTAGAGTAATCCGTCAAGAATCCGACCGCCGCGCAACCGGCGACATGAAGAGGCGAAGATCCAGCTACCGCGAGGACGGCCACCGCTCCACATGGGTGAAGGGCGTTGCGTCATGCCGGCAACGGCGGGTCCGAGCACGGCACTCCCGCCATCAGCCTCGCGGGGGCGCGGGCAAGGTGCACATCGTCAGCAACGAAGGTACGGTCTTCGCCCTCGAGCATCGTTCGGCGTCGTCCTCCAGACCCACCCGCCACCGAACCGCGTCATCGGCCCATGCTGGCGCGCCGTGGCGCGCCCTTCGCGCGAGCGGTGCTCGTCCTACGGGGCCGCCGAGCTGCTCACGAGGTGCTCTTGACCCCAGCGCTCGAGCGCCTCGAGAGCCGGACGCAGGGCCTCGCCCTGGGTGGTAAGCGCGTAGCGCACGCTGACCGGGGGCCCACCGTCGACGTCGCGTACGACGAGACCGGCCGCCGCCAGCTCGCCGAGCCGCTCGGCGAGCATGCGCTCGCTCAGCCCGGGCACCAGCCGCACCAGCTCGGAGAAGCGGGCGGGCCCGTCGAGGAGGGTGACGATGATCAGCCCGTTCCAGCGCTTGCCGAGCAGCCCGAAGACCCGGGTGATCGCCTCGCAGACGCCCCGCTCTGCGGTCTCCCCCACGTCGTCGTGGGTGTTCTGCACGAGCAACGAGCATACTCTGATAGAGTCGCTGAGGAGTTACTAGCTGCATACCTTTCGTATGCTTTCTGGCTCATCAGGCTCCCGTTCAGGTTCCCGTCACTGCATCTCGAAACGCTCGGAGGACATCGGTCACATGCGTCACCTCGGTCTGCTCGTCTCGCGCTGGGTCCTCGGGGGCTACCTCGTCGTCCACGGCGCCCAGAAGCTGTTCGGCGCGTTCGGAGGTCACGGCCTCGAGGCGACGGCGGCGAACTTCGGCTCGATCGGCCTGCGGCCCGGGAAGGCCATGGCGACGCTCGCCGGTGTGAGCGAGATGGGCGGCGGGGTGCTGACCGCGACCGGCATCGCCGATCCCCTCGGCCCGGTCGCGGTCGCCGGCACCATGGCCGTCGCCGCAGCGGTGCATCGCAGGCAGGGCCCGCTCGCGCAGAAGGGCGGCTTCGAGCTCCCCCTGACCAACCTGGCGCTGGCGGTGGCACTCATGAGCAGCCCCGGGAGGTCGGGCCTCGGGCTGCGCCTTCCCAGATCACTCGCGCGCCTGGTGGTCGCCGGCGGCGTCGGGGCCGCAGCGGTCGCGATCGGCCAGATCCTCCTCGCCCAGCCTGCCGACGCCGCCGGCGAGGGGCGCTCGCCTGCCCAGGCTGCCGACGCCCAGCCCGACGACGCCCAGGCCCAGGCCCCGGCGCACGCCGAGCCCGCGGTGTCCAATGGCTGATCGCCTGCCGAGGCGCGCAGGGCCGAGGCCTCGCACGACGCCGTCGAACCCCCACATGCAGCTCGACCAGCAGCCGGCGGACACCACCCAGCGCGCGCTGCTCGCAGCCGAGCTGTTCGCGCTCGGAGGGGTGACCGAGCGCGAGAGCGCGATCTCCGTTCCTGGCGCGAGGGCGCTGTGGCTCGAGCGGGTCCCCGCCGGCGCTCCCCGAGACGCCTTCATGATCGGCGCCGAGCTCGCCCATCTCCACCCCGGTAAGGACCAGAGCCTCCACGTGATGCTTCCTCCGGACCTCGTGGCCGAGGCGATCGAGGCCGGTTGGGCCGAGCAGCACCCGGTGGCCCGACGCGGGCTCATCCCACCGAACGCGGTGATGCTCTACGCGCCCCGTGACGACGCCGAGCGCGAGACTGTCGCAGCGCTCGTGTCGGCGGCCCACGCGTACGCGACGCACAGCGAGGAGGCGAGGCGATGAAGATCCGAGAGCTGGGTCACATCGTGCTCTACGTACGCGATCTCGAGCGCTCTCGCCGCTTCTACGGCGAGATCCTCGGGTGGGACGAGATCGTAGGCGACGTCCCCCTCGGGGTCCCGGCCGCAGCGTTCACCTCGGGACGCACGCACCACGAGCTCCTCCTCATCGAGGTCGGTCCGTCGGCCGCGCCGATCCCGAAGGGCCGCAGGCTGGGCCTCTACCACTTCGGGCTGAAGGTGGGCGACAGCGACGACGACCTGCGCGAGGTCGTCGAGCACCTCGCCGCCCAGGGCGTCCCGATCAACGGAGCGAGCGACCACACCGTCACGCACTCGCTCTACATCTCCGACCCCGACGGCAACGAGATCGAGCTGTACGTCGACGTCCTCGCGCGTGAGGAGTGGCGCGACCCAGCGGCCGTCTTCGCCCCGATCCGGCCGCTGCGCCTGTAGCCGCCTCGCCGTAGCCGGCGGTCGCCCGCCGTCGCGCTCACCGCGGCGACCCACGACTGGCGGCATGTCGAGGACGGAGCCCTCGTTTCCGGGTAGGATAGCTGTCCATACAGCTATCGGATAGGTGAGGGTGAGGACGCCGTTCATGGCCAAGGTGAAGATCTCAGCCACGGTCGACCCCGCCCGGCTCGACCGGGCGAAGGAGCTCACCGGTGTGAGCAGCGTGTCGGAGCTGCTGGAGCGGGGACTCGCCGCCCTGATCGAAGACGAGCTGGAACGGATCCACGCCGAGGGGTACGCCCGGTGGCCCCAGTCGGGCGAGACGATCGACTCCGCCGATGTGCGGATCTGGGCCGACTTGCCCTGGGACGAGGAGGGCGGACGCGGCGAGGAAGGCGATTGACCAACCGGCGAGCGCAAGCCCCTTCTGCAAGGGAGGGGTGAGCGAGCCCGCCGGGGCGCGTGACGCACCGGGCGGTGATGCATCCCCTCGGTAGCCTCTTGGTTGGTGGCAACAGCGACGCAGGAGATCGACGAGAGGAGTGCACGGGTGAGGAAGCGCCCCCGCGGTGCCCCCACCTACGTGGAGTCCTGGCCGCTGCGGATGAACCCACGGGCGACGTCGGTCGCCGGGACC
>JAKAQM010000050.1:18148-19347 GCA_021822565.1 Actinomycetes bacterium | reverse complement strand
CCGTACGACCAGCCGGCGACCTCGACGATGCCGATCTGGTGGGGGGCGGGGGGGAAACCGCCGCACTGGTACCCCGACACGTCGTAGCCGTAGCTGCCCGACTGGAACGACGGGGGCCCCGGGTCGCCGTTGCCCAGACCCGTCGCGATGCCCACGATCGTCCCGGGGATCTGCTCGGGGGTCGATCCCCAGTACACGGCGGACCCGAACGCGGTCACCTTGCCGCCGTCACCGGCAAGCCAGTAGCCCGCTCCGTTGTAGAGCGTCGCGATGCCGACGATCGGCTGGGTGACGTGCTGGCTCCCGAGGGAGCCGTAGAAACGCCCGGTCGCGCCGCCGAACGTGAACACCCCTCCGTCCGTCGCGACGAGCCAGTAGCCCGTACCTGTCGGCATCGTGGCCATGCCGGTCACCGGCTGCGCGAGCACGTGGCCACCCATGGAACCGAAGAAGCGGGCGTTGCCGAACGTGAAGATGCCGCCGTCGGCGGCGACCAGCCAGTACCCGTGCCCTGTGCTCGTGGGTGCCATCCCGACCACCGGCGCCACCAGCTTCACACCCCCTTCGGAGCCGTAGAACTGCGCAGCTCCGAACGTGAACACCCCGCCGTCTGCGGCGACCAGCCAGTATCCGTGCCCTGTGGGGGTCGAGGCCATCCCGACGATCGGCTGGACCAGCTGCACACCCCCTTCGGATCCGTAGAACTGTGCGTCTCCGAACGTGAACACCCCGCCGTCGGAAGCAACCTCCCAATAGCCCTTGCCTGTCGGCATGGCGGCCATCCCGACGATCGGCTTGTCCAAGGTGTGGCCTGCCATCGAGCCGTAGTTCGGCGCGCCGCCGAAGCTGTACACCGCACCTGTCGACGCGTCCAGCCAATATGCGGTGTGGTCGACCGGGATCGCTGTGCCGGTCTGCGTCGCCGATGTGGGGCCGGTCGGTGTTGTCGCCCCAGGCTGCCCGGAGGCTCCTGCAGCCGGGAGGTGTACGAGCGAGAAGCTGCCGGTCAGGAGCAATACGGCGACGCTGGAGACCCGCCACCACGACCGGTGACGTGCGGCTGCCCGACGAGACGACGGGGCACGACACAATCGACGCAACAGTCCCATCCCGGCCAAAGTGTAACGTCGTGCAGTTCCGAAGCAAAGGGATCGACCGAGAATTCTCTTCCATCGGCGTGCGATTGCGCATGGTGCAGC
>JAKAQM010000050.1:0-18048 GCA_021822565.1 Actinomycetes bacterium | reverse complement strand
AGAGGCGCGCGCAGCGTCGGATGATGGCGAAGGTGCGTCAGGATCGCAGCAGCTCTGCGACGTCGAAGGCGAGATCGAGAGACTGGCGCGCGTTGAGCCGGGGATCGCACATCGTCGTGTAGCGCTGGCCGAGGTCGTCTTCCCCGATCGCCTCCGCCCCGCCAAGGCACTCGGTGACGTCGTCACCGGTGAGCTCGACGTGCACCCCACCCGGCCACGAGCCCATCGCGCGGTGGACGTGGAACCACTCTCGGAGCTCTTCGACGATGTCTCCGAAGCGCCGCGTCTTGCGGCCATTCTCACTGGTGAAGGTATTGCCGTGCATCGGGTCGCACACCCAGACAACGGGGTGTCCTGCCTCTCGCACCGCCTCGATCAGTGGCGGCAGCACGTCGGCGACCTTTCCGGTTCCGATGCGCGTGATGAGCGTCAGGCGCCCGGGGGTGCGCTCCGGGTCGAGGGCTGTGCACAGCGCGAGGACCTCATCGGGAGTGGTGCTCGGCCCGAGCTTCACACCGACGGGGTTGATGATCCCGGAGCAGAACTCCACGTGCGCGCCGCCGAGCTGGCGCGTCCTCTCGCCGATCCACAGGAAGTGGGCGGAGGTGTCGACCCAGTCGCCGGTGAGGGAGTCCTGGCGAGTGAGCGCTTCTTCGTACTCGAGGATCAGCGCCTCGTGGCCGGTCCAGAAGTCGGTTGCATGCAGGCTCTCCTCTGCGGCGAGGTCGATGCCGCAGGCAGCCATGAACCGCAGCGCACGGTCGATCTCGCTGGCGATCTGCTCGTAACGGCGGCCCTGGTTCGAAGAAGCGACGAACTGCTGGTTCCAGCGGTGGACGAGGGACAGGTCGGCGAAGCCGCCCTTGGTGAACGCACGGAGCAGGTTGAGCGTCGCCGCCGCCTGATGGTACGCCGCGACGAGCCGCGAGGGGTCGGGACGCCGAGCCACCGGGTCGAACGCCTCGTCGTTGACCATGTGCCCGCGGAACGCCTCCAGCTCCACCGCGTCGACGCGCTCGACGGGGGAGGTCCGGGGCTTCGCGAACTGCCCCGCGATGCGCCCGATCTTCACGACTGGAACGCCGGCGGCGTAGGTCAGCGTGACCGCCATCTGGAGGATCACCTTGAGCTTGTCCCTGATGCAGTCCGCGCTGAACTCGCGAAAGGACTCTGCGCAGTCCCCCGCGTGGAGCACGAATGCCTCGCCTCGCGAGACCTGTGCGAGGGCGCCGGTGAGCCGCCGGGCCTCGCTGGCGATGACGAGGGGCGGGAGCCCGGCGAGGGTGGCCTCGGCATCCTTCAGAGCTTCCGCGTCAGGCCAGTTCGGCTGCTGCTCGGCGGGCCGGGCGCGCCAGGAGCTCGTGCGCCATTGCTCGCGGGGCTCGTTCGCTCGGATGGCCGACATGCCCCTAGCGTAGGGTCCTTCGACCTGCCCCGTCCGCTTGGAGCCGCTGGTGCAGGGCTACGCTGCGCCAATGGCCAGCTCGCCACGTGCCGATGGCGCGTCCGGGCGGCCACGTGCCGATGGCGCGTCCAAGCGGCCAGGTGCCGACGGCGCGTCCGGGGTGCCACCAGCGCGACCTTCGAGGAAGGGCGAGCGCGTCGGCCTGCTCGGCGGCACCTTCGACCCGCCCCACTGCGGGCACGTCGCCGTGGCCAGGACGTCCATGCGATCACTCGCCCTCGATCGCCTGATCCTCGTCGTCGCGAACCAGCCCTGGCAGAAGGTCCCGCTGCGCTCGGTCACCCCTGCCGAGGACCGGCTTGCGATGGTCGAGGCGATGCTGCCCCTGGTGCCGGGCGCGGAGGTGTCGCGCGTCGAGATCGACCGGGGTGGACCGAGCTACACCGCGGACACGGTCGACGCGCTGCTGGCCGATGCCGCCCTTCGGGGAGCGGCTCTCGACCTCTACTTGATCGTCGGTGCCGACCTCGTGGCCGGGCTCGACACGTGGAAGCGGGTGGACCACCTGCGTGCCGCCGTCACCCTGGCCGTGGTCGCCCGTCCGCACAGCGACGCCCCCCCGCCGTCCGGCTGGAAGGTCGTCTACGTGGAGGACCACCCCGTCGACGTGTCGAGCTCGGAGGTGCGCGACCGTCTGGAGCGGGGCCTGCCCGTCGGCGGCCTGCTGCCCGACGAGGTGGTCCGCTGCATCCGCTCGCGTGGTCTGTACGCTGTGCGCAGATGAGGCAGACGAGGATGCCGGTAGGGGACACCGTGGAGCTGCCCGCGGTCGCACCCCCAGACGCGGTCGCACCTGCGATCGTGCCGGCTGGTCCGGGGGCAGGTGCCGGGGGTCCGGAGGTGCCCCGCCCGCCAGATCGCCGGGCGGTTCGTGACGCCAGGCGGAGAACGCGCCGGCTACGACGTCTGTATGCGCTGAGCGGCCTCGCCGTCCTCGTGGCGTTCCTCGCCGCGACCATCCTGGTCGTGGACATGGTCCGTTGACGGTGCCCGGAGCGGCGGTGGTCGCCGCGACTGCGGCGGAGGAGAAGCTCGGCGACGACACCGTCGTGCTCGCCATGGACGAGGCGCTCGGCGTCGTGGACGCGTTCGTCGTGACGAGCGGTCGGAACGTACGCCAGGTGCGCACCCTCGCCGAGGAGATCGAGCAGCGGGTGAAGATCCGCTGCGGGCGTGCGCCCTTCAGCGTCGAAGGGCTCCGGGACGCGACGTGGGTGCTCATGGACTACGGCGACTTCGTCGTGCACGTCTTCTTGGAAGAGGTCCGGACGTTCTACGACCTCGAGCACCTCTGGGTCGGCGCGCCGCGGGTGAGCTGGCGGGCAGCGGCGGCGGGCTGAGCGGGCGGGCGGCCCTGCCGCCCCGGCTCCCGAGGTCAGGGCGTCGTGGTCGTCGTCGGTGCCGTGGCTGTCAGCAATGTGGCGTACTGCGACTCGTGCACGGCCCCTGTCGAGAGGGCCCCCGTCTCCACGGGCACCTCGATGTGCACGCCTTCGATCTCGAAGATCACGCCGAAGCCTGGCCTGATCGACGCCACCGTGTAGACGACCTGCGCCACGCCCAGCACCTCCTGGGTGCCCGAGAGGATGCCGAAGTCCCCGCTGAAGTCGAGCGAGATGGTCTTCTTCTGCGATGTCTCCTGGCTGGACAAGAGGTGGATCCCGGCGCTGAGGGCGGTGACGATGCCCTTCGCGCGCTCGGGGGGGGTCGGGCCGCCGAGAAGGGCGTCGATCACGGTGCTGATCTTCGGGTGCGGGGGCGCGACCCGCCCGACCGGGGTGATGCGGCCGTCGGGGCCCACGAAGAAGACGTCCACGGGTGTGCACGCGCTCTTTGTGCACGGGCTGACCGTGGGACGGGTATTGGGGAGGCGTGTCTGGAGCTGGCGTGCCGAGATCGGGCTCGCGGACTGCTGCGTGGGGATGCCGCACGCGCTGAGCGTGAGACCTGCCAGCGCCAGCGCGCCGATCACGCCCAGCGAGCGCCTCGGACGTCTCGCGGTTCGCTTCACGCCTCGGTGCCCCTCCGGAAAAGCTCGTGCCCGTCGCCCCCGTGGGAGAGCTCGTGCCCGTCGCCCCCGTGGGAGAGCTCGTGCTCGTCATCGGTCTCGGCGAGGTGGCCGGGGAGCTCGATGGTGAACCTCGCCCCTCCACTTTCGGACTCCTCGGCCCACACATGGCCTCCGTGCAGCCGGACGTGCTCGGCGACGAGAGCCAGCCCCAGGCCAGTGCCGGTTCCCGCGCCGCGCTGGAAGGCCGTATGGCCCCGGTAGAAGCGTTCGAAGACCTTCGTACGCTCGGCAGGTGCGAGCCCGGGGCCCGCGTCCTCCACCGAGACGAGCACGGAGCGACCGTCACCACCCGCGACCTGGCCCGGGGCCACGCGTACGAGCGTCGCACCACCTCCGTAGAGCGAGGCATTCTCGAGGAGGTTCGAGATGACGCGCTCGAACCTCCGCTTGTCGACCCACAGATGGGTGCCTGCCACGGCGGGATCCACCTCGACGTTCGGAGCTGGGACATCAGGTGGGAGGGAGCGCTGCGCTGCGGCGACCGCCTGCCGTACGAGCTCGCCGGGGTCGACCTCCTCGAGCGACACCTCCGCGGCTCCGCTGTCCGAGCGCGAGATCTCCAAGAGATCGCCCACCATGCGCTGGAACCGCCTGACGTCGGCGGAGAGGAGCTCGAGGGCACGCCGCCCGGTCGTGCTGAGCGAGCTCGCCTGGGCCTCGAGCACCTCGAGGCTCGCTGCGAGCGTCGTGAGGGGGGAGCGGAGCTCGTGGCTCACGTCGGAGGTGAAGCGGGCCTCGCGCTCGATGCGCTCTTGGAGCTGGTCGACCATGCGGTTGAAGGAGCTGGTGAGCGCGGCGAGGTCGGGGTCCCCGGCTGCCGACACGAGCCGGGTGCCGAGGTCCCCCCCCGAGATGGCGACCGCAGCGCGCGAGACCCCGGTGAGCGGTCTGAGCGAGCGCCCGCTCGCCCATCGGCCGAGCACCGCGCCGAGGACGGTCGTCACCGCGCCCGCACCGAAGAGCGCCAGCGCGAGCACGCGGAGCGTGTGGCCGAGCTCGCTGACGTCGAAGATCTCGAAGTAGGCGCCCTGGACCGACTTGATCGGGATCCCGACCGCGATCTGCGTCCTGCCGTCGAATGTGTAGGTCTGGGACCCCGGCGAGCCTCGTCGCAGGACGAGCGAGCGCAACGAGGCGGGGATCTCGCTCTGGGTCACGCCGAATGTGCGCTCGTACCAGATCGATCCGCGTTCTTCGAGGAGCGAGTGCGAGTTCGAGTTCGGTGTGATCTTGTCCGCGGTTGTGAGGATCTGGACGATGTCGGTTGTCTGGGCGGCGATGTTCTGGCTCACGTAGATCGCGTTCACGACGGCGTCGTGGACTGCTGTGCTCTCCCGTTCGCCCACGAGGAAGTGGCGCGTCGTGAAGTAGCTGAGCGCCCCCATGCTCGCCGAGAGGACCAACGCGCCGAGTGCGAACGTGACGGTGACCCGCGCCCTCAGGCCGAGGCGGGTCCACAGCGGTGCCGAACGCGCCGGGCGGCGAGGCTCAGGGCACAAGCTTGTAGCCCATGCCCCGGACGGTGAGGATGTGGCGAGGGATGGCGGGGTCCGGCTCGATCTTGGTCCGCAGGCGCCGGATGTGCACGTCGACGAGGCGTCCGTCACCGAAGTAGTCGTAGCCCCAGACCCGGTCGAGCAGCTGCTCCCGGCTGAGGACCTTGTTCGGGCTCGAGGCGAGCTCGCAGAGCAGCCGGAATTCGGTCTTGGTGCAGTGGACCTCGCCGCCATCTCCCGCGTGCCGGAGCACGCCCTCTTCGGGCACCAGCTCGAGATCGCCGAACGCGAGGACCGTCGGCTGCTCGTCGACGGGTCGTACCCGGCGCAACAGCGCCCGGATCCTCGCCCCGAGCTCCTTGGTCACGAACGGCTTGGTCACGTAGTCGTCCGCACCGGCCTCCAACCCGGCGACGACGTCGTGGGTGTCCGCGCGAGCGGTCACGATGATGATGGGCACGGCGCTCTGACGACGCAGCGCTCGACAGCACTCGAAGCCGTCCATTCCCGGGAGCATGAGATCGATCAGCACGACGTCGGCCGGGTGCTCGGAGAACAGCTCGAGCGCCTCCTCGCCGCTCGCCGCCTCGTCGATCTCGTGACCCTCTGCCTCGAGGGCGAGCCGCATGGACGACCGGATGCGCTCGTCGTCCTCTACGACCAGGATGCGGCTTGCCATGGCCCCAAGGTTACGGCGCCGCAGCACCTCGATGGGCCCGTGGGCAACGGACCCGCCGCTACTGTTGGCGCCGTGGCGACTGAGGCCGGCCCGAACGAGGTCCCGGGCTGGTGGCTCGGGGAGTTCGGCGAATGGCTGCGCGGGCGCTCTGGGGCTACCCGGAAGGCGTACCTCGGCGACGTGGCGGCGTTCTGCGAGTGGGCCGGTCGCGCGCGCTGCACGGGTCCCGGCGACGTCGACCGGATCCAGCTCCGCAGGTACCTGGCGTACTTGTCGACCCGCGGCTACGCCCGTGCCAGCGTCGCCCGCAAGGCTGCCGCGCTCCGGGCGTACTTCGGCTGGTGCCGCCGGCGCGGGCTCCTCCCCGACGACCCGTCCCGGCGCCTCGGAGCCCCTGCACCAGGGGGGCGGCTCCCTGCAGTGCTCTCCGCTGCCGAGCTCGAGGTGCTGCTCGAGGGTCGGGGAGGAGGGCCGCGCGCTCGCTCGGGGGGGGTGCGGCACCAACGTGCCGGGGCGAGGAGCGCGAGCCGTGGGCGGAGCGACGCCCGTGCCCGACGGTCAGCGGCATACACGCTGCGCGACGACGCAGTCCTGGAGCTCCTCTATGCGGCCGGCCTGCGAGTCTCGGAGCTCTGCGGCCTCGACCGCAGGGGCGTCGACCTTCGGGCGCGCACGGTGACGGTGGTGGGGAAGGGCGACAAGGAGCGCCAGGTCCCGGTGCACGCCCGCTGCGCCGAGGCGCTCGGGCGTTGGCTCGAGGAGGGACGCCCCGCGGTCGCAGGTCCCGACACTCCCCCAGAGGCCGTGTTCTTGAACCGCCGGGCGTTGCGGCTCGGGCCGCGCGACGTTCGGCGCATCCTCGACCGGCGCTCTCCGGTCCCGACCCATCCCCATGCCCTTCGCCACTCGATGGCGACGCACCTCCTCGACGGGGGGGCGGACCTGCGTGTGGTCCAAGAGCTCCTCGGGCACGCCAGCCTTCGGACGACCCAGATCTACACCCACGTGAGCAGGGAGCGCCTCGTCGAGGTCTACTCCCGGGCGCACCCTCGGGCCTGAGCCCTCCGAGCGGCCTCACCGACCGGCGGGCCAGCACAGCCGCAGAACGGGTGGCCGAAGCTCCGGTGCAGCGGGTATCCTGCTCATTGCCCGCCGTCCGGCAGGCGACGTACGAGCAACCGACCCTGCACCCGAGCGCGTTCCACGGTCGCCCCGAGGGGTGCTGCGCACGGGGAAGTGCAACCGACTGGAGGAATCGATCATGGCCGTCGTCACGATGCGACAGCTGCTGAGCGCCGGAGTGCACTTCGGTCACCAGACCAGGCGCTGGAACCCGAAGATGCGCCGGTACATCCTCGGCGAGCGTGACGGGATCTACCTCATCGACCTGCGCAAGACGCTCGAGGGGATCGATCGCTCCTACGCCTTCGTCCGCGACCTCGTCGCCGGCGGCGGCAACATCCTCTTCGTCGGCACGAAGAAGCAGGCCCAGGGGCCGATCGCCGACTACGCGGCGGCGTGCGGGATGCCGTACGTGAACCAGAGGTGGCTCGGCGGCATGCTGACCAACTTCGCCACGGTCTCTGGCCGGGTGAAGCGGATGCAAGTCCTGCGCACGATGCAGGCTGCAGGCGACTTCGAGGGGATGCCGAAGCGTGAAGCGCTGCGTCACGTGCGTGAGCTCGAGAAGCTCAGCCGGAACCTCGGAGGGGTCAGCGGCCTGGAACGCCTTCCCGAGGCCATTTTCGTGATCGACACGAAGAAGGAGCACATCGCCGTCACCGAGGCGAACAAGCTGCGCCTTCCGGTGGTCGCCGTCGTCGACACGAACTGCGACCCCGACGTCATCGACTACGTCATCCCGGGCAACGACGACGCGATCCGCTCTGGGTCGCTGCTGTGCCGCGTCATCGCCGATGCGGTTGCCGAGGGGCGCTGGATCGCGGCGCACCGCCCGCCACCGCGCCGGCCCGAGACCGCCGCCGCGGCCCCGACCGCGCCGGCCCCGCCGCGGCCGCGGCCGCGGGCGAGCGTCGACGCCTCTCATCCGGAGCTCCCAGCGGAGCCCTCCTCGCCCGGACCTGGGACGGCCCCGCTTCGAGAGGAGGCAGGCGTCGCCGCTTCTCCAGACGCCGGCTCGGCGTCACCCGAGATGTTCGAGCAGGCTGAGCCCACCCCCATCACCACGGAGGCCTGAGAAGTGCCCGAGTTCAGTGCGAGAGACGTCCAGTCGCTCCGTCGAACCGCCGGAGTGGGCATGCTCGACGCGAAGCGTGCCCTGGAAGAGACCGGCGGCGTCATGGAGGACGCGATCCAGTGGCTGCGCGTGAGGGGGATCGCCAAGGCCGGCACCCGAGAAGGCCGTGACGCCGTTCAGGGTGCGGTGGCGGCGGTCCGCCAGGGATCGACCGCAGCCATCGTGGAGCTGCGCTGCGAGACGGACTTCGTCGCGAAGTCGCCCGACTTCGTCTCCCTCGTCGACGACCTGGCAGCGCTCGTCGCAGCCAAGGGCGAGGAGGCCGTCGAGGAGCGCAAGGACGAGATCGACCAGCTCCGGACGTCGCTGCAGGAGAACATCTCGGTCGGACGTGTCGTGCGGGTGGAGAGCGGCGAAGGCCAGGTGCTCGACACCTACGTCCACCAGCAGGCCGGGCGTGGGGTCAACGCGGTGATCGTGCTCCTCCAAGGCGGGACCCAGGAGCTCGCGCACGACGTGGCCGTCCACATCGCGTTCGCGCGCCCCGAGTACCTGCGACGCGAGGACGTGCCCGAAGCCGAAGTTGCTGCGGAACGGGCGACCGTCGAGCAGATCTCGCGTAACGAGGGGAAGCCCGATGCGGCATTGCCCAAGGTGGTGGAGGGCAGGATGAACGGCTGGTTCAAAGAGCGCGTGCTCCTCGAGCAGCCCTACGTCCGTGACGAGAAGCGGTCGGTCAGCGATCTCCTCGGGACGGCCCAGATCGTCGAGTTCGCTCAGGTGGTGGTCGGCTCCTGAGCTCGGCGCACGCGACAGCAGGCGACAGCGAGGAGGAGAGTGCCGCACATGGGTGAGCCCCGACGTCTGGTTCTCAAGATGTCAGGTGAGGCGCTCGCCTCGTCCGCGTCGGACGAGACCATCGACGCATCGGTCGTCGAGCGGATCGCCGGAGAGATCGCGGCGGCCCTGGCAGAGCTCCCGCTCCAGCTCGCGGTCATGGTGGGCGGTGGGAACATCTGGAGGGGGACCACTGGGGCGGGGGCAGGGATGGACCGCGCGACGTCGGACACCATGGGCATGCTCGGTACGGTGATCAACGCGCTCGCGTTGCAGGACGCGCTCGAGCACAAGAACCAGCCGACGCGCGTGCTCACGGCGGTCCACATGGCCGAAGTCGCGGAGCCATACATCCGGCGGCGTGCGATCCGCCACCTGGAGAAGGGGCGCGTGGTCCTGTTCGCGGCAGGGATGGGAAATCCCTACTTCACCACCGACACCTCCGCCGCCCTCCGTGCGGCGGAGATCGAGGCGGAGCTGCTGCTGAAGGGGACCCACGGGGGAGTGGACGGCGTCTACAGCGCGGACCCGCGCAAGGTCCCCTCCGCGACGCGTTTCGACGAGGTCTCCTTCATGGACCTCATCGCCAAGGACCTTCGGGTCATGGACCTGACCGCCGTGACGTTCTGCAAGGACAACCACCTTCCGGTCCTGGTGTTCGACCTCATGACGCCGGGCAACCTGCGCCGGGCGCTCAGCGGTGAGCGGATCGGTACGCTTGTGCAGTGATGGACGACGACCTGGTCGAGGTGGTCCTGGACGAAGCGCGCGACAAGATGGCCAAGGCCGTCGACCACGTACGCAGCGAGTTCGCCTCGGTCCGCACCGGTCGCGCGTCCCCGGCGCTCGTCGAGCACCTGGTGGTGGACTACTACGGGACGCCGACTCCGCTCCGGCAGATCGCTGGGTTCACCGTGCCCGACGCGATGCTGCTGGTGGTGTCCCCGTACGACAGGAGTGCGCTGGGCGCCATCGAGAAGGCCATTCAGGGGTCCGACCTCGGCATCAATCCGTCGAACGACGGTTCGGTGATCCGCCTTGCGTTCCCGCCGCTCACCGAAGAGCGGCGCAAGGAGCTCGTGAAGGTCGTTCGCCACAAGGCGGAGGAAGGAAGAGTTGCGATCCGCAATCTGCGTAGGTCCATCAGGCACGAGCTCGAGGGGCTCGAAAGGGACGGATCGATCTCTTCCGACGAGCTCGACCGAGTGGAAAAGGAGATCGACAAGGTCACGCACCAGCAGGTGACCGCGGTGGACCAGCTCCTGGCACACAAGGAGACCGAGCTTCTCGAAGTCTGAGCGAGCAGCCCAGGTACGGCTGCGTGCGATGACGCAGAGAGGTACAGACCCCGAGCGGGGAACGTGGTGACAACGGACGTCATGACAAGCGACACACTGCACGACCACCGGCGCGACGACGTCGAGGATCCCCGAGCCCCACGCACGGAGCAGGTGCGGATCGTCGGCGCCGAACGTGCCGCCGACGCCGTCTCTTCGGATCTGCCGGATGCAGCTCGGCATGCCGCGCCTTTGGACCGAGCCACCGAGCCCGATGACGAATGGGGACCCGAAGACTGGGCGCTTCCGGCCGAGCCGCAGCTGCCGCACTGGACCGAAGCCCCGACCGGCGAGATCCCCGCGGTGCTGTCGCGTGCGGAGGAGGGCGAGGAGGTCGACCCGTGGGCCTCCTTGCCAGAACCCACGTGGCGTGAAGCGCACCACGACTGGGAGCATGCAGAGTCGCTCGGAGCCTCGCTCTTCGCCGGCGCCGGGGACGACCCCGCCCTGATCTCGGAGACGGACGAAGAGGAGCGCCAGCCGTGGAGCTTCGACCTCGGTGGAGCGGACGCTCGTGCTTCTCGCGCCGAGGCCACCTGGAGAACAGCGACAACGGCGACCGCCGACGCCGTCGTCGGCACAGGGACAGCCGACCTCGGCACAGGGACAGCCGACCTCGGCACGGCGACAGCCGACCTCGGCACGGCGACAGCCGATCTCGGCACAGGGACAGCTGCCATCGACACGATGACGAGCACAGACACAGGTGAGCTGGGCGGCGCGGCGGCCCTCGGCGGCCCCGGAGAGCTCGGAGAGCTCCTCGAGATCGCCGTGGAAGCGGAGCTGGAGATCGCCGGCGAGAGGACGACCGTGCTGCGCCTGCCCGGCTCCTCGTCCTCGGGCCCTGGGCGGGGTGCTGCAGGCGCAGCGGGGCGCGCTCGGGAAGGTGAAGGTGAAGGTGAAGGCTCCCCGCGCGCCCCGCGCGCCGCGCCCCTCCCGAGCGAACCGGGCGGCCGCCCGCTCGAGCCGCGCACCCCTGGGAGGGCGCGCGGCGGGGACGACGCGTTGTCGCAGCGAACCGGGCGCAACATCCCTGCTGCGGTCCTGAGTGGCGTCGTGATCGGTGCCGTCGCGCTGCTCGCCTTCCACTTCGGGCCGGTGCCGTCGTTGGCCGTCGTCACGATCGTCCTCACCGCCGCCGCGATCGAGGCCTACGCGGCGTTCCGTCGCTCGTACCGCCCGGCGACCCTGCTCGGCATCGTGGCGGTCGCCGGGCTCGTCGTCGGCACCTACGACAGACCTTTCGTCGCGCTCCCCGTGGTGGTGGTGCTCCTCGTCGCTGCGACGTTCCTCTGGCACCTCGTCGGCGTGGACCGCCGCGCAGACCCCGTGCGGAGCACGGCGGCCACCCTCCTCGTGTTCTCGTGGGTCGGCGTGTTCGGCTCCTACGGCGCCCTCCTGCTCGCACCCTCGCTCTTCCCCCACCGGACCGGCATCGCCTACCTCCTCGGCGCGCTGATCGCCGGGGTGGCCTACGACGTGGGGGCACTGGCCGTCGGAGCATGGCTCGGCCGTCACCCGCTCAGTGCGGTGAGCCCGTCCAAGACGTGGGAGGGCCTGGCAGGCGGCACGGTCGCAGCGATCGTGCTCTCCGTCGCGGTCGTCCGTCTCGTCCACCCCTGGACGCTCGGGGAGGCCGCCGTGCTCGGCGTCGTGGTCGCGGTGGTGAGCCCCGTCGGCGATCTCTGCGAGTCCATGGTCAAGCGGCGCCTCGGGCTGAAGGACATGGGCCGCATCCTCCCGGGACACGGCGGACTGCTCGACCGGCTCGACGGGCTCCTCTTCGTCCTCCCGGCTACGTACTACCTGGTCCGCGCCTTCGGCCACGGGTGAGAGGGCGCAGTGCGCGCGGCTCTCGGGGAGGCTCCGGATGGCATGCTGGGTGGCCGATGAAGACCGTGAGCCTCGTGGGATCGACCGGGTCGATCGGAACCCAGGCCGTTGACGTCGTCGGGGTCGCCCCCGACCGCTACCGCGTCGTCGCGCTCGCCGCGCAGCGCTCGGTCGCCACGCTCGCCGATCAGGCACGTCGGTTGCGTCCCGAGCTCGTTGCGATCGGCGACCCCGAGGCCGCCCGAGAGCTCGAGCCGCTCCTGCCCCCGGGCACCGAGCTCATGACGGGACGGGCCGGGCTCGTCGCAGCCGCGACGGCGGCCGACGTCGTGCTGAACGCGGTCGTGGGCTTCGCAGGCCTGCCGGTGACCCTCGCGGCGCTCGAATCGGGCCGACGGCTCGCCCTCGCCAACAAGGAGTCGCTGATCGCGGGCGCGCCGGTCGTCCAGCGCGCCCGGCGCACCCCCGGCGCGCAGATCCTCCCGGTCGATTCCGAGCACTGCGCGATCCACCAGTGCCTCTCGGCCGTCGAGCCGCGCCGCGCCCGTCCTGACGGGGAGGGCTGGATTGGCCCCGGAGACCCCACGCCGCTCGTCTTGGATGCAGCGGGCGACGGGCCCGCCACGGCGCTCGACCGGGTCCGGGGTCCCGGCTCCGACGAGCCGGCGTACCCATCGGTCGCGCGCCTCCTCGTCACGGCCTCGGGAGGTCCGTTCCGCGGGAGGTCGCTCGCCGAGCTCGAGACCGTGCGCGTCGCCGACGCGCTCAGCCATCCCACGTGGAGCATGGGGCCGAAGATCACCGTCGACTCGTCGACCCTCATGAACAAAGGGCTCGAGGTCATCGAGGCGCACGAGCTCTTCGGGCTGCCCTATGACCGCATCGACGTGGTCGTCCACCCCCAGTCCGTCGTCCACTCGATGGTGGAGCTGGTCGACGGCTCGACCATCGCGCAGGTCTCCCAGCCCGACATGCGGCTCCCGATCGGGTACGCCCTCGGGTGGCCGGCACGCTTGGAGCATGCGTTCGGCGCGGTCGACTGGACTGCGCCGCTCTCGCTCACGTTCGAGCCGCCTGACCGCGCGGTGTTCGGGTGCCTCGACCTGGCGTACGCCGCAGGCCGGGCAGGCGGCGCCGCCCCGGCTTGGCTGAACGCGGCCAACGAGGTCGCGGTCGCCGCCTTCTTGGACGGCCGGCTCGACTGGCTCGGCATCCCCCAGGTCGTGGCCGACGTTCTCGATCGCTGCGACGGTGCTCCCCTGGATTCTGCCGAAGACGTGCTCGACGCAGACCGCCACGCTCGCGTCCTCGCGTCCCAGGCGGTGGACCGCCGTTTGGCGGCCGTGTGACGTCGGTGTCGCTCCCTCCGGCACCACCTGGGGGGCCTGGGGGCACGCCTGGGCGCCCAGGCCCGCCGCCAGTCGCTCCGGGCGGATCGGCACGCTGGTCGATCGTGCGCTTCGTCGTGGCGGTCGGGGTGATCGTCGCAGGGTTACTCGCGGCGGGGCTCGGCGACCTCCTCGTCTTCGTCGCCGCGCTCGTCGCGATCGTGATCCTCCACGAGCTCGGCCACTATCTCACGGCCAAGTGGAGCCACATGAAGGTGACCGAGTTCTTCATCGGCTTCGGGCCTCGGCTCTGGTCGATCCGCAAAGGCGAGACGGAGTACGGCGTCAAGCCCATCTTGGCCGGCGCCTACGTGAAGATCCCGGGGATGACCAACCTCGAGGAGGTCGACCCCGCAGACGAGGCTCGCACCTACCGCCAGCAGCCGTTCCATCGCCGGATCCTGGTCGCCAGCGCCGGGTCGATCATGCACTACGTGGTCGCGCTCGTCCTCGCGTTCGGGCTCGCGCTCTTCATCGGGGTCCCTACGGGTACCCAGGTGACCGTGACAGGGTTCACGCGGTGGCCGGGGCGCACTGCCACGGCGGCTCAGCTCGCCGGGATGAAGCCGGGTGACCGGGTCGTCTCGGTGGACGGCGAGCGCGTGAGCTCCACCACACAGCTGTCCGATGCCATCCAGGCCAGGAAGGGACACCCGGTGGAGATCGTGGTCGAACGCGCTGGGCATCGCTCGACCCTCACGGTCCAGCCCCAGGCCGGGCACGTCGTCACGACCGGGAGGACACGAGGCGAGGAGGTCCTCGGCAAGGGACCCAAGACGCAGTGGCTCATCGGCATCGAGACGGGTCTCGCCCCGGTCTTCAGCTCGAAGAACCCGTTGCAGGCCGTCGCCTGGGCGGGCGACGACATCGGCAACGTCACGCGGCTCACCGTGATCGGCCTCGGCCACGCCTTCTCTCCGGGCGGCCTCACGTCGCTCTTCCACCAGGTGACCAGCCCCCAGGCGGCGAAGAAGGCCGCGGCGAACCCGGTCAAGTCGAACCGGATCCTCTCGGTGGTCGAGACGGCACGGCTCGCCACCCAGGCCGAGGCGAAAGGCGCGTACTACTTCGTGTCGATCCTCATCGCATTGAGCATCGCCCTCGGGCTCTTGAACATGCTGCCGATGCTGCCGCTCGACGGCGGGCACGTGGCGATCGCCGTCTACGAGCGGATCCGGACGCGGCGTGGCCGCCCCTACTACCAGGCCGACGTGGCCAAGCTCATGCCCGTCGCCTACGCGTTCATCACCATCCTGCTCGTCATCGTGGGCTCGGCGGTGTTCCTCGACATCGCCCACCCCCTCGCGAACCCCTTCGGCTGACCTGCGCCTTCGGCGCGCCGCACGGCGTGCCTGCCGCCGCCTGCACGGCGGCGGCGCCACTGCGGCAGAATGGGGGCGATGGAGCTCTCGTCCGACCTGCTCATGCCGCGCCGCAAGACCCGCCGGATCCACGTCGGCGACGTCGCGATCGGAGGTGGCGCCCCCATCTCGGTGCAGTCCATGACGACGACCAAGACCGCAGACGTGGAAGGCACGCTGGCCCAGATCTACGCCCTCGCCGCGGCAGGGGCGGACATCGTGCGCTGCACCTGCAACGAGGAGGCGGCGGCCGAGGGGCTCGCACGGATCGTGCCACGATCACCCGTGCCGATCGTCGCGGACATCCATTTCCACTACGAGATGGCGCTCGCGGCGCTCGAAGCCGGCGTCCACGGCCTCAGGCTGAACCCCGGCAACCTTCGCAAGGAGTCGGAGATCAAGCTCGTCGCCTCCGAGGCGAAGGATCGGGGCGTGCCGATCCGCGTCGGGGTCAACGCCGGCTCGCTCCACCCGGACCTCTACAAGAAGCACGGTGGCGCCACCCCCGAGGCACTCGTGGAGTCCGCCAAGATGGAGCTCGCCTATTTCGAGGACGTGGGGTTCACCGACGTGAAGATCTCGGTCAAGGCTTCGTCGGTCGCGCTGATGATCGCGGCCTACAGGCTCGCGTCCGAGACGTTCGACCATCCTCTGCACCTCGGAGTCACTGAAGCGGGGCCCCCTCCGGCAGGGCTCCTGAAGGGCACCGCCGGGATCGGCACCCTCCTCGCCGAAGGCATCGGCGACACGATCCGCTACTCCCTCACCGCGGATCCGGTGGAGGAAGCTCGTGCGGGGCGCCAGCTTCTCGAGGCCCTCGGCCTGCGGGAGCGCAAGGGCCTCGACCTGATCGCCTGCCCGTCTTGCGGGCGCGCGCAGGTGGACGTCATCGCAGTGGCCAAGGAAGCCCAGGCCGCGCTCGAGGACCGGAACCTCCCGATCCAGGTGGCCGTGATGGGTTGCGTGGTCAACGGACCCGGTGAAGCGCGCAGCGCCGATCTCGGCATCGCGGCCGGCAAGCACAAGGGGCACCTCTTCATCCAGGGCAAGATCGTGCGTGTCGTGCCGGAGTCCGAGATGGTCGACGCGCTCGTCGCGGAGGCAGAACGGCTGGTCGCCGAGGGAGTCGACGCGCGCCTTGCCGCTGCGGACGCCTCGGCCGAGGCCGAGGCAGAGGCCGACCGCGCCGCCCTTCTCGACGAGAAAGGTGTGGACCCCAACGCCTCGGAGGTACGGGTCGACCGCATCCGTCGGCGTGTGGGCGCCGCCGAGCGCACAGGGCGACCCGCAGACGCGGCGCACGACGCGTAGCGGCCTCGCGGCGCACGGGTCGCGAGGCCGCCCCGAGCGCCATCCCGGTCCGTCTACGCTCGCCTCCCATGACCGACTCGGCCGCGACCCCTGAGAGCACGCGGACGCCCACGCGTCCGGGGACGAAGGGTGCGCTCACCACCCGGGTCGAGGACTTCCCCCGCTGGTACCAGGAGGTCGTCGCCCGCGCCGAGCTTGCCGACAACGGGCCGGTGCGCGGCACCATGGTCATCCGCCCGTGGGGCTACGAGATCTGGGAGCGCCTGCAGGCGGCCATCGACGAGCGCATCAAAGCGGCGGGCGCGCACAACGCGTACTTCCCCTTGTTCATCCCCGAGGCCTTCATGCGTCTCGAGGCCGAGCACGTCGAGGGCTTCGACCCGGAGCTGTGGGTCGTGACCCACGGCGGGGGCCGGCAGCTCGACGAGCCTGTCGTCGTGCGCCCCACGAGCGAGACGGTGATCAACCACTTCTTCGCGAAGTGGATCCAGAGCTACCGGGACCTGCCGATGCTCGTCAACCAGTGGTGCAACGTCGTGCGCTGGGAGCTTCGGCCTCGGCTGTTCCTGCGCACGACGGAGTTCCTCTGGCAGGAGGGCCACACCGCCCATGCAGACGAAGCCGACGCGCGCGCGTACGCCTTGCGGATCCTGACCGACGTCTACCGCGACGCGATCGAGCAGGTCGCGGGCATCCCGGTGCTCGTCGGTCACAAGACCGCGCGCGAGCGCTTCGCAGGAGCGGTGCGCACCTGGACGTGCGAGGCGATGATGGGTGACGGCAAGGCGCTCCAGATGGGCACGAGCCACGAGCTCGGCCAGAACTTCGCCAAGGCCTTCGGCATCCAGTACTCGGACGCCACTGGTGCGTTGCGCCACGTGTGGCAGACGTCCTGGGGCGCGTCCACCCGGCTCATCGGTGCGTTGATCATGGCGCACGGCGACGACTTCGGGCTCCGCCTGCCTCCGGCGCTGGCGCCGGTCGAGGTGGTCGTGCTGTGCGTCCGTGAGGACGAGGCCGTCTGCAAGGCTGCGTCGGCGCTCTTTGAGGAGCTGCGGCGTGGGGGCCGTCGCGTCCACCTCGACGCCCGCACGGACACGGGCTTCGGCCGGCGCACCGTCGACTGGGAGCTCAAGGGGGTGCCGGTGCGCGTGGAGGTGGGTCCGCGCGATCTCGCCGACGGCAACGTCACGGTCGTGGCGCGTCACCTTCGCACGAAGGAGACCGTGCCGCTCGCCGGCGTTGCTGACGCCGTCGAGCGGATCTGCCGCAGCGCCGGCAGGGAGCTGCGCGACGAGGCGCTCGCCTTCCGTGAGGCGCGCACCGCCACCGTCGGCTCGATGGCCGAGGCGCTCGAGGCTGGCACGGCGGGCTTCGTGCGGGTCCCGTGGAACAAGGTCGGGGAGCCGGGGGAGCTGCAGCTCGCGGCTCAGGCGCTCACGGTGCGCTGCCTTCAGCGAGGCGATGGCGGCCTTGCCGCAGCTGGCGAGCCCGACGACGCGCTCGTCGCGGTGGTGGGCCGCTCGTACTGACCCTGCGTGCGTTCTTCTGGGCGGCCGGCCCGGAGGGCAGCGGACCGGGGCGGCGGACCGGGGGGGCGGCGGGGCAGCGTGCGGCGGACCGGGGCGGCGGCGGGGCAGCGGTTGGTATACTCGCTGCGCTGTCCGGTCTCGTTGCAGGACCTTTCGAAAGCGTGGGCCGCCGCCCACGCTTTCGTGCTGATGGGGACCGGAGCGGCGGCCGGGCGCTGTGGCTCCGGCCGAGGAGGGTGCCAGCGCAGCACGAGTCGAGTGACGAAGGGAGGTGTCGGACGATGACCGAAGGGGACGCGGAGATGCTCTACGGCGAGCTGGCGCCGGTTGTCGGCGCGCTCGGTCTCGAGCTGCTCGACGTCGAACTGTCCGGCGCCACCGTTCGTGTGACCGTCGATCGTGGTGGCGGTGTCGACCTCGACGGCCTTGCCGCGGCGAATCGTGCGGTGTCGGGCGCGCTGGACCGGATCGACCCGATGCCCGGAAGCTACACGCTCGAGGTGTCGAGCCCGGGTCTGGAGCGGCGGCTGCGCCGGCCGGC
>JAKAQM010000049.1 GCA_021822565.1 Actinomycetes bacterium | reverse complement strand
CCGCTCCGACGCCCCGCTCCGACGCCCCGCTCCGACGCACGACGTAGAGTCCCAGGACATGACCGACGAAGTCGCATCGCGTGTGATCGTGGGAGTGGACGGGTCGACATCGTCGCTGGGAGCCGTTGGCTGGGCCGGTGACTACGCCGCGGCGACGGGCGCGCCCGTCACGCTGATCGCCGCGTGGGAATGGCCGACCAGCTACGGATGGTCCATCCCGATGCCCGCGGACTACGACCCCGCGGCCGACGCCCAGCGCATCCTCGACGATGCGGCGGCGAGGCTACGCGAGCGGCACCCCTCGCTCGCCGTCGAGACGCGTCCCGTCGAGGGCCCACCCGCCCAGGTGCTCGTGGACGCCTCGGAGACCGCGGCGCTCCTGGTGGTGGGCTGCCGCGGGCACGGGCAGCTCACCGGGATGATCATCGGCTCGGTGAGCGAACGCTGCGTCGCCCACGCGCACTGCCCGGTCCTCGTCTACCGCCACCAGTCGAACCCGGCGCACTGACGTCGCTCAGCTCGCCCGGTCTGCGGGCGGGACCACGACGACCGGGACGGGCGCGCACGCCACCAGGCCAAGGCTGGTGCTGCCGAGGAGCCCCGGGTGCACGAGGCTCCGACGCGTGCCCACGACGATGAGCTCGGGGGGATCGGGGCCCTCGGCCATGCGGCAGAGCACCGAGCCCGGGTCACCTTCGAGGACGCACCACTCGACGCGACTCGGCTCCACCCCAGCGCCGGCGGCGATGGCGCGTGCCCGGTCCTCGTGCACCGACAGCGAGGCGAGACCTGCATGCTCGAGGAGGCCGACCGCATGGACCACCTTGATCGCCGCCTCGAGCGCGCCGGCCAGCGCGGCCGCCCAGCGCAACGCTGCCTCGGAGCCCGGCGACCCGTCGTAGCCGACGGCGATCCGCGCCGGCGCCCTCACCGCGCGCCTCCGAGCCCCCAGCGGGGGCGCTCTGTGACCGGCGCATCGAGGGAGTCCACGGCGAGGAGCCGGTCGGACAGCTCTTCGATCGCGCGGCGGCGGTCGCGCGCCGCGCTGCGGACTGCCTCGGAGCCCGGGCCGCCGAACGTCGGTGGCTCGGGCGGCGGCAGGTCGCCGACGAGCGCGCCCAGCGTGGCCGCGGTCGACTGGCGAAGCGCCTGGAGGTCGTAGCCGCCCTCCAAGAAAAGCACCAGGCGGCCCGGCGACCGGGCGAACGCTGCCGTGCGGCGCGCGAGCGCGGCGAAGTCGCCGCTCGTGAGCGCGAGCTCCGCGAGGGGGTCGGCCCGATGGGCGTCGAACCCGCAGGACACGAGCACCCAGTCGGGTCCGAACGCTTCAACCGCCGGTGCTGCGACCTCGTCCATCGCCTGGAGGAGCACGTCACCGGTCGCGCCCGGCGGCACCGGCACGTTGAGCGTGGTCCCGATCGCGTCCAGCCCGCCGATCTCTTCGGGCCGGCCGGTTCCGGGGTACAGGGGCCACTGATGGGTCGACACGTACAGCACGTCCGGCTCGTCCCAGAAGATCTCCTGCGTGCCGTTGCCGTGGTGGACGTCCCAGTCGACGATGAGGACCCGCGCGCCCTTCGCGACGAGGGCGGCTGCGGCCACGGCCACGTTGTTCAGCAGACAGAAGCCCATGCCGCGGTCACGCTGGGCATGATGGCCGGGGGGCCGGACGACGACGAAGGCTGCGCCCTCGCCGCTCGATTCGAGCGCCTCGATCGCGACGAGCCCCGCGCCGGCGGCACGCACTGCAGCGTCCCACGAGGTGTCGGTGACGTAGGTGTCCGCATCCAGCGCCCCGCCGCCGCGGCGCGAGAAGGACTCGAGCTCGTCGAGGTACTCGCCATCGTGGACCCGAAGGAGGTCGTCTCGCTGAGCGGGGCGCGCGGCGACGGTGACGAGGTCGCTCCCGAGGCGCAGGTCCGAGACACCGTCGAGGGCAGCCCTGATCCGCGCCGGGCGCTCGGGATGCGAGCCGCCGTCGTGCTCCCTCTCGCCGACTGGACCCGCGAGGATCAGCACGACCCTTTGGACTCCTCGCCGATCCCGGCGAGCCGGGCACTCTCGCGCCGGGCGAGCGCCTCGCGGTACGCGGGAACGGGATCGATCGAGAAACGTACCGCGACCACCCCGTCTTCGTAGTGGGTCTCGACGGGAAAGCCGATGCGACGGAACATCTCGAGCATGGCCGCATTGTGCGAGAGCGTCTCCGCCTGGAACACCCGGATCCCGTGCGTCCTGGCGGCTCGGGCGAGCTCGTCCGCGAGGAGCGTCCCGATCCCGAGGTCCTGGTAGTCGTCATGCACCAGGAAGGCAACCTCGGCTTCGTCCGTCCCACCGAGCCGGTCGTACCGGCCGACCGCCACCATCCGGCTCCCGACGAGCACGACCAGTGCGAGCCTGTCCTTGTAGTCGACCTCGGTGAAGTGCTGCACCTCGTGCGCAGTGAGCTCGGCGTGGAAGTTGAAGAAGCGGAAGTACACCGACTCGGGCGACAGCGTCGCGTGGAACGCCATCAGCATCGCCGCGTCGTCGGCACGGATCGGACGGATGTGCACCACCTCGCCGTTGCCGATCCTCACGTCCCGTTCCGCGCCGCGGGGGTAGCCTTCCGGCACCCCCGCGGCCAGCTCCGTGTCTCTGCCCAAGGTGCCCTCTAGGCCTTCGTGACCGGGACTTTCTTGACTTCCTCTTCCTTCTGGGAGGGGATCGGGATGCGGACCTCGAGGATGCCGTCCTTGTAGCTCGCCTTCACGTCGTCCCCCGAGACGCCGTCTGGAAGCTGCATCGTACGGGTGAGCTCGCCGTAGCGGAACTCCGAGCGGAAGCCCTTCTTGCCCTTCTGCTCCTCCTTCTGCTCCCTGTGGGCTTGGATCCGCAGCACGCCGTCCCCGATGGTGATCTCGACGTCCTTCTCGGGGTCGATGCCCGGTGCCTCCGTGCGCAGCACGAGCGCGCCGTCTTCCTCGTACTCCTCCATGCGCAGCCACCCGCCCCGTTCCGGCTCGAGATCGAACGTCCGGCGCCACCACTCGGGCCAGGTGAACCCGGGCCAGTCGGACAGCTGGCGCTCTCGATGCACGATCGCCATCATGCGCTCCTCTCTGCTCATCGCGCGCTGCGCTGCGTTCCGGCGGCGCACTGCGCTCGCTCATGTCAGGTCGTCACGCGTCGCGCGCCTGACGACATGCCCGCCATCGCGGGACCCTCTGAGCGTGGGCCAGACGTGGCCGAGGTCGAAGGGTCCAAAGTCCTCACCGCTTGACGCGGTACCCCCAGCGAGGCCGCACGAAACGGCACGTGCACCCCGCACACCCCGGGGACATCGGCCAGACTGGCCCAGGGGAAACGGCAACGCCCCACGGGAAGGGAACGGGAAGGGGACAAACGGACGATGACCTGCAGTGCGCAACTCCTCGTCGACGGGTTCGCCAGGGTCCACGACACCGTCCACGGCGTCGTGGACGGGCTGGCCCTGGAGGGGCTCGTCTACCGACCCGACCCCCGGGCGAACCCGATCGGCTGGCTCGTCTGGCACCTCACGAGAGTGCAGGACGACCACGTCGCCGACGTCGCCGGGGCCGAGCAGCGCTGGACCGCAGAGGGCTGGGACAACAGGTTCGCGCTGCCGTTCGATCGGCTCGCGACCGGCTACGGCCAGGACCCCGGCGAGGCGGGGCTCGTCGCCGTCGAGCCGGACCTCCTCCTCGGCTACCACGACGCCGTGCACGCCACGACGACCGAGTACGTCCGCGGGCTCGTCGACACGGACCTCGACCGCGTCGTCGACACGCGCTGGGACCCGCCCGTCACCCTGGGCGTGCGGCTCGTGAGCGTGCTGGCCGACGACCTCCAGCACGTGGGACAGGCTGCCTACGTTCGCGGGATATTCGAGCGGCGCTCCCACTGACCTCACGAGCACGGTCACCACACCCCGTGCTGCGCACGCCACGCCCTTTGCTGCGTGCAGGCCGCGTGCTGGCCTGCGCGCTCGCCACCGCTGCGGCCGGCCTCGTGCTCGCCGCATGCACGGCGCCGCAGCGTCCATCGCCGGGACCCACGACGACGACGACGAGCGAGCCCGGCTCGGCGTGCGTGCCCGCACCGTCGCACTGGGCGCCAGCACGGATCGCCACCCAGCTCCTCATGGTGATCGGGAGCTTCACCTCGGTCCAATCGCTCGCCCCCGAAGCCCGAGCGGGCGCCGGAGGATTCGTGTTCCTCGGCGAGCCTGCGGCGTCTGCGGGACCTGCACTGCATGTCGCGCTCGCCAGCCTCGGCTCCGATGCCGACGGTGCCGACGCGGTCGCGCCGTGGATGTCCACGGACACAGAAGGGGGTCCCGTGTCCCGCCTCGCCAACGTCCTCGGCCCGATCCCCTCGGCGCGCCAGATGGCTGCGCAGTGGACGCCGTCGCAGGTGGAGTCGGCGATGGAGGCGCGCGGAGCGGCACTCCGCCAGCTCGGGATCACGATGGACCTGGCGCCGGTGCTCGACACCGCCGAGCCCACAGACCCGGTGGCCGACGAGTCGCAACGATCCTTCAGCGCGACACCTGCGGTGGTCTCCGCCTACGGTGCCGCGTTCGCGGCCGGGCTGCGCGCGTCTGGTGTCGTCGCCGTGGGCAAGCACTTCCCGGGCCTCGGGCACGCCTCGGCGAACACCGACACAGGTCCGGCGACCGACCCGCCGCTCGCCCAGCTTCGCGCCGTCGACCTCCTGCCCTTCGCCCACGCGGTGGCAGCGGGCCTTCCGGTCGTGATGGTCGGTCACCCGGTGGTGCCCGGTCTCTCGGGTGGGCTCCCGGCGAGCCTCTCCCCTGCCACGTACACGCTCTTGCGCAGGACACTGCACTTCCAGGGCGTCGCCATGACCGACGCGCTGGACGCGGGGGCGATCTCCGCGACGGGCGACACCGAGGCCGTGGCGGCCGTCGCCGCGCTCCGGTCCGGCGCGGACATGGCAATGGTCGACGCGTCCACATGGCCGCTCGTGGTCCACGCCCTCGTCCAGGCACTCTCGGACGGCACGCTCTCGCGCCCCCAGGCCGACGAGTCCGTGCGCCGCATCCTCGTGGCAAAGGGCGTCGCAGCCTGCGCCGGCTGAAGGCCCAGCCCGACGGCAAGGCTGAGCCCGACGGGCGCGTCGAGGTCTACGTCAGCGTGGGACCGCCGGCAGGGCAGGACCTTCGCCACTGTCCTTCCGGGACGCGCGTGATGCAGCATGGAGTGGTGGGTGGCCACGCATCGCACGCCACGGATCGACGCACGCCCCCGGGAGGACCGGGGGCGCACCCTGCACGTTGGCGACGCCCCGGCGACGCAGCCCGGCGTGGACGGGCTCGCATGGTGGCGATGCTCGCCGTCACGCTGCTCGCGGCGGTGCTGGCTGCGTGCGTCTCGGCCGCGCCCGACGCGTCGGCAGGGCAGACGACAGGGGTGTACCCGAAGCGCATCGTGGTGGGCGCCCTGGTGTCGGAGACCGGTCCTCTCCCCGCGCTCTTCGCCCCGATCGTGACAGGGGCGCGCGCCTACCTCGACATGGTGAACGCGAAAGGCGGCGTCGCGGGCCGCCGCATCGATCTCGCCACCACGCTCGACGACCAGTCGAGCCCGTCGATCGACGCCAGCCAGGCGCGGACCCTGGTCGACGAGGACCACGTCTTCGCCGTGCTGCCAGTCGCGACGGCGTCGTTCACGGGCGGCAAGTTCCTCGCCGCCAACGGCGTCCCGACGTTCGGACTGAACGTGAACCCCCAGTGGATGGACGGGCCAAGCCTCTTCGGCAACAGCGGCTCCTACGTCAACTTCAGCCCGTCGGCCACCGTCGTCCAGCCGGCGTTCGTCGCCCAGCAGCACCACGCCCACGCGGTCGCGGTGCTCGCCTACAACATCGCCCAGTCGCAGGAAGGCTGCCAGGGAATGGTGAACGGGCTGCGCAAGTACCACGTCCCCGTTGCCTACGAGGACCTCTCCATCCCCGCGCCGGCCTCCGACCTTCACGCGGACGTCACCCGGATGAAGCAGGCCGGCGTCGACATGGTCGTCTCGTGCATGGACCTCGGGGGCGACGTGCTGCTCTCCAACACGATGCGGGCGACAGGGATGACCCACGTGACCCAGCTGTGGGCGACAGGCTACGACGAGAGCGCGATCCGTCAGTACACCTCGGCGATGCAGGGCGCCTACTTCATGGAGCCCAACGTCCCCTTCGAGGTGACCAAGCTCCATCCGGGCGTGTACCCGGGCATGGACCTCTTCCAGAAGATGCTGAAGAAGCACTTCCCCCACACCAAGCCCTCCGAGACGGCGCTCGCGGGCTGGACGAGCGCCGCGCTGCTCGTACAGGGCCTCCGCAAGGTCGGGCGGCACCTCACCCGCAAGCGCCTGGTGCGCGCCATCAACTCCATCAAGTCCTTCACCGCCGGCACAATCCTCGCCCCGGTCGACTGGCGCACGGCACATACGAGCTCGGGCCCGCTCAACTGCTCCGCCTTCGTGCAGGCGAGGGGGAAGAGGTTCGCCCCCGTCTACGGCACCCCGAAGAGCGTGTTCAGCTGCTTCAAGACGCCCACGCCCCCCACCACACGGCCGATCAGCCTGCTGAACCCGGTCCCCGCGGGCGTCCCGCCTGCACGAGCGACCTAGCACTCGGACGCGGAGACGCCGTGTCGCTCTTCCTCTCCTACCTCCTTCCGGGCATCCCCTACGGGTGCGCGTACGCGCTCATGGCGGTCGGGCTGGTGCTGACCTACCGCGCGTCGGGGGTGTTCAACCTGGCCTTCGGTGCGCAGGCGTACGTCTCTGCGGTCGTCTTCTCGATCGCGCTGCACGACGGTTGGCCGGGGTGGGCGGCCTTCGTCGTGGCGGTCCTGCTCGCCAGCCCGGCCATCGGGCTCGCCATGGAGCGGCTCCTGTTCCGCTACACCCGGACCGCAGGCCCGCTGGTGAAGCTCGTCCCCGCGCTCGGGCTCCTCATCGCGATCCCGGCCGTGACGCAGATGGTCATCGGCACCGCGACACGGCTCCCGTCCTCTCTCGTGCTCGAGCCCTGGAAGGTCTACTTCCACCTCGCCAGCACCCCGGTGAGCGGTGAGGAGCTGTCGACCACGGTGATCACGGTCGCGGTCGTCGCCGCATTCGCCCTGGTGCTGCGGTCGAGCGGGCTCGGCCTGCGCATGCGGGCCGTGGTGGAGAGCCCCCGGATGGCCGAGCTGTCCGGCGTGCGCTCGGATCGCACGAGCGCGACCGCCTGGGTGCTCTCGAGCCTCCTCGCAGGGCTGGCCGGGGTTCTGCTCGCGCCCCTCTACTCCACGGTCAGCGCGTCGAACTTCACCGCGCTCCTGGTCGCCGCCATCGCCGCCGCGGCCATCGGCAGCTTCACGAGCCTGCCGATCACCCTGATCGGAGCGATCGGGCTCGGCATCGCCCAGCAGCTCCTCGCCGGCTACCTGCCGTCGGGGACGATCCTGTCGTCAGGGCTTCGCCCGGCATTCCCCTTCGTGGTGCTGGCGGTCGCCCTCGTCGCCGGACGGACGCTCCGCCAGCCCGAGGCGGGCGATCCCCTCGCGAGCTGCGACCCGCCGGCCGTCGCCTTCCGTGCGCCGACGCGGCTGACCGAGGTGACCGTCGGAAGCCGGGCGTTCACCGCCCTCGTCGTGGGCATGCTCGTGGCGACGACCCTCGTCCTCGTGCCGGGGAACTGGGAGTTCGTCTTCACCCTCGGCATCGTGCTCTCGATCGTCTTCCTCTCCATCACGCTGCTCACCGGCATGGGCGGCCAGATCTCCCTGGGCCAGGCCGCGTTCGTGGGCGCAGGGGCCTTCACCGCCGGCCAGCTGGCCATGCACTCGGTGCCGGTCCTGGGCGCGATCGTGCTCGCCGGGGTCCTGGCCGCCGCGCTCGGCGCGGTGGTCGCCCTGCCCGCCCTGCGTCTCGGCGGCATCGCGGTCGGCCTCCTCACGCTGTCGTTCGCCCTCCTGGCGACAAACGTCCTGTTCCTCTACCCCTGGTCGGGCAACGGCGCGACCGGCCTCACAGTGCCTCGTCCGGCGCTCGGCCCCATCAGCTTCGCCGGGAACGGCGCCTTCTTCTGGCTCGCCCTCGTCTTCCTGGTGGTGCTCGCCGGCGTGGTGAAGCTCGTGCAATGGGGCACGACCGGCCAGGAGCTGGCTGCGCTCCGGGGGTCGGAGAGGGGCTCGGCGGCCGTCGGGATCGACGTGCGGCGCTTGCGGGTGGTCGCCTTCACCCTCTCCGCCGCCATCGCCGGGATCGGCGGCGCCCTCTACGCGTCGTTGCAGCAGTCGATCTCGGTCAACGACTTCAACTACGAGTTCTCGCTCATCTACGTCGTGGTGGTCGCCGCCGTCGGCGTGTACTCCGTGGCGGGGGCGATCGAGGCCGGCATCCTCTATGCGGTGCTCATGCAGCTCACCAGCACGCTGCCCAGCCGGTACAGCTCGCTGCTCGCCCTCGTGTTCGCATTGGCCGCCCTCACCTACGTCCGCCACTCCGAGGGCGTCGTGGCCTACGCCAAGGCCTGGGTGCTCGACCGCGCGGAGCAGCTGACGCGGCATCTCCAGGGTCCCGGGCTCAGTCTCGCCGGAGAAGCTCACATCCAAGACCGCACAGACCGTCCGGCGGTCGCGAGCGGGGACGCCTCGGCCGAGCACCCTGGGAGCCCGACCGAGCACCCCGGGAGCCCGGACGTGCACGCGGTCCCGCGGAGCCACTCCTAGATGGCCGCGGCACTGCTGGAGACCGCCGGCCTCACCAAGCGGTTCGGGAGCGTCGCAGCGCTCTTCGAGGTGTCCTTGCGCTTGGACGCCGGCGAGACCGTGGGCGTGATCGGCCCGAACGGAGCGGGGAAGACGACGCTCTTCGACTGCATCCTCGGGGTCCTCCAACCCGATGCGGGATCGGTCTGGTTCGAGGGAACGCGCATCGACCGGCTGCCGGTCTTCCGGCGCAGCCTCCTTGGCATCGGCCGGACCTTCCAGCGCCTCGAGCTGTTCAGCGGCATGACGCCTCGTGAGCACCTCCTCGTCACCGAACGGGCGCGTGGCGCGCAGGGCGCGTTGTGGAAGGACGTGCTCGGCATGGGCCTTCCGACCCCGGACGAGAAGCGTCAGGCCGCCGACTTGCTCGACCTCGTCGGGCTCACCGACGTCGCAGACGCTCCGGTCGAGTCGCTGAGCCTCGGCAGGAGCCGGTTGGTCGAGCTGGCCCGAGCTCTCGTGGGGCCGCCGAAGCTGCTCCTGCTCGACGAGCCGTCGTCGGGTCTCGACGACGCCGAGCGAGCCACCCTCGTCTCGGTTCTCGGCCGGCTCGGGCGCACACGGGACGTCGCCGTCGTCGTCGTCGAGCACGACCTGGACCTGGTCGGCGCGCTCGTCGAGCGGCTCGTCGTCTTGGACGTGGGCCGGGTCATCGCTGACGGCCCGGTCGAAGCCGTGCTGGCCGACACCGCGGTGCGGCGCGCCTACCTCGGGGTAGGACGGTGACTGGCGACCCCCCCCGCCCGGCCGCGCAGGGCGACGGCCGGCCGTTGCTCGAGCTGCGAGACGTCGAGGCGTCCTACGGCCCCTACCGCGCGCTGTTCGGCGTGACGTTCAGCGTCCCGGAGGGCTCCGCCGTCGCCCTGGTCGGCTCGAACGGTGCCGGCAAGTCCACCGTGGCGAGGGTGGTCTCGGGCCTGGTGCGGGCCAAGGCAGGGACGATCCGCTTCGCAGGGCACGAGATCACCCGCTGGCCTGCATGGCGCATCGCACGGGCCGGGCTCGCCCATGCCCCAGAAGGCCGCTCGGTGTTCGCCTCGCTCACCGTCGAGGAGAACCTGGTCCTCGCCGCGCGCGCGCTCGGCGGCCGGCGGCCGAACGGTGCCCTCGACCGGGCGTTCAGCACCTTCGGGCAGCTCGCCGCCCACCGGCACCAGCTCGCGGGCACGCTCTCGGGCGGCGAGCAGCGGATGCTGAGCCTCGCCAAGGTGCTCGTCGTGCCGCAGCGCCTGCTCGTCGTCGACGAGCTGTCGTTCGGCCTGTCGCCTGCGGTCGTCGACGAGGTGTTCGGCACGCTGAAGACGATCCGCGACGCCGGCACGTCGCTCCTCGTCATCGAGCAGCACCTCGACCGGGTCCTCTCGATCTCCGACCGCGCCGTCCTGCTCGTGCGCGGCAGGGTTGCCGCAGAGGGCACCGTGGCCGAGGTCGAGCCCGCGATCGACCGGCTCCTGCCCGCACATCCCCGGTGGTCGGCCTAGGGTCGCTCGCTCCAGCAGGCACCTCGGGTCGTCAGCACCCCGGCGGCGTCCCGTGGTTCCCCGAGACGGAGTAGAAGAGCTCCAGCAGCCCGCAGATCGTCGACTTGGCGACGAGCCAGTGGCCGCGGACCTCCACGGCGTAGCCGATCGAAGGCGTCGCGAAGAGCGGCGTGCCCGATGGGCCGAGCAGGTCGTAGGTGACCTTCGCGCACGGCGACGGCAGCGCTGCCTGCGTGCAGGCCGTCTTCGAGAGCAGCCGCACTGCCGAGACCTTCGCACCGGCAGCCTCTTTCGCCAGTGACGACGACAGGGCCTCGGCTATGGCCGTGTGCAACGTGCTGCCGTCCTGGACCACCGCGGTCTTGGCCGTCACGCTGTGGTTCGAGAAGTCGAAGAGCGTGGCGTACGCGTGGCCGATGGCGGCGTCCGCCTGCGCAGGCTCGATCTGGGCCGGACCCGAGCTGCAGGCGGCCGTTCCCAGGGCAATCCCCAGCAGCACGGCGATCAGCCCCGAACGGGGCCGTCGGAGCGCCCGCCGCGGCCGCCGTCGCCGCTTCGCTCGGCCTCCCACGACAGCGGCCACCTCCGTCATCGGCTCTCACCTCCACTTCGAGGCTGATCGGCGACACGCCTGCCGTCCAGGGCCGATGGTCCCAATGTCCCCTCCCGGCCTCGTTCCCCCAGTACGGCGAGATTTGGGACGAAGGTCCTTGGTGCGCAAGGCGAAACGCGGCAAGCATGTCCCACATGGCGCAGGAGCGGGCGGTCACGCCGCTGCGAGGAGGACGGCCGGTCGATGCGGGCGGGCACGAGCTCGCTTCGAGCGCCCTACGGGGGTTTCAGATAGCCTTTTCGCACAGTCACCGCACCGCATTCCGGCACCTCGTGAGCGGAGGGGGCACAGTGGATCCCGCAGGGCATCATGGAGCTTTCGGATGATGGCGCCGCCCGACGCTCCCGAGACGCCGTTGTCTGACGCCGGCGCCGGGGTGCTCGAGCTCGTCGAGGCCGTCGACTCGGCGCAGACGGTGCTCCGGACGATCAACGAGCGCGCGTTGGGGGACCTCGGCAGCGGGATCACCGCCACCCAGTTGCGCCTCCTCGACCAGCTGCAGCGGCTCGGAGAGTCGAGGCTCGTCGACCTGGCGGACGCGCTGTCGATCGCCCCCTCGACGGCCACTCGCCTGTGCGACACGCTCGCAGAACGCCACCTGATCGTCCGCCATCGCCGGGGCCGTGACCGCAGGGAGCTGCAGATCCGGCTGACCGACGCGGGCCTGGAGCTCCTCGAAGCGGTCCGCACTCGCAGCGTGCACGAGTGGACCCGAGCCCTCGCCGGCATCAGCGAGGAAGACCGCAGGTACGCGGCTCGGGTCCTCGCGGACATCTCCTCGGCCGCCGCCGGCGTCGCCGAACCCCCGGCCGGCGAGCCTGTCCACGGCCTCACCGCCTGAGGCCCGGATGCCCGAGGCCTGGACACCTGAGGCCAGGCATGGTCGGTGAACCGCTCGCTCCCCGCCTGCACCGGACCACGCACCGCCGGGCAGTGCTCGCGATCCTCTGCGTCAGCCTGCTGGTCGTCAGCATCGACACCACGATCCTCAACGTGGCGATCCCCGACATCATCCGCTCCCTGCACGCGTCGTCGAGCGACCTGCAGTGGGTCGTCGACGTCTACGCGATCGTCTTCGCCGGCCTGCTCCTCGTCTTCGGGAGCATGGGCGACCGCCTCGGGCGCAAGTGGATGCTCGTCGCCGGGATCACCGTCTTCGGCGCGGGATCCGCAGCCTCTGCCTTCTCGGGAAGCGCGGCCCATCTGATCGCTGCACGCGGCATCCAGGGCGTCGGCGCGGCAGCCATCATGCCCTCCACCCTGTCGGTGCTCACCAACGTCTTCACCGATGCCCGCGAGCGCGCCCAGGCGATCGGGATCTGGTCGGGGACGACGGGCCTCGGCGTCGCCGTCGGTCCGGTCGCGGGCGGGTGGCTCCTCGCCCACTACTGGTGGGGATCCGTGTTCCTCGTCAACGTTCCGATCTGCGCGCTGGGCCTCGTCTTCATGCTGTGGCTGGTGCCCAACTCGCGCGATCCGGGTGCCAGGCGACCCGACATCGTCGGGGCCATCCTCTCCACCGGGGGCATGGGGCTCCTCCTGTGGGGCATCATCGACGCGCCCTCGGCGACCTGGACCTCGCCGAGGGTCCTCGCCGCCCTCGGCGCAGGCGCAGCAGTGCTGGGCGCCTTCGTGGTGTGGGAACGTCGCTCCGACCATCCGATGCTCGAGCTGTCGCTCTTCAGGTCGCGACGGTTCACCGGCGCGATCATGGCGATGGGGCTGGTGATCTTCGCCCTCATGGGCGGGCTCTTCCTCCTCACGCAGTTCCTCCAGTTCTCCCTCGGCTACAGCGCCTTTGGAACGGGACTGCGCATCGCCCCGATCGCGCTGCTGCTCCTCGTGGCAGCGCCGCTGTCGATCCGGCTCGACCGGAAGCTCGGCACGAAGCCCGTGGTGTTCACCGGGATGGGTCTCGTGGCCGCCGGGCTCGCGATGCTGTCGTTCACCACGGTCCACGGCGGGTACGCGCAAGCACTCCCGGCCTTCGTGGTGATCGGCATCGGCGTCGGGCTCGCGTTCGCTCCGTGCACCGAGTCGGTGATGGGATCGGTCCCCATCGAGAAGGCGGGGATCGGGTCGGCGACCAACAGCGCGGCGCTCCAGGTCGGCGGCGCGCTCGGGGTCGCGATCCTCGGCAGCCTGCTCAATACCCGCTACCAGGACACGCTCGCGCCGGTCCTCTCGCGCGCGCACGTCCCGCCGAGCATCCTCTCGCTCATCGAAGGCTCCCTCGGTGGGGCGATGCAGGTCGCCGCGCGCATCGGCGGGACGCTCGGCGCAGCACTCTCGGCACAAGCCCGCCTAGCGTTCACCGACGGCCTCGACCTGGCCGTGACCGTCGCCGCGTTCGCCGTCGGTCTCGCGGCGCTCGCGGTCCTGGCCCTGCTGCCCAACCGTGCCGCGCCCTCGGGCGCTCAGGGACCCCCTGCCGGGCCGGCCGCGGGTGGCGCCCCGAGCACGCGGCGGACCGAGCGCGCGATCACGAGGTCTTCGCGCGCCCTCACGACGACGACGGCTGGCGACCACCCGGGCGGCGACTCCACCCGGTCCACGACCGCGTCGCCCGGCCGCGGTGCGGCCTCGGCTGCCGACGCCGGCACCGGGTCCGAGGAGCCCAGCACGATGCCGAGCACCTCGAGGCCGGCACACACGTCGACGCGCAGTCGCCTGGATCCTTCCCCTGCCCCGCCCGTGAACACCAGCGCGTCGAGCCCTCCGAGCGCCACGACCATCGACCCGATCTCCCGCTGCAGTCGGTAGACGTAGGCCTCGTACGCGGCGCCGCACGCCGCGTCGCCTGCGTCGGCCCACTCGATCACCTGGCGCAGGTCCCCCGACCGCCCCGAGAGGCCGAGGAGGCCGGAATGGCGTTCGAGGTCCTGCTCGGCCTCGTCGAGGCGGATCCCGTGGCGGAGCGCCCAGAGCACCGCCCCGGGGTCCACGTCTCCGGGTCGCGTCGCCATCACCAGGCCCGCCAGCGGGGTGAAGCCCATCGTGGTGTCGACCGACCTCCCCGCGTCCACCGCAGCGAGCGACGCCCCCGCACCGACGTGCGCGGTCACCAGGCGCGTCGAGGGCAGCGGGCGACCGAGCAGCTCGGCAGCCCGCATGCTCGCCCACGCGTGGCTGAGGCCGTGGAAGCCGAAGCGACGGATCCCGAGCTCTTCGCGCCAGCGCCGCGGCAGCGCGTAGGTCGAGGCCTTCCAAGGGAGCGTCGCGTGGAAGCTCGTGTCGAAGCAGGCGACCTGCACGAGCCCCGGCCGGCGGCGACGGAGCTCGTGGATGGCTGCGAGCGCCGGCGGGTTGTGCAACGGCGCCAGGTCCGCCAGGCGCCCGAGCTCTCGGTCGGACTCCGCGTCGATGACGAGTGGCTCGACGAATTCCTCGCCGCCGTGGACGATGCGATGCCCGACGGCGTCGGCCGTCGGCGAGGCGTCGAGGAACCGTTCGAGGGCGTCACCGAGGGCGTGGTCCCCCGCGAGGTCGCCTTGGCGGTGGAGCTCGTCGGTGGCGACGAGCTCATCGCCGTCGCCGAGCAGGGAGAGCTTCAGACTGCTCGAGCCTGCGTTCACGACGAGCACGCGCATTCCCCCACCTTGCCAGAGCCCCCGGGCACGCCGCGGATCTGCGAGGCGGCTTGCTAGCGTCGAATCGAGCGTCGCATCGCCGCAGGTCGACCGCGTGGCGCTGCAGGACGTGGCCCAGCCTGACAAGGAGGAGATGCGCATGGAACCGACGTCTTCTGGGAGCCCGCCTCCTGCCCCTGCGCCAGGCTCGTCCTCCATGAAGGAACGGCCCTCGACGGCTGCGTACCGGGCCGCACGGGACCAGCTCATCGAGCTCAGCGCCACGCGCGAGGGCCCGCGGACGCCATTCTCGTTCCCCGACGTCGGGCCGGTGTTCAACTGGGCCCACGACTGGTTCGACCCGATCGCGCGCGGCAACCCGCGCCCGGGGCTGGTCATCGTGGGCGAGGACGGGACGCGACGAGCCCGCACGTTCGACGAGCTGGCCACGCGTTCGGACCAGGTGGCCTCGTGGCTTCGAGACCGAGGGGTGCGTGCCGGCGACCCGATCCTCATGATGCTCGGCAACCAGGTCGCGCTGTGGGAGACGATGCTCGGTGCGATGAAGCTCGGTGCCGTCCTCGTCCCGACGACCACCGCGCTCGGGCCGTCGGAGCTGTCTGACCGCGTGGAGCGCTCGAAGGCGCGCTTCGTCGTGTGCGCTCCCCCCGACGCGCCGAAGTTCGACGGCGTGGCGGGCGACTACGGCCGGATCTCGGTCGGCCGAGCGCCCGGGTGGCAGGACCTCGAGGAGGCCTACGCGCTCGAGGTCACGACGGTCGAGCACCCCGAGAGCGGGGTGCACGACCCCCTGCTCCTCTACTTCACCTCGGGGACCACGAGCCGGCCGAAGCTCGTCGAGCACACGCAGACCTCCTACCCGGTCGGGCACCTCTCGACGATGTACTGGCTCGGGACCCGGCCGGGCGACGTGCACTGCAACATCTCATCGCCGGGCTGGGCCAAGCACGCGTGGTCCTGCTTCTTCGGGCCGTGGGCGGCGGAGGCCACGGTGCTCGTGCTCGACTACGCGCGCTTCGACCCCGACGCGTTGCTGACCCACCTTCGCGAGGAGCGGGCCACCACGTTCTGTGCGCCGCCCACCGTCTGGCGCATGCTCATCAAGTCGGATCTCTCCGGCGGCCCGGGCACACTGCGGGAGCTCGTCGCCGCGGGCGAACCATTGAACCCAGAGGTCATCGCCCAGGTCCGCCAGAAGTGGGGGCTCACCATCCGTGACGGCTACGGGCAGACCGAGACCACCTGCTCGGTGGGGAACCCGCCGGGCGCGGCGCTCGAGCCGGGCTCGATGGGGCGCCCGCTGCCCGGGGTGCCGGTCGTGCTCGTCGACCTCACGACCGGCGCGCCGGTCCAAGGAGCCGGCGAAGGCGAGATCTGCCTCGACCTCGCCGCTCAGCCGGTCAGCCTCATGGCGGGGTACCTCGGCGACCGCGACGACGGGCTGGGCGGCAGCTACTACCACAGCGGTGACGTCGCGAGGCGCGACGAGGACGGCTACCTCACGTTCGTCGGACGCACCGACGACGTGTTCAAGTCGTCCGACTACAAGATCAGCCCGTTCGAGATCGAGAGCGTGCTCATCGAGCATCCGGCCGTGGCAGAGGCAGCCGTGGTCCCCGCTCCCGACGAGGTCCGTCTGAGCGTCCCGAAGGCCTACCTCGCGCTCGCGCCGGGGGCCGAGGCTTCCCGCGAGACCGCCCTCGACATCCTGCGCTTCGCCCGCGCCCGCCTCGCTCCCTACCAGCGGGTCCGCCGCATCGAGTTCTTCGAGCTCCCGAAGACCATCTCCGGCAAGATCCGGCGAGTCGAGCTACGCGCACGCGAGGAATCCCGCCCCCCACGTGCTGGAGAGTGGCGCGAGGAGGATTTCCCCGAGCTGAGGTCCTGACGGCTCCTGACGGCTTCCGACGACCCTGGGACGCCGTACCCGAGGGCGTCCAGCCCCGAGGGCGTCCAGCGCGACGAAGCCCCTGGGGCGGAGGGGGGTTACCAGGGGCCTCGTCATTGGCTGGCACCTGGCCATCGGACCAGGCTGGTCAATTCTACCGACGTCCTTCGGACCTCAAACCTTGCGACCCCAAACCTTGCGCTCCGCCGGAACCCGCTCGGACCCTCGCGGGGTCCTGCCGTCGGGCGTCTCGCGCGCCATGGACCCGCCGCGGCCGCGGACCGGCGGAAGGTAGGCCGCTTCGGCAAGCCGCCGGCCGCGCCAGCCAAGGACCCAGACGGATCCCTTCTCGCGCGGGCCGGACGGCCCGAAGGCCAGGTCTCCGGGGCTCGCGAGGCTCCTCTGGAGGGCTTCGATCGTCTCGCCGTGCGTGCAGACGAGGACCGAACAGGGCCCCGAGCGGAAAGACCGCAGCAGGCGCGCAGCCTCACGGTCTGCCCGCGGCCCGAGCGCCTCCGACAGCTCCACCGGCACTCCGAGGTGCGCCGCGAGGGGCTCCACCGTCTGCACGCAGCGCAGCAGCGGACTGGAGAGGATCCGCCCGATCCGGTAGGGCGCGAGCAGGTCGACCAGGGCCGCCGCCTCTCTGCGTCCGCGTGCGCTTAGAGGGCGGAGCCGGTCGTCGCCCCCCCAACGGTCCCTTCGACCCGCGTGCCCATGGCGGATCAGCAGCACCTCCATCCCGTCACGCTACGCGAGCCGCCAGAGGCGCCAACCCGTCGGGGCCGCGGCGTGCGTCAGCGAGCGGCCCCGTGCGCGCGGAATTCGGCGAGCCACGAATCGAACTCGCTCGCCGCGATCCGTGCCCCGGTGAGACCATCGGCCTCGGGCGACGCGAGGAAGACCGCAGGGGGGCCCATGACCTCGGCGGGAAGGAGCCCGGCCCTCAGATCGGGTGGCACGTCGTCGGGGATCATCCCCGTCTCCGTCGCGCCGCCCGGCAGGAGCACGTTCACGCCGATCCCGAACGGCCGGAGGTCCTCGGTCATGATCGCGCTGAGCGACTCGGACGCCGCGCGCGACGGGCCGTAGGGAACGAAGCCGCGTCGCAGCATGGTCGAACGGTTGATCGAGACGTTCACGAACCGGCCGGCCCCCTGCTCGAGGAAGTGGGACGAGAACGCCCGCGCCACGAGGAAGTACCCGCGCAGGTTCGTGGCCACGACGTCGTCGAACGCGTCGGGCTCCACCTCGAAGAAGGGCTGGGGCCGTTCGAAGAACCGCGGGTTCACCGTGCGCATCCCGATGCCTGCGTTGTTGACCACCATGTCGACCCCGCCGAGCTCGGTGATCGCCCGGCGCACGGCAAGCGTCACGGAGCTCACGTCCCGCACGTCCACGGGTACGGCGACGGCGAACCCTCTCCCGCCGAGACGCTCCACCGCCTCGTCCAGGCGCGGCCCGGGCCGAGCGGCGACGCCGACCGAGGCTCCGGCAGCGACGAGTGCCCCGGCCATCGCGGCGCCGAGCCCGCTCGTCGCGCCGGTGACCACCACCCGGCAGCCCTCGAGCTCCGGCTGTGCTGCTCCCATCATGCCTCCTCACTCATGGCACGCCACCTGTGTATCGTCGTACCTGCTCGAGGGTGGCTTGGGTGCTCCCCGTGCCCGAACTCGCGCACGGGGTTCTTGGAGAGGGAGGGGTCCGGCGATGGCGCTGACCAGAGCAGACCTTGCGCCCGGCGACGTCTCGGCGCCGCCCGCACCTGCCGGCGTCGAAGGGGCATACCGGCCCCAGGTCGTCCCGCTCGGCGCGCTGCCGGTGGTGGGCGCGGCGCTCGTGCTGCTCGTCGTGGCGATCGCCGGCAACTGGCTCTGGGCGCTCGACTTCTTCCACGTTGCCGGCGGGGGGCTGTGGACGGCGATCGACCTGTTCCTCGGCTTCGTCATCGGGCCGATCATGGCGAAGATGCCGCCGCCCGCCCGAGTCGAGCTCTCCAAGCGCCTCATGCCCAAGATGGTGGTGCTGATGCCGACGCTGGTGGTCTGCACGCTGGCGGCAGGGTGGCAGCTCGCCCGTCATCTCGGGAACCTTTCGGCCGCGTACCCCGACCACGGGTGGGTGGTCGCTTCCTTCGTGGTCGTCGCCGTGATGGCGGTCGTCGCCATCGGGGTGCTCGAGCCTGCGAACCTCGCCGTGCTCTTCGAGCTGCGCAAGCCGGCCCCCGACGGCGCGCTGATCGGGCGGCTGATGCGCAGGTTCATCTACGCAGCCGGGGTGACCGGGGCGATGCAGATCGCCACCCTCATCATCATGACCCGGCTCGCGACGGGGAGCTGAGGTCCCCCCGTGGAGCACACCACGACGTCCGACGCCATGACGTCCCCCGGCGCCGAAGCCGTCCCGACCGGGGCGGCACGCGACGCCTTCGCAGGCAGGCCGCCCATCTCGGTGGTCTGCGTCGTGTCGATGGCGCTCGTGCTCTCGGGCGGTGTCTACCTCGCCGCCTACCTCCCACGGCCCGCCCCGCTCGATCCCGCGGTCGGCCTCGTCGCCGCTGCCGGCGCGGCACTGCTCGGAGCGATCGCGCTCGTCGCCAGCCTTCGCGACTTCGCCTGGGACACCTTCTTCGTCGTGGCGAAGTGGGCGCTCCTCGCCTACGCGGTCATCGCCGGCATCCTCGAGTACGTCTTCGTCTACGACGGGACCCGCGGGACGATGCTCGTCCTGCTCACCCTGTCGCTCGTCATCTTCGCCGTGGACATCCCGGTCCTGTTCGGGTTCTCGGTCGCCAGGTTCCACCTCCCGCGCGCCCGGCGCTGAGCGGCGCCGCGGGCTGCCTCCCGCCGTAGCATGAGGACCGATCACCCCGGTGCGCCAGGGTGGCGAACTGCTCCAGAATCAGTCGGTCATACACTACGTACGCGTGTTCTAGTGAGTGATAGGGTGGGCGTGTGAACCTGACCGAGTGGGCACGTCGCCAGGGCATCCACCCGCAGACCGCCTACAACTGGTTCCATGCGGGCACGCTCCCGGTGCCGGCGGT
>JAKAQM010000048.1 GCA_021822565.1 Actinomycetes bacterium | reverse complement strand
GCGCATAGCTGCTCTCCCGGCGGGAACCGCCCGGTATCCAGGCTGCTGGGGAGGCGCCACTGGGAGCATCGACAAGAGATCGCCTGGTCACGGGATTCCCGACCGTCACTCCTGAAGCGCCGCACCCCAATGATTCTGTCCTCGCATGATTCTTGCCAGGAAGACTGATCGTCATTGGCAACGAGATGACCATGACCACCCGTAGGAGGATGCGCGCGTGACCAGAGCCTTCACCCGACTGGCGCGCGCCGTCGTCCGATTCCGCGTGCTCGTCGTGCTGGCCTGGGTCGTCCTCGCGATCCTGGCCACGAGGACGCTGCCCTCGATGACGAGCGAGGTCAACAACAACAGCCAGTTCCTGCCTGCGAGCGCCCCGAGCGAGCGTGCGGCGGCCCTGGCCGCACCGCTGCTCGGCAACACCACGGGTGACAGCCAGATCCTGGTCGTCAGCTCCACGAGGCGCGGCGTGCTGACCGCGGCCGATCAGCGCGCCATCGAAGCCCAGGTCACCTCACTACGTCAGGTGCCCGGCGCGCTGAAGGTGGTGGAGGCCAAGGTGTCGCCCAGCGACGCTGCAGCGGAGGTCGCCATGACCGCCTCGGTGAGCGCGTCGGACATCAGCGCCCAGAAGACGCTGGTCGACCGCGTGCAGGCCGCAGTAGGCCACGACCCGGCGCCCCCAGGGCTCGAGGTGCACCTCGCCGGCCCGGTGGCGACCAACGTCGCGAACCAGAAGAGCTCGGACAAGACGGGCGGACGCATCGAAGGCCTGTCCTTCCTGCTGATCATCGTGCTGCTGCTGATCATCTTCCGGGCCCCGCTCGCCGCCCTGGTCACCCTCATCCCGCCCGGCTTCGCCCTCCTCGTCTCGTTCCGCTTCATCGGTGGCCTCGGAGCCCATGGCCTGCAGATCTCCGAGATCACCGACATCCTGCTGATCGTGCTCATGCTGGGCGCGGGCACCGACTACGGGCTCTTCTTGGTGTTCCGGGTGCGCGAGGCGCTGCGTGACGGCAAGGACCCCCAGGATGCGGTCGTCCACGCCCTCGTACGCGTAGGAGAGTCGATCAGCGCATCGGCCGGCACCGTCATCCTGGCTCTCCTCACCCTGCTGTTCGCCACGTTCGGCATCTACCACGACCTCGGCATCCCGCTCGCGGTCGGCATGGCGGTGATGCTCTTGGCGGTGCTCACCCTGCTGCCGGCGTTGCTCGCGATCTTCGGGCGCGCGGCATTCTGGCCGACCCGCGTCGTCGCGGGCGACGACCGGCACGGCTGGTGGGGACGGGTAGCCGGCCGCTTGGTCCAGCGCCCCGCGGTCACTTTGGGGATCGGCGTCATCGTCTTCCTCGGCCTCGCGTCGGCTGCACTGGGGTACCACTCCGCGGGGTTCGGCGGAGCGACGACAGCGCCCGCGGGAACCAGCGTCGCGAAGGGCAACGCGATCCTCGCCGCCGAGTTCCCCCATAGCGCAGCGAACCCTGCGAACCTGGTGCTCGCCTATCGCGCCTCGGTCTGGCGAGACCCCTCGCCGCTCGAGAGCGCCCAGCGCTCTCTGACGGCGTCCAGGCAGTTCAAGGCGCTCTCGGGGCCGCTGGACCCGAACGGCACGACGATCACCCCAGCCCAGCTCTCGGCGCTCCACGCCGAGCTCGGCCCCCCGGCGGCGCTCCCAGCTGTCGAACCTCCGGGCGGCCATGTGCCACTCTCGCTCTACAACGCCTACCGCGCAGAGGCGATCTACGTGAGCGCCAATGGCCGGATCGTCCAGTTCGAGGCCTCACTCGCGGCCGGCGGCCAGCAGAGCACGGCGGCGATGAACGCGACGCCCGAGATCCGCAGCGTCCTCGCAGACGCGGCTTCGCGCTCCGGCGCACGCGCGAGCGGCGTGGCCGGCGAGGCTGCAGCGCTCTACGACGTCTCGAGCGCGTCGAACCACGACCTCCTCCACGTCATCCCGATCGCCATCGTGGCGATCGGGATCCTCCTCGCGCTCGTGCTCAGGAGCGCGGTCGCTCCGCTTTACCTGATCGTGAGCGTCGCCTTGTCCTACTTCGCCGCGCTCGGCCTTGCGACGCTCGTGTTCATCGACCTCGTGGGCGACAGTGGCCTCACCTTCATCTTGCCGTTCTTGATGTTCGTCTTCCTTCTCGCGTTGGGAGAGGACTACAACATCTTGGTCATGACCCGCATCCGGGAGGAAGCGCACCAGCGGTCGCTTCGTGCCGCGGTGGTCGAGGCGGTCGGGAAGACGGGACCGACGGTCACGTCCGCCGGCATCATCCTGGCCGGCAGCTTCGCGGTGATCGGATTCGCCGGAGGCGGACCGGGGGGAAGTCAGATTCGTGCGATCGGCTTCGGGCTCGCCATCGGCATCCTCATGGACACCTTCTTGGTGAGGACCTTGCTCGTGCCCTCGGTCGTCTCCCTGCTCGGCCGATGGAACTGGTGGCCGGCGTCGCTCGGCCGCCGCGCGGACGAGGGGTCGACATCTCGGTCCGACGCTGCGCCCCCTTCTCCGGCTCCCAGTGCACCTTTTCCCGAAGCGCTCCACGCGCCATAGGACGCTCCACGCGCCGTAGGGCGGTCCACGCGCCGCAGGGCGGTCCACGCCGCAGTAGACGGGACCGGAGCACCGCTCTCGAGCCCACGGCTCGTCGCGCAGGGCACGATATCCGCCATGAGGGGCACTTTTCGAAGTACCGTCGGCATCAACAGCACGTCGACGATTCGCGTGCTGATGAGGAAGGGGGAGGAATATGACCAATATCGGTGCTGGGGTGCAAGAGCCGATGGAGATGAGGGAGCCGCCGGCGCCTCGGGCTCTTGCGCATATCGTCGCCGACCCTGCGCCACTGGGGCTGGCCGCGTTCGCGATGACCACCTTCGCGCTCAGCATCTCCAACACCAACGTATGGGGCGCCGCGTCGAACACGGCGATCGCGCTCGCATTGGTCTACGGAGGGGCGGCTCAGCTGCTCGCAGGGATGTGGGAGTTCGTGAGGAAGAACACGTTCGGCGCGCTCGCCTTCACCTCCTACGGTGCGTTCTGGCTCTCCTACGTCGTCCTCGCCAAGGTGATCCTGCCCACCGTCAAGGCAACACAGGTACCCGTCGTCGTTGGCGTGTTCCTGCTCTGCTGGACGATCTTCACCTTCTACATGCTGATCGGGTCGACGGGTGTGAACGTCGCGCTGGTGGCAGTCTTCCTCGTACTCGAGATCACGTTCGTCCTGCTCACCATCGGCGCCTTCAACTCGAACGCCACACTCACCAAGATCGGCGGGTGGACGGGCGTCATCACCGCCGCGCTCGCGTGGTACGCATCATCTGCCGGCCTGCTGAACGAGACGCTGAAGCGCACGCTCCTGCCGACCTGGCCGCTGGCCAAGCACTGAGCGAACCGGCGGCCGTCGAGGCGCCGAGAAGCGGGAGCGCCACGGGAGCGCGCCGAGGCGCCGAGTCGCCGAGTCGCCGAGTCGCCGAGTCGCTGAGGCGCCGACCCGCCGGGAAGAGAGGACGCTGACAAGGGGGGCTGGGCCGTCAAGGGGGGCTGGGCCGTTGCGAGGGCCCGGCCCCCTCAAGGCTCCCCGAGCGGCCTGAAGGCGTCGAGATCGGGGGTCGGAGTCAGCTCCCTCGCAGGATCGGTGGAGTCAACTCCCTCCCAGGATCGGCTCGACTCAGCTCCCTCGCAGGATCGGCTGGAGGCTCTCCAGGACCGAGGCATCGTCGATGGTCGAGGGGATCGGCTCGTCGGCCCCGTCGGCGATCGCGCGCATGGTCTTTCGCAGGATCTTGCCCGACCGGGTCTTGGGCAACGCGGCGACCACGTCCACGCGTCGGAGGCTCGCGACCGCGCCGATCTGGGACCGCACACGTTCCACGAGCTCGGCGGCGATGACCTCAGGGTCCCGGTCGACACCGGCCTTGAGGACGGCGAAGCCGCGGGGGACCTGGCCCTTCAGGTCGTCGAACACTCCGATGACCGCGCACTCGGCGACGTCGGGGTGACCCGCGATGATCTCCTCCATCTCCCCGGTCGACAGGCGATGGCCGGCGACGTTGATCACGTCGTCCACGCGGCCCATGACGAACAGGTAGCCGTCCTCGTCGAAGTGCCCGCCGTCGCCGGTGAGGTAGTACCCCGGCACCTCGCTCATGTAGCTCTCCACGTACGCATCGTCGTGCCCCCACAGCGTCGTGAGGGTTCCCGGCGGCAGCGGGGTGCGGATCATGATCGCTCCCTCCGTGCCGGGCGGCACCTCCTTGCCGTCCACATCGAGGATCCGTACGTCGTAGCCGGGCACAGGGACGGTCGCCGAACCGGGTTTGGTCGGCATGGGCTCCATGCCCATGGGGTTGGCGGCAATGGGCCACCCCGTCTCGGTCTGCCACCAGTGGTCGACCACGGGCACGTCGAGGAGCTGGCTCGCCCAGGTGTAGGTCTCGGGGTCGAGCCGCTCTCCCGCGAGGAAGAGGTACCGGAAATTCGACATGTCGTACCCGGCGAGGAGCGCACCCTTGGGGTCGTCGCGCTTGATCGCCCGGAAGCCGGTCGGGGCCGTGAACAGGGTCTTGACCCGATGCTGGGAGATCACCCGCCAGAAGGCGCCGGCGTCGGGGGTGCCGACCGGCTTTCCCTCGTAGAGCACGGTCGTGCAACCCGCGAGAAGCGGCGCGTAGACGATGTAGGAGTGCCCGACCACCCACCCCACGTCGGAGGCAGCCCAGAAGACCTCGCCGGGATGGGTGTCGTAGATCTGGTCCATGCTCCAGCGAAGCGCCACGGCGTGCCCGCCGTTGTCGCGCACCACGCCCTTGGGGCGCCCCGTGGTTCCCGAGGTGTAGAGGATGTACAGGGGATCGGTGGCGTTCACCGGCTCGCAGTCGACCGGCGCTGCCGCCGCGGTCGCCGCAGCCCAGTCCACGTCCCGACCGGAGACGAGCTGCGCGTCGGCTTGCGGGCGTTGCAGCACCACGCAGTGCTCCGGCTTGTGCACCGACTCCTCGATGGCGGCGTCGACGAGTGGCTTGTAGGGGATCACCCGACCCGCTTCGATCCCGCACGACGCGGAGACCACCACCTTTGGCTTGGCGTCCTCGATCCGCAGGGCCAGCTCGTGCGGGGCGAAACCGCCGAACACGACCGAGTGCACCGCACCGATCCTGGCGCACGCCAGCATCGCCACCACGGCCTCGGGGACCATGGGCATGTAGATGACGACCCGATCGCCCCGCTCGACGCCGAGCGAACGGAGCGCGCCTGCGGCACGCGCGACCTGGTCCTGGAGCTCCGCGTACGAGTACGAGGCCGTGGTCCCGGTCACGGGGCTGTCGTAGACGAGGGCCGCCTGCTCGCCACGGCCATCGGCCACATGGCGATCCACGGCGTTGAAGCAGGTGTTCAGCTGGCCGTCGGGGAACCATCTGAAGAACGGCGCCGAGGAGCTGTCGAGCACCACGGTCGGCTCCCGCTCCCAGCTGATGGCCCTCGCCGCTTCACCCCAGAAGCCGGCGGGGTCCTCGATGCTCCTCCGCCATGCATCCTCGTAGCGCCCCATGTGCCGACCTCCTCTTCGAGGTGCCTCGGCTCGCGGCCTCGTGCCCCCCGGCCGACGCCTGCCGTCTCGGCCAGCCTCCGGCCAGCCCTCGGGCAACCTCCGGTCGGCTCGAGGAACACCGGTCCCGAGCCCTTCACCACGTGACGATACGCCGTTCGGCGGGAGGTTCGCTGCCGCGCACCTCACCGGCTTCCTCTCTTGCCCATCCCATCCGCTGCCGGCTCCTTCCGCGGACCTCCCCGTCAGCCGGCGGCCAGCGGCCAGCGGCCAGCGGCCAGCCGGCCCGCGCGCCGTCAGCTAGCGGCCAGCCGGCCCGCGCGCCGTCAGCCGGCGACGAACGCCTCGAAGATGCCCTTCATGGTGAAGAAGCTCGAAAGATCGTCCGCGCCGATCTGGATCGGGTGCCCCGTGAGCTCCTCCAGCAACGCGAGCGTCTCGATGAGCCCGAAGGAGTCGAGGTAGCCCGCTTGCCACAGCTGCGTGGTCGGCTCGATGTCGCCGTGGAGATCCGGCCGGCGCTCACGCAGGAACGCCCGCATGCGCTCGTAGAAGTCGTCCTCGCTCACGCTGCCCATGCCGCCGCGCTCACCGCCGCGCTCACCGCCCATGCCGCCTCGCCAATCGCCGCGCTCACCACCGAGCTCACCGCCCCGGACCACCGGTGAGCGCGACCAGCACGCCCTGCGACCCGCGGAGGTCTCCCTGCTCCCACAAGCGGTACGCGCTGGCGAGCGCCACCGCCGCAGCGTCGCCCATGGGCGCCTCGTGGTTGTGCCGCTGGAGGGCTGCCGCGATCTCCGAGGACGTGACGTCGACGAAGCCCCCTGTCGATTCGCGGACGGCTCGGGCGACGTAGTCGAAGCTCGAGAAGGGGTCGCCCAGAAGGATGGCGGCAGCCAAGCCCGACGGCAGCTTCTCGGGAAGTCGCTCTCCCGTGCCGTTGAGCAGCGCCCGGTAGGCCTTGACCATCGGTGAGCAGCTGGTCTGCTGCGCGCAGAAGAGCCGGGGTCCCTTGCCCCAGCTTCGGACGGCCGAGCTCTGCTGCACCGCCCGCGCCGCCGCGACGATGCCCAGCCCCGACGCCACCGCCTGTACGACCGTGTCGATGCGGCCGCCTGCGTGCGCGACGTCGTCGAACGCCTCCAGGTAGGCGAGCTTGGCGCCCTCTCGTCTGCCGAGGTTGAAGAAGCCGCCCTCGGGCACCTCGCCAGGGCGGATCCCGTCGCGCGCGCGGTGCCCCGCCTCGACGTAGTCACCCTTGACCCGCACGATCTCCAGCTGGTCGGTCCTCGGTCCGAGCTGGGTGTCGGGCACGTCCTCGGACACGTAGACCCGAGCCGAGAGCTCCGGGTAGTACTGGAGCCCCCACGCGTACGCAGCGGCCGTGTTGCCGGTGGAGCTGAAGACGAACCGCTCGACCCCGCGCTCGACCATGAGCGGGAGGGAAACCGCGATCAGTCGGTCCTTGGTCGATCCCGTAGGGAGGACGCCTTCGACCTTCGCCCAGATGGGCACGCCGTCGAGCTCGGTGAGCAAGACGGTCGGGGTCGGCTCGATCGCGATGCGGCACGACTCACGCCGGGGGATCGGAAGGAGGTCCCAGTAGGTCTCCAGCACGTCGGTGTCCTCGGGCCCGAGCGCAGCGTCGCACTGCGGGTAGACCGCGTCCACGAGACCCTGGCAGGCGCGACACCGCCCCGAGAGGTCTTGATCCGTCGATCCGCAGTCGACGCACACGAGCGACGTGGCCCGCCCGATGCGATCGCCCGCAGCTGCCGTCTCGATGGTCCTCATGGTTCGGCTCCCTCCCCGCCCGTGTCGGCCCCGCCCGTGTCGGCCCCGCCCGTGTCGGCCCCGCCCGTGTCGGCCCCGCCCGTCCCGGCCACACCCGTGTCGGCCCCGCCCGTGTCGGCGAGCTGCCTCGTCGCCTCCGGGTCCCACTTGCCATGGGCGTTGACCACCAAGTTGGGCACGACGAAGACCCTCTCGGGGACCGCCGCGGCGGGAAGCTCCGCTCGGAGCCGCTCGAGCACCTGGGCCACGAGCTCCGAGGTCGCCTCGCCGTCGGGGACGACGAAGAGCTCGAGGCCGCCCAATCCCTTGTGGCTCACCGTCGCTGCCGCCTGTGCGACGCCGTGGACCGATTCCGCGAGGTCCCGCACCTCGTGGATCTCGATCCGAAAGCCGCGCACCTTGACCTGCTCGTCGAGGCGGCCGAGGTAGTGGAGCTGGCCGTCCTCGCGGATCACGCAGCGGTCGCCGGTGCGGTACGCGCGGGCGCCGTCGACGGAGTGGTGACGCGCCTCGGTGCTCGAGATGGACGCCTCGTCGAGGAACCGGCGCTTGTCCTCCTCGTCACCTCCGAGGTACCCCATGGCGACGCACTCCCCACCGACCACGAGCTCGCCCTCCTCGCCGACCGGCACCGGGCAGAGGTCCTCGTCGACGAGGTAGGCCCGCGAATTCCACACGGGCTCGCCGATGGGCAGGGAGCCCTCCGAAGGGACCGAGCTGCGCTCGAAGCGATAGGCGGTACAACCGACGGTCGCCTCGGTCGGGCCGTAGTGGTCGAGCAGGTGCACGCCCTCCAGGCGCTCCCCCAGGCTCGCGACCAGCGCGGCGTCGAGGCGCTCCCCGCCGAACATCACCGTGCGGGTGATCGCGCGGTAGTCCGGCCGGGCGATCCGCTCGAAGAGGCGGACGTGCGACGGCGTGATCTTCACGAACGCGAACGGGCGGTCGCGAGCTGCGAGCCACGGACGGGGGTCCCAGCTGTCGGGCACGAGCTGCACCGAGCCGCCCACGGCGAGGGGCAGCCACAAGCACGTGACGGCGTGGTCGAAGCCGAGGCTCGCGAAGCACGGCGTCGCGTCGTCCTGCCCGAAATCCGTCAGCTCCTGCGCCCACCCGAGGTAGTTCACGAGAGATCGGTGCGCGACCAGCACGCCCTTGGGCTGACCGGTCGAGCCCGACGTGAAGACCGTGTAGGCGATGTGGTCCTGGCGGGCGGCGGGCTCGAGCACCACGCCGTCGCGAGGGCCCGAGTGGATGTCGACGGTGGCCACCCCCCGCGGCAGGCTGCCTGCGAGGGAGTTGGGCTCTGCCGAGACCATCACCTTGGGTCGGCCCACCTCCAGGATGCGCCGGACACGCGCAGCGGGGTAGGTCGGGTCGATCGGCATGTACGACGCGCCGAGCGCCATCACGCCGAGTGCAGCGGCGACGACCGGTGCGGTCCTGGTCGCCCAGATGGCGACCTGGTCTCCCTCGGTCACGCCCACCTCGGCCAGTGCGGCGGCCATGCGCCCTGCGTGCTGCCAAAGCTCCGCATACGACTGGGTCGGCCCGTCCCCGAGGATCGCGGGCGCGTCGGGCCTGCTGCGGGCGTGGGCGGCGACCAGGTCGGCCACCGTCCCCTCGGGAAGGCCGGCTGTCCTCCCGCAGAGGATGCTCGGTGCCGCGAGGGCCGGGCTGCCGTCGTGCGGGGTCGAGGTCATGTGCACCAAGATTAGGCGGCCGGGACCCGCCGGCCCGGCACACGCGTCACGCCAGCCCGGCACACGCGTCCCGTCGGCCGAGGACGCCGGCCCCGTCAGCCCGGCACTTGCGTCGACGCCTGCTCCCGGATCGCGGCGAGCTCGTCGCGAAGGAGGGCCGCCTCCTCGAACCTGAGGTCGGCCGCGGCGGCCAGCATCTCGCGCTCGAGGTCTGCTGCCAGCTCGGCGAGCTCAGGGGGCAGCTCGGCCGATCCTGTGCCTGGCGCCCAGCCCCCGCCGCCGACGGCCGTCCGGGTCCGCACCGTCCGCGCGGCCTTGCCCGACCGCACGTCCGCACGGCTGCGCTTGGCCCGTGAGGTGCCCTCACCGCTCCCCCGCAAGCGCTCCAAGATGTCGGTCACCGCCTTGCGGATGGTCTGGGGATCGATGCCGTGCTCCGTGTTGTAGGCCAACTGGAGCTCGCGTCGCCGCTGGGTCGTGCTGACCGCCTCGCGCATGGAGTCGGTGATCGTGTCCGCGTACAGGACGACGGCACCGTCCACGTTGCGCGCCGCGCGCCCCATGGTCTGGATGAGCGAGGAGGTGGACCGCAAGAACCCCTCTTTGTCCGCGTCGAGGATCGCGACCAGCGACACCTCGGGGAGGTCGAGGCCCTCCCGCAGGAGGTTGATGCCGATCAACACGTCGATGCTGCCGAGACGGAGCTCCCGCAAGATCTCGACCCTGGTGATCGTGTCGATGTCGGAGTGCAGGTACTGCACCCGGACCCCCGCGTCGGCGAGGTAGTCGGTGAGGTCCTCGGCCATCTTCTTCGTGAGGGTGGTGACGAGCACCCTGCCCCCCTTGCCCACGACGTCTTCGATCCGGGCCATGAGATCGTCGATCTGTCCACGGGTGGGCTGGATCACCACCTCGGGGTCGACCAGGCCGGTGGGGCGGATCACCTGCTCGACCACTTGGGAGGAGTGCTCGAGCTCGAAGGGACCCGGCGTGGCGGAGACGAAGATCGCCTGGGGCACCCGCTCGACGAACTCCTCGAAGCGCAACGGCCTGTTGTCGAGCGCCGAAGGGAGCCGGAACCCGTGCTCGACGAGCACTTCCTTGCGCGAACGGTCGCCCGCCCATTGTCCGTGGAGCTGGGGCACCGCAACGTGGCTCTCGTCGATGACGACCAGGAAGTCCTCGGGGAAGAAGTCGAGGAGCGTGAACGGGGGGTCGCCGGGACCCCTGCCGTCGAGATGGCGGCTGTAGTTCTCGATGCCCGAGCACACGCCGGTCTCCGCCAGCATCTCGAGGTCGTGCTCGGTTCGGGCTCGCAGTCGCTGGGCCTCGAGCAGCTTGCCCTCGCGCTCGAAGGACGCGAGCCGGTCTCGAAGCTCCACCTCGATCGAGGCGATGGCCCGCTGGACCGTCTCGTCACCCGCGACGTAGTGCGTCGCGGCGAAGACGACGACGTCCTCCATCGGATCGCCCATCTCGCCGGTGAGCACGTCGAACGGCACGATGCGCTCGACCGTGTCGCCGAAGAGCTCGATCCTGAGCGCCGCCTCCTCGTAGGCGGGGTGGACTTCGACCGTGTCGCCGCGCGCCCGGAAGGTGCCGCGGACCAGGTTCACGTCATTGCGCGAGTACTGCAGGTCCACCAGGCGCCGCAAGAGGTCGCGCTGGTCGACCTGCTGGCCGACCTGCACCCCGAGGATCCGCCCCGAGTACTCATCTGGAGAGCCGAGCCCGTAGATGCAGGAGACCGAGGCCACGACGACCACGTCGCGTCGCATGAGCAGCGACGACGTGGTGGCATGGCGGAGGCGGTCGATCTCGTCGTTGATGGAGGAGTCCTTCTCGATGTAGGTGTCGGTCGTCGGCAGGTACGCCTCTGGCTGGTAGTAGTCGTAGTACGAGACGAAGAACTCCACCCGGTTCTTCGGGAAGAGCTCCCGCAGCTCCGACGACAGCTGCGCGGCGAGCGACTTGTTCGGCTCGATGATCAGCGTGGGTCGCTGCACCGCCTCGATCGTCCAGGCGATGGTGGCCGTCTTGCCGCTCCCGGTGACCCCGTACAGCGTCTGGTAGCGATCACCGCGCTGGACGCCCTCTGCCAGCGCACGGATCGCCTGCGGCTGGTCGCCAGCCGGCCGGATCGACGACACCACCTCGAAGTCGGGCACGCTTCCCGAGCGTACCAACGGCCCGCGCGGATCGGGCCGCCCGAGCCCGCGCCGGCTCAGTGCGCCGGGAGCGTGTGGAGCCAGGCCCAGAGCGCCTCGACCTGCACGGCCAGGTCCTCGACGCTCGTGGCGTTCTCGACCACGTAGTCCGCCAGAGCGTTCCGCTGCTCCCGTGACGGCTGCGCCGCAACCCTGGCCATGGCATCCGCCTCCGTCATCCCCCGTCCTTCCGCGAGACGCCGGACCGCCACCTCGGTCGGGCAGTCGACGACGACCACGGCACGCAGCCGCAGGGCGTCGACGTGCGCGGGACCGAGCAGTGGGATCACCGCGACGGCGACGCCGCCGACGACACCGCTCGGCCCAGGCTCGAGGGACCGGCTGCCCGGATGCTCGGGCGAGGCGCCGTCAGGGGAATCCAAGGAGGCCAGCCGCTCGAGGAGCACGGCCCCGATCACCGGGTGGGTGATCGCGTTGAGGTCCGCGAGCGCAGCCGCGTCGGAAAAGGCGACCCTCGCGAGCGCAGGGCGATCGACGGCCCCGTCGGGGCCCAGGATGCCCGCACCGAAGCGCGCCACCACCGCCTCGTACGCGGGCCCGCCCGGAGCAACGACCTCGCGAGCGATCTGGTCGGCGTCGACCACGACCGCACCGCGCCCCGCGAGCATGTCGGCAACCGTCGACTTGCCCGCGCCGATGCCGCCCGTGAGGCCGATCCGCAGCATCACCGAGCCCCCGCCGGCGCATCCCGCGGCTGCACGAGCATCGGCCTCACCGCCGTGGGCGCCGGCAGATCGCGAAGAGGACCGGCGTCGTCTCGTCGACCTCGTCGGCCACGAACCACTCGTCCATCCACTCGTCCGCCTCCGCTCCGGCTCCATCCCCGCCGGCTCCATCCCCGCCGGCTCCATCCCCGCCGGCCCCGGCTCCGGTGCCGGCTCCGATGCCGGCTCCAGCATGCTCAGCCCGGGCTTCCACGATGCCGCCGCGTTCGGATCGCGCGACCAGCGCGTACGCGATCGGCAGCAGTCTGGTGTAGATGGCGAGGTACCAGCGCCTCGGCATACGGTGACGCAGATCGAAGACGTCGAGGCGCAGCAGCTTCTCCGCCTTGGCCCGACGCGCCGCGAACTCCGCCTTGACCCGCGCCGTCGCGTCCAGAGCGCCGACCCACACCTCGGCGAAGGAGCGACGGAGGAGCCGGCCGAGGTCGTCGCGCTCGAACAGGTGCAGGTGGAACGGGTTCTCGAAGTCTGCGGGCGCGTTCGGCGTGAGGAAGAAGGCCGTCCCCGTATCCGCGAGCACACGTGCGACTTCGGCGACATGGCCAGAGGGGTCGGAGAAGTGCTCGATCAGGTGCGACGAGCACACCGCGTCGAACGTGCCCGAGGCGAGCCCGAGGGCGGCAGCGTCCATCTGTGCCACCGAAAGGGCCGACGAGAGGGCGGGTCCCCCGGAGCCCGCCGCGGCGTCGTGGGCCGCACGACGCGCGGCCTCTGAGGCCTCGTACGAGTAGTCGACGCCCACGACCTGTCGGCCCCCGCCGACCAGGCGCAGCGACTCGAAGCCTTCTCCGCAGCCCACGTCCAGCACTCGCCCCGGCCCCAGCCGCTCGAGGACCGCGCGGTAGCCGGCATCGTGCAGCGACAGCAGCGAGGCCGGCGTGAAGCCGCGACGCGGGCGCTCACCCGTCGTTGGCCGAATCGTTGTCACAGGCTCCAGTCGGTTCGCCGCCATCTCCTCGAGCATCCGCGCACACGCGCTCACCGGCGCCACAGTGCGCTGCCTACAGTACCGAGGGACGCCCGACCGACGGGGATGTGGCTGTTCAGGTCCCTCGGCGCGCCGCGCCCGAGCGCCCGAAGGCCCCAAGGACCCAACGCCCGTACGACCGAACGACCGACCATGACCACCCGGAGCACGATCCCCGCGGCCGGCGCCGACCAGGCAGCGGCCTCCGCCGGCGCCGACGCCGACCAGGCAGCGTCCGCGGCCGGTGCCGACCGGGTGCTCCCCGGTGGCTCGCCGTCCGCCCTGCTGGAGCACCTCGTGCTCGCCGGCCTGGCGTTCGTCCCCCTGCTCCTCGTCGACCGGGGCGTGGTGAGCACGGACACGAAGACGTACCTCTACCTCGACCCGGTCCGCTTCCTCGGACAGGTCGCGTCGATGTGGTACCCGACAGTGGCCCTCGGGACGGTCACGCACCAGTACATCGGCTACCTCTTCCCGATGGGCCCCTACTACGCGCTCACCGCGGTTGCCCACGTGCCCACGTGGATCGCCCAGCGCGTCTGGCTCGGAGCGCTCCTCTTCGCGGCCGGGGCCGGGGTCCTCGCGCTCTCCAGGGCGCTGCGGATCCGGGGTCCCGGCAGGATCGTGGCGGCGCTCGCGTTCATGTGGTCGCCCTACGTGCTCCAGTACTCCGGGCGCATCTCGGTGATCCTCATGCCCTGGGCGGCGCTTCCCTGGCTGGTGGCGTGCACGGTGCTGGCGCTGCGCAGCCAGCGCCGCTCGGCGGAGGGCACACCGGACGCGCACCGCAGGTCGTGGCGCTACCCCGCGCTCTTCGCGCTGGTCATCGCCCTGTCGAGCGGCATCAATGCGAGCTCGGTCCTCTACATCGTCATCGGCCCGGTGCTCTGGCTCCTATGGGCCGTCGCCGTCGAGAAGGAGGCGACGTGGCGAGACGCGGGCGTGGTGCTCGCCCAGATGGGCGCGCTCTCGGTGCTCGTGTCCGCGTGGTGGATCGTCGGCCTCGTGATCGAGGCCGGGTTCGGCGTGGACATCCTGCGCTACACCGAGTCGGTCCGCGCGACGAGCTCGACCTCCACTCCCCTGGAGGTCCTCCGCGGCCTCGGCTACTGGTACTTCTACGGCAGCGGCCCGACGGGCCCGTGGACCCAGAGCGTGGTGCTCTACACGAGGTGGGTCTGGCTCGTCGCGCTGTCGTACCTGGTGCCACTGCTGGCCTTCGCCTCGGCCGTGCTCGTACGGTGGCGCCGGCGGGGCTACTTCGTGCTGCTGACCGTGGTGGGCGTCGTGGCCTCGGTCGGCGCGTACCCCTACGCCCACCCGCCCCCGCTCGGCGCTGCGCTCGAGGCCTTCATGGACGACACCACCGCAGGCTTCGCGATGCGCTCGACGGACCGTGCGACCCCGCTCGCGGTGCTCGGTCTCGCGATGCTGCTCGGCGCAGGGGTCACCGCGGCGTGGCGGCGACGGCGTGCAGCGGGGTGGATCGCTGCGAGCACGCTGTCGGCGGTGGTGCTCGCCAACAACCCTGCCATCTTCAACGGCGACGCCGCGGTGGTCCACGGCCTCACCCAACCCGCGACGCTCCCCTCCTACGACCTCGCGGCCGCGAGGTACCTGGACTCGGTGCACCGCGCAACCCGCGTGCTCGCCATCCCGGGCAACGCGTTCGCCGCGTACACCTGGGGCGACACCAACGACACCCCCCAGCCCGCAGTGCTCACGAGGCCCTTCGTGACGCGCGAGCAGCAGGTGATGGGGTCGCTCGCGACCGCCGACACGCTCTACGCCGTCGACGCGCCCATCCAGGCGCACGTGGAGCGATGGTCGGCGCTGGCACCGATGGCACGGCTGCTGTCGGCGGGCGACGTGATGGTCGAGTACGACCAGACACCCCTTCGCTACGGAAGCCCGCAAGCCGTGCCCCTCGCACGATCGCTGGCGAGGACGCCTGCAGGCCTGTCGGACCCCAAGAGCTTCGGCGCCCCGGGGCAGCGGGTCGCGAAGCCCGTCGTCGACCCCGACCTCCTCGCAGGGACAACGGCGGGCTCACCGGACGCCGAGAAGCCTCCTCCCGTCGTCGTCTACACGGTGCGCGACCCGAGGCCCATCGTGCGGGCAGAGCCCGACACGGGAGCGCTGATCGTCGCAGGCGACGCCACCGGGCTCGACACGCTGGCAGCCCAAGGCTTCCTCGACACCAAGAGCGCCATCTACTACGCCGGCACGCTGGACAGGCATCCGGCACTGCTCCACCGGCTCGCCGCACGCGGTGCGACGCTCGTCGTGACCGACACGAACCGCGAGCAGGGCTTCCGCTGGAACGGCCTCGGCGGCAACGCGGGACAGGTCCAGACCGCGCCGGGCACCACCGCGTCCGGCGCCTCGGCCGCCACAGCCACCACAACACGGACACCCACCGACAGCCCGATCGACCTCTTCACGACCTCGACGGATCCGAGCACACCTCCGGGAAGCCGCACGGTCGCCACCTACGTCGGCGCGGCGGACGTGACGGCCTCCTCCTACGGCAACCCGGTGACCTACGTCCCCGGAGAGCGGCCCTACGACGCGATCGACGGAGACCTGCGCACCGCCTGGGAGACCGGCACGTACGTGTCCGACGTCGACGGCCAGTGGTGGCAGGTGGCCTTCGGGCACCGGGTCGGCGCGGACCACGTCACCTTGGTCCAGCCGCTCTTCGGGACACGCAAGCGCGCCATCAGCGAGGTGACCCTCACCTTCACAGGGAGCAGGCCGGTCACCGTGCACCTGGGCCCGGCATCGCGGCGGCGGCACGGCCAGGTGGTCGACTTCACGAGGCGCACGTTCCGCACCCTCCGCATCACGATCGACGCCACGACCTCCGAGCACGGCACCCCGGTGGGCTTTGCCGAGGTCGAGGTGCCAGGACAGCACGTATCCGAGGTCCTGAAGATGCCCACGGACCTCCTCTCGAGGCTCGGGGCGTCGTCGCTTCGAGACCGTCTCGTCGTCTCCATGACACGCACTCGGGGATCGCCGTACACAACCTCCACGGCCGAGCCGACAACGACCTTGGCGCGCACGTTCACGCTCCCCACCGCGCGCACCTTCACCCTCACCGGCACGGCGACGCTCTCGCGCGACCTCGGTGACAACGAGATCGACAGGCTCTTGGGCGTCCCGGGGTCGACAGGCCGCGGCATCGTCGCGACCTCTTCGAGCCGGCTCACAGGGGCGCCGGGGGACACGGCCGGCGCGGCGGCCGACGGCAACCCGTCCACCGTCTGGCAGTCCGGGTTCGGGGCCAAGGACGTGGTCGGCGCCTGGCTCCGCTACCGCCTGCCCTCCCCCCTGAGCGTCGACCGCATGTCGCTCGTCGTGGTTGCCGATCGACGCCACTCCGTCCCCGCTGCGGTCACGATCAGCGCCACCACACGGGCGACTGGCCGCACCGAGACCCGCGACGTGGCGCTTCCCCCGATCGCGCGCAGCGCGGTGCCCGGGACGACCGTCACCGTGCCGCTCTCCTTTCCCGCGGTGACCGGATCGACCATCACCGTCTCCTTCCCCAAGGTGCTCGAACGGCGCGCCACCCTCTCCGACCACAAGCGGACCGAGATCCTCCCTCTCGGCATCGCCGCGCTGGGGATCCCCGGGCTCCGGGTCCCCTCGCCCCCGAGGATGCTGCCGGGGACCTGCCAGTCGGACCTGCTCACGATCGACGGCCATCCCGTGGCCGTGCGAGTGGTCGGCCGAACTTCGTCCGCGCTCAGCGACGGCCAGGTCACGCTCGAGGCCTGCGGCGCCGACGCGCGCGGCATCCGGCTCTCGGCCGGCCGCCACGTCGTCGAGAGCGCCTTGGCCACCGGACCTCACGTCCCTGGGTGGAACGTGGACGAGCTCACCCTCACCTCTGCCGCCGGCGGCGGTCCCACGCCGGCCGTGGCGCCCACGCCGCCTGTGGGGGCCGCGGCGGCTACACCGGCCGTGGCGGCACCCGCACCGGCCGCACCCCGCGTGGTGGCGCGCGAGATCTCGGCGACCTCCTGGTCGCTCGCGGTCCGCCACGCGAGCGCGCCCTTCGAGCTCGTGCTGGGAGAGAGCCTCGACGCAGGCTGGCACGCCGTCGCGACCCCCGGCCCCGCGGCGAAGCGTGGGACGCGCTCGGTCACACTCGGCCCCCCGACCCTCGTCGACGCGTTCGCCAATGGCTGGCAGGTGAGCCGCGCGGACCTCCGTGCACTGGGCGGCTCCCACTTCACCGTCTCACTCGTCTGGACCCCCCAGCGCCTCGCGTGGGCCGGCATCGCGGTCTCGGCCGTTGCGATCCCCGGGTGCGTGCTGCTCGCAGCGCTGCCGCGGCGTCGGCGCGCCGTGCGTAAGCGCCGCCACGCTGCACCCCGCAGCCGGCGCGCCATGACCGGCAGCCGGCGCGCCATGACCGAGCACGAGTCCGCCACTTCCGCGGCATCTTGGGCCACCGAGCCCTCGCTCGCCCTGCCTGTCGGCGGCGCCCGGGGCCGATCGCACCCTTGGTGGAGCGTCGTGGCGATCGCCGTGGTGACCGGAGCGCTCGGAGCTTCCCTCACCTCACCGCTCGCAGGCCTCGCGATCGCTGCCGCGGTCGTTGCCGGGCTCGCGTTCCGCCCGCTCAGGGTCATCGCCTCTGCCGCCGCGGCCGGGTTCCTCGCCGCCGCGGCCGCCCTCGTCGTCGCCGGGCAACTGCTCCATCCCGCTCCAGGGGGAGGGAGCTGGCCCGCCGCGTACGCCGGCGCGGCCTCGCTCGCCGCGATCGCGGTGGCCTTCCTCGGAGCGGACGCCGTCGTCGACTACGCCACCGCGCCGGCACCGGGCCCAGGACCCGACCCGGCGCCGGTGCCAGCGCCGGACCCGGTCTCGGACCCAACGCCGGAGCCGGTCTCGGACCCAACGCCCGACGCGGCATCGGCGCCCGGCGACAGCGAGTAGGTCCCCCTCGCCACCTGCGCCTCCTCGGCGAGCACCTCGAGGGTCGCTCGCGCCGCCGCCTCCCAGGTGAACCTCCGTGCGTAGGCGAGCGCCCCCGCGCCGAGCCGGGCGCGCAGCGCCGGGTCTCCCAGCATCCGGGTGATCGCCGCGGCGATGGCCTCCTCCCCGTGGGCGAGCAGCCCCGAACGCCCGTGGACCACTGCGTCGCGATGCCCGGCGATGTCGGAAGCGACGGCCGGCGTGCCACAAGCTCCGGCCTCGGTGAGCGTCATCCCCCATCCTTCGCGCTGGGAGACCGATGCCGCGACCCACGCTCGGCGGTACAGGCCGACGATCTCGTCGTCGCCCACGTGGCCCGGCAGCGAGAGCCACGCTGTGGCGCCGAGCGATCGGCGGAGCGTCTCGAGGCGAGGCCGGTCGTAGCCGCCGCCCGCGATCACCGCCCGCAGTGACGGCACGGACGCCTTCACCCTCGTGAGCGCACGTATGAGCAGGTCGAACCGCTTCACCGGCACGAGCCTGCCGACCGCCACCACCAGCGGATAGGGGGAGCGCGCGTCGGGGGGCCCTGGAGAGAAGCGCCGCTCAACGCCAGGGGGGATCACCGTCACCTTGCCTGCACGGAGCCCCAGCATGTCGACGATCTCGGCGCGAGAGGACTGCGAGAGGGTGATCACACGGGTCGAGCGGTACAGCGGCGGCGCGACGCGGCGTTCGATCAGCTCCCCGGCTCTCGCCAAGCGCGGGGGGAGCGCCATGCGCCACATCTCCGCGTGAACGTGATGGAGGAAGACCACGTGCGGAGCTCGCGACCACAGCGGCGACCAGAACGGCATCCCGTTCCAGATCTCGACCAGCGCCTCCCCCCTCCTTCGGCGACGGAGCAGCCCCTCGACGCCGGCGCGCGCGAACACGCCGTAGCGCCCGCCGCGCCGCACGACTCGGTACCCGGCGCGATCGACCACCCGCTCGGCGCCCGGGACCTCCGACGTGCGGATCTCCACGCCGATCCCCGCGGCTGCCCATAGGCTCGCGAGCCGGTGCGCGTGGAGCTCCGACCCGCCAGCCTCGGGGTGCTCGAGGTCCCGCCATGCGACGACTCGCACCCGCTCGAGGCCGCTCTTCTCTGCGATCCTCCGCAGCGCCCACACCGCACCGGGGTCCGCGGCCGGGGGCGTGGACCGCGCTTCCCGGGGAGAACGTGCGGCGCCATAGCGGCACCGACCCGCGTCTGCGGGGCCGGTCATCCGACCTCGAACCCCCGGAGCGACCCCTCGCCCGTCACCGGCGGGAGCGTAGCTCCGGGGGCCGCGGGAGCGGTGCGGCCCCTCCGCCCTACGCCGGGAACCACCTCGAGCGCAGCGGGAACAGGTAGCGGTCGGTCACCGCGTTGAGCACGCGGCGCGCCTCGTGGAAGTGGTCGGCCACCTCGCCGACCACGGCGAAGGTCCCCGTCACCGGCGCGCCGGTCGCCGACGCCAGCCGCGTCGCCGTCCGGTACCACGTCGACCCCAGCCGCTCGAACAGCGTCAACCCGTCGAGGTCCTCCACCTCGCCCGGCTGGAGACCGCCGTGGCGCAGCAATCGGTCGGCAGCG
>JAKAQM010000189.1 GCA_021822565.1 Actinomycetes bacterium | reverse complement strand
CTGGCGCGGTTTCCTCTATTGCGGAACCTCTCCGGCCCGTGTGTCGCCAACGTCCGCCACTCAGGACACCCCCCGTGACCAGCGCCTTCTGCCCGGAGCTCAAGAGAATCGACGAGTGGGTCTTCCGTTTCAACCGCCGCCACTCTCGCAGCCGCGGCTTGCTGTTCCACACGCTGCTCAGCCAGGCTGTCGGCGCCGGCCCGATCACCTACCGAGAGATGCGCCTGGCCGGCCGCACTCGTCCGGCCCCCTCTCCGCCGATCCGGGCTCGCTCGCGACCCGCCAGCCTCGACCTTGGCGACGTGGGTTTGCCGTGGCGGAGACTCGTGCTGTCGTCGGGGCGGACCACGCCGTGACCAGGGCTACGGCATCGAGATGGAGAGCCCTTAGCAGGAATTAGCAGTAGTGTCCCGCTTTGCTTGCTCTGGTCGCGGGTTGATTGGCAACGGTCGTAACGCTTCTCTTCGATACGCTCGTTGGATCACTCCAGCGAGCGTGTTCCGCAGCCACCGAGACCGCATCGCGCACGCTGGTCTCTTCAGAAACAAGAACTCTGTCGATGTGCAAGCCCCGGATCCGTCCAAATCAAGTTCAGCTGAGCGATCACCACTCCGAGCTGGAACCAGATCCACTGGGTTACAGCTGAACTCACCAATTCCGGTTATGAGTGGCAATTTGGAATGCAAACAATGCAACACGACGAGAGGAGCAACCCATGGACAACGATTCGCAGTCCGTACTGCAGGGCGACCGTGCGCGGTCACTGCAGCTGGGAATGTTCGACATGCCCAAGCCGCAGGGGTGGACGATCGAGCGGGTCGTGAACCTGATGGCTGGCGCGGTCGTGCTCGTCACGCTCATCCTCGGTTGTGAGCGGTCGAAGCGCTGGCGTCTCCTCACCGGCTTCGTCGGTGTCAACCTGATCATGGACGCCGCGGTCGGCTGGTGTCCGTCAAGCGTCGTCTTGCACCACTTGGGTGTGCCCACGGCAGCTGAACGGGCCCTCGAGGGCGAGCAAGCAAGCTGACCATGGACTCGTTGGCGGGTCGCCGTAGTCGATGACTGCCTCTCATCCAGCCGCCATCAGCTTCGCTCGCATCGGCGCATCGGCGCCGCTTGGCTTCCTGATCGGGCTCTCCCTTGGCACGCTCGGTGGCGGCGGTTCGATCCTCGCGGTACCGGCTCTGGTCTATGGGGCAGGTGAGGCGGCGCACGCGGCAACGACTACCTCGCTCGTCGTGGTCGGGACGACTGCGCTCATCGGCATGGTGGGCCACTTTCGGGCCGGGCGTGTGCGCCTGTGGGCCGGTCTCGGCTTCGGCCTCGTGGGGATCGGCGGTTCGTTCCTCGGATCCGCGCTCAACCGGGATATTCCTGGCGATGTCCTGCTCCTCGCCTTCTCGGGGCTCATCCTGGTCGCCGCGTGGCGGATGCACCAGCACCAAACCGAGACCCCCTGCCATGCCAAGCAGCAGGCCGCCGTTCTCCGCTCTACGAGCTCCGACAGCTCACCGACCGCGTCGTCGGTATCGTCGTCTACCGCTCACCCGGACAACCACGGAGCGTCGAGCGGTCCGGCTATGAGCCCCGCTTTCGATCCGGTGCAATCAGCACAGATGGGATCCAGCAGCGCGTCGCCAGCCCATGCGCGGGCCACGATGAACATCGTGCTACGAGTGGTTGTGGCGGGAACGGCGGTCGGCTTCCTCACCGGGTTCTTCGGCGTCGGGGGTGGCTTCGTGATCGTCCCTGCGCTTGTGCTGGCACTCGGCTACCAGATGCCGATCGCCGTCGGCACCTCGCTCCTCGTCATCGCCGTCAGCTCGGCCGAGGGTCTTCTATTCCGGATGTCGAGCGGTGGCGTCGACTGGCGGGTCGCCCTGCCGTTCACCATTGCGGGCATCATCGGCGTGCTCCTCGGTGACCGGATCGCCGGACGGGTGCCCGCGGCCAAGCTGACGCGCTGGTTCGTCTGGCTCCTCGTCGCGGTGGCTGCCTACACCGCAGCACAGTCACTGGTGGCACTGTGACCGGACCTCCGGACCGCGGCATCGCTACGGTGAATCGCGCGGTGGTACCGCAGGGTCCGGTGCAGGATGCTCCGAGATCAAAAAAGACGAGGAGGACACGAGATGGACGCTGGTGAGCAGCCGACCCTGGTGGTGCTCACGACGGGCAAGGAGTCCTTCGTCAGGGCGAACGCGGTGCTGCAGATGACGCTCATGGTGCGCAAGACCGCCGAGACGCCCGTCGAGCTGCTCCTGCTCGGCCCAGGCGTAGAGATCCTGCGCTCGAACCAGAAGAACTCGCCGCAGTTCGACCAGGAGCTCACCGCGCTTCGAGAGGCTGGGGTGCAGGTCGCGGTCTGCCAGGTCTCGCTCGAGAGCCTCGGGTTGACCAAAGATCAGATGTTCGAAGCCGAGGCGGTCAAAGGTGGGGTCGAGGTCGCCACGCGGCTTCAGGCCGGTTGGCATGTCCTCACCTCGGGTGAAATGCCAATGCCGTAGTGGGATGTGGGCGCGCGACGCGAGGCACCGGTCGGTGCTGAAGAGCTGAAGCTCGTGCGCGCGGCTGGCTATGCGGCCTTCTCGGTGACGGTGACGCTGAACCCGAGAGCCTCGATCCTGTGCTGAAGCCGCTTCGCCTCCACGGCAGGATCGTGACGACGCTCGAAGTAGTCGGCACCGGGGTCGTCGTAGAGGGCACCGGTCATGAGCAGGTGCCAGGCGGTCTCCAAGATGGAGTGGGCGACGGCGACGGCCGCTTTGTTGGGACCGCGTCGGCGGGCGATGCGCGAGTACTGGGCCGAGTAGTAGGTGCCCTTGGTCCGCCCCGCTGCTCGGGCCGCCTGTATCAGGGTGCGCCGGAGCCACGGCGAGCCGTGCCGGGTCCCCGCCGGTCTCCTCTTGCCGGCCGACTCGTAGCTGGCCGGCGCCACCCCCGCCCAGGCGCTCAGGTGCCCGGGGGTGGGGAACCGGCTCATGTCAGCGCCGGTCTCGGCCACGATCACCTGGGCGGTCACCTCCGAGACCCCCGGGATCGAGGTGAGGATCGTGACCTGTGGGGCGAAAGGGACGAGGCGTGCGCAGATGTCGGCACTGAGCATGGCGATGGAGCGGTCGAGAAAGTTGAGGTGATCGACGATCTGGCGGCAAAGGAGCGCGTGGTGGCGACCGAAGTTGCCTTCGAGCGCGACACCGAGTCGGTCGATCTTCTTGCGCATCACGCCTTTGGCCATCTGGGCCAGGACCTCCGCGTCGCGCTCGCCTGAGATCAGCGCCTCGATCATCTCGCGCGAGGACTGCGACCACACCTTGGAGGTGACCGAGGTGAGCTTGATGCCGGCGTCTTGGAGGCACTTCTCCAGGCGCTGGATCTCGTGGGCCCGCATGTCGACCTGGGTCTTCCTGTAGCGGGTGAGCTCGCGAAGCTCTCTGATCTCGGGTGGCGGGACGAAGGAGGGCCGCACCATGCCGTGGGCGGCGACGTCAGCCAACCACTCGGCGTCGGAGAGGTCGGTCTTTCGTCCCGGGACGTTCTTCACGTGCTGGGCGTTACACAGCCACAGCTCACCGAACAGCCCTTCGAGCGCATAGTAGACCGTCCGCCAATAGATCCCGGTCGCCTCCATCGCGACGGTCGAGACCCCTGCGTCCATCAAGAACGCGGTGAGCTCGGCGAGGCCCTCCTGGGTCGTCGCGAACCGCTCCTTGGTGACCTCCACCTGCCCTGTAGGCAGCTGGAGCCTCGCGCAGGCGACCACGCTGTCGCGGTGGACGTCGAGGCCACCTACCTTGTCGCGGATCTGCTTCATCACTCCCTCCTCTCTCGGTGTAGGAGGCCACCGGGCGAGGACCACGGTGTGAAGCGGAATCTCGGGTTCGTGCTCATGGCGACACTCGCTGGTCCCCACGGTCCCGCACCAGACTTTTGGCGCGCTCGCGGCTGCAAGGAACGTTCGGCGACCACACCCGGTGGCCACCGCCAGCATTTCATCCCTCGGGGGTGACCGCCTGCGTCATGGGGACTCTTGGGTTCCCTTGCCGGCGTGGACACGACGCTTGTCGTGGCAACCGCCTTGCTCGTGACCGTCCTGCTGATCGTCAACTATCGCAGCCCGGTGGCGTGGCTTCTCCCGCTCGCTGCCGTCGGCT
>JAKAQM010000188.1 GCA_021822565.1 Actinomycetes bacterium | reverse complement strand
ATCTACACGGAGTGGGGCGGGCGCAGACCCCCCTGCGAGACCGATGTGGGAGACCCCGATGTTGGAGACTTCGATGTCGGAGACCTCGATGTTGGAGACCTCGATGTTGGAGACCTCGATGTTGCGCTCTCCGGCGCGCCGATCCCGGTCCGCGCCGGCACTCTCCGGATCAGGCCATCGCGCGTGAGAACGACCCGATCGACCTGGCGAGACACCGCTCGGAGCTCAGGATCGACCTGAGCCAACAGGTAGGAGCGAAGCTGGGAGTACACGGCGACGTCGGACACCACCAGACCGATGGCCATGACACCCACGAGCACCAGGAGCAGGCGGACCCGAAGGGTCACAGAGGGTCGGGCCCGTCTCCCGGCACCGGGGGTCGGCGAAGGCGGTAACCCACGCCACGGACCGTGTGGATGAGGCGCGGACCATGGGCCTCCAGCTTTCGCCGCAGCGTGCTGACGAAGATCTCCACCACGTTCCCGTCGCCGTCGTAGTCGGCCTGCCACACCCTGTCGAGGATCTGGTACTTCGAGACGACCCGATCGCTGTTCAACATGAGGTAGCTCGACTTTCGCAGTTTCGAGGTTGCCCAGCCCTATCCCTGAGGGCCCCCAGCTGTGGTCCGTCGAGGGCGGGTTACCGCCCGCGTAGGCTTAGCGCCCCCCAGCTGCCGACGTGGTCGGTCCTGGTGTTCCTCGACGATCTGCAAGGTGAGCTTGTGGAGCTCGTCGACGAGCTCGCGTAGTCGGCGGGCATTGTCGAGCCACCTCCGGTAGCCGGCGAGCTCCTCCTCGCTCAGCACCTTGGTGACCGTGCGGGCGTTCACCTTGCGGGTCCACACGATGTAGGGGCCGTGGCGCGCTGCGTCGTCGGTGTGGCAGCGGCAGCTCGGCTTGCCGCAGCGGGTGCGCCGGACCTCGACCGAGCCAGGAAGCGCGAGATCGATGCTCGCGATCGCAGAGGCGATCCTGCGCTGCTCGCGTCGCTGCTTGGCTGAGAGCACCAGCCCCCCTCGCTCCTCGACCACACCATCCACCCTATCTGCTCGGTCCGTCGGTATACAGGCCGACGGGTCGAGCACAGGGGGTGCCATGGCACGGTCGGAAGAGAAGAGCCGTCGGGGTGCTGGTCGTGACCAGCCGGCGGTGCCGTCGTCGCTCGAAGAGCTGCTCGCCGAGTTCCGGGGGTGCTATTCCGCTTGGACCTTTCCGGTGTTCATGGCGCTCGCCTGCGGGCTCGTCACCCAGAGCGCCCGGCGAACCGTGTGCGGGATGCTCGTCGGGGCCGGGCTGTCACAGAGCTGGAGCCACCACCGTGCGCACCGGTTCTTCTCCCACGCCCACTGGTCGATGGAGGAGGTGTCCTGTGTCGCAGCCCGCCTGGTCGTGCGCCTATTGGTGCCAGCCGATGCGGCCGTCAGCGTTGCGATCGACGACACGCTGTTCCACCGGCGGGGGCCCAAGGTCCACGCCGCCAGCTGGTTCCACGACGGATCGGCGGTCGGCAAGGCCAAGGTGGGGTATGGGAACAACTGGGTCATCTTGGCGATCGTCGTGCGTCTCGGGTTCCTCGACCGGCCGATCGCACTGCCGGTCGGGTTCGCGCTCGTCAGAAAGCACAGTGACGACTCCTCCCGCCTCGCGCTGGCTCGTCGGCTCGTAGAGGCGCTCAGCGTCGCCCTGCCCGGTCGTACGATCCATGTGGTCGCCGACTCCGCCTACGCGGGCAAAGTGCTGCGCGGCCTCAAAGGGTCGGTGACCTGGACGACGCGGTTGCGGTCCAACGCGTCGCTCTACGACCTGGCACCTCCACGAACCGGTCGGCGCGGCCGTCCCCGCCTGAAGGGGAACAAGCTCGGCTCGCTCGCCGCACTCGCCACCAGCGTGGCCTTCGCTCCGACCACCCTCACCCGTTATGGGACGACCGCGACCGTCTCGACCGCAGTGCTTCGCTGCTTGTGGTACGGCGTGTTCGGGCCACAACAGGTCCGGGTCGTCTTCGTCCGGGACCGCTCGAAGAGCGGCTACGACATCGCCCTCGTCACCACTGATCTCGACGCCACTGCCGCCCAGGTCGTCGAACGCTACGCGGCGCGCTGGTCGATCGAAGTCGCGATCGAAGACGCCAAGCAGCTCGGCGGCGTCGGCCAGGCCCGCAACCGGCTCAAGAGGGCAGTGGAGCGCACGGTCCCCTTCGGGCTCGTCGTGAACACCCTTGCGATCTGCTGGTACGCGACGGCGGGCCATGATGGCCATGACGTCGAGGCGGTCCGTGCCCTCGCCCCTTGGTATCGCCAGAAGGCCCAACCCTCGGTCCTCGACATGCTCGCCAAGCTTCGCCGCGTGATCATCGCCGCCCAATTTCGGCGGCCCGACCCAGCGCCGGTCACGCCACAGGAAATCTGCGTCATCCGCCTGGCCTGGGAGGACGTCTCGGTGTAGGTGAGAAAGTCGAGAGGTAGTGCAACAGCCTGAATTCGGTCGGCGTGAGCTCGACGACATTGCCCGCCCGCGTGACCTCGTGCCGATCCTCGTCGAGGACCAGATCCTCGTAGCGAACGATGCCGGGCTCCTCGCCGATCTCGTGCGCTCGGCGCAGGATGGCACGCACTCGCACGATCAGCTCCTCGACTCTGAAGGGCTTGGTGACGTAGTCGTCTCCGCCGAGGGTGAAGCCTCGGAGCTTGTCCTCGAGCTCGTCGCGCGCCGTGAGAAAGAGGACCGGAATGCGGGGAAGGTCCGCCGAGAGCCGGCGCATGACCTCGAAGCCGTCCAGGTCGGGAAGCATCACGTCGAGCACCATGAGGTGCGGGCGCTCCCTCGCGACGGAGCGGAGCGCCTCCGCCCCCGTGTGCACAGCCTCGGCCGACAGCCCTTCGTACCGGAGCGCCATCGACACGAGGTCGGTGATACCCGGTTCGTCGTCGACCACCAGAACTCTCGTCGGGGCTGCCGACCCTGCCATCTCCACCACCTCCCGGGGTGAGACCCTTCTACCATCGCGGTGGACGGCCGCCTCGTCATGTTCCGGCCACCGCCGCTCAGACCTGCGACGCGACCTTCGTCGCCTTCAGCGTGTAGCTGTGCGCGAGGCGTTCAGGATGTGCGCGGGGCCACAGCCTCCAACGCCAGTTGAGGTCGGTAGTGTGGGGTTCGGGACCGATCGGGTGTCGCGATCGGGTACCGCGATCGGGTGTCGCGATCGGGTACCGCGATCGGGTGTGTCGCGATCGGGTGTCGCGGGTCGAGGCACATGTGGAGACATGGGCTCCGCCTGTGCGAGCGCGGGGGGAGGTGGGATGTCCGAGGTGCGCCGGGAGAGTGCGAACAGCGGCGAGGAGGCGCCCATGTGCGTCCCGCCTTCTGCGGTCGGGGCGTTCCAGCTCCTCTTGGCGGCGAACCCGTTGCCGATGTTCGTCTACGACTTGGAGACCCTGCGCTTCGTCGAGGTGAACGATGCGGCGATCGCCCAGTACGGGTACTCGCGAGACGAGCTCCTCGCGATGTCGATCCCCGACATCCACCCCGAGGAGGACCACGCCCGGCTTCGCCGGATCATTGCAGAGCGGAAGGAAGTACTGCAGCGCTCGGGGACGTGGCGCCACCGCCGCGCCGACGGGACGCTGCTCGAAGCGGAGGTGACCTCGCACCTGCTCGACTGGGGCGGGCGTCGCGCCTCGCTCGTGGTCGCCCACGACGTGACCGAGAACCGCCGGCTCCAGAAGGAGCTGGCGCGCTGTGCCCTCTACGACGAGTCGACCGGGCTCGCCAATGCGGCGCTGTTCATGGATCGCAGCGCCGCGGCGCTCGTGCGGGCACAGGACCACGGCCACGTGGGCGTCGTGGTCGTCGGGCTCTCCAGCCTCGACACGGTGGCCTCGACGGCGGGGGACGCAGCCGGCGACGCCCTGGTGGCCGAGGCCGCCCGGCGCCTGCGGTCCTGCTGCGGGACGCACGAGACGCTCGGCCGGCTGGGCGGCGGGCGTTTCGGGGTGCTGAGCGAGACCGGCGAGCGCCAGGCGGTGCTGCGCCTGGCCGGCTCGATCGTCGCCGCGCTCGAAGAGCCGGTGGCACTGGCGGGGGTCGGGGAGGTGCGGGCCTCCCCTGCGGTCGGCGTGGCGATCGGCGAGGGCGGCGACCGTGACCTCGACGCCGTCGAGCC
>JAKAQM010000187.1 GCA_021822565.1 Actinomycetes bacterium | reverse complement strand
CCGGCGAATTCGGCGAAGCGCGCCGGGTCGTGGGCGTACCAGCGGCGCAGCTCGGCGCTCGGCGCCGCGTCCTTGGCCCACTCGTCGTAGTCCAAGGCGGCCTTCTGCACGCCGCGGGGCCACAGCCGGTCGACAAGCACCCGGTGCTCGCCGGGACGGCGCCCGGGGTCGTCGTAGACCCGGACCACCTCGACCGCGCCTGCAGGCGCGGTCTTCGTCGTACGGCTCACTGCACCCGGAACCCGAGGGCACGAGCCGCGTCGCGGTCGATCATGGCCGGACTCCACGGCGGGTCCCACACGACGCGGACGTCCACCGGCACGGCGCCGCTCAGCGCGTCGTCGATCGCGACACGCGCCATCTCGGGGAGCACCTCCGACGCCGGGCACCCGGGGGTGGTCATCGTCATCTCGACGACCAGCTTGTCACTCTCGGCACGCACCTCGTAGACGAGCCCGAGCGTGACGACGTCGAGGTACAGCTCCGGGTCGTAGACGGTACGCAGCGCATCCCAGGCCGCCTCCCGTGCGTCGTCGGGCGAGAGCGCCAGCCAGCCGCCCGGGTCGACCGGTGCAGTGGCGTCGGCCTCTTCGTCCGGCATCCGCGCGGTCACGAGACCCGCCGGAACACGACGCGCCAATCACCGCCGCCGATGTCCTCGACCTCGTACGAGAAGCCTTGCGAGGACAGGACCCCCTCGAGGGGCACCGGCTCGAAGGGCGCCAGCACCTCGAGCTCCTCGCCGTCGCCGAGGGCGCCGGCCGCGGCCATGATCGTCTCGAACGGCTCCTCTCCCGACGCGATGATCGGGCGGGCGTCGACAGTTGCCATCGCCTGCTCCCTTCCGGGACCGGGATCGCCTCCCCGGTGGCCCTGTTGTCCTGCCTGGGTGTCCTGCCTGGGTGTCCTGTCAAGTTGCGCGGTGTGTTGCTCCGTGTCGTCGTTCCGTGTCGTCGTTCTGGCTCGTTGTTCTGTCTCGAACTAGAAGTTAGCAGATCTTGAAACTCTGCTCACTCCTAGAGATACGATGGCCCCGTCGGTACGGCGAAAGGTAGGGACGATGGCGGCGGGCACCAGCACCAGCGAGGTCAGGACGCCCGGGTCCTGGGAAGGCCGGCCACCCGGCGTGCCCGGTGCGGTGCCGCCGCCGTCCGTCCCGCTGTCGTTCCTCGCTGCTGCGTCGGCCGGCCTGGTCGCCTGCGGCGTCGCATGGGTGTGGGTGCGCGCCGCGGCCACCGCCACACCGAACAGCGACCCGGCGATCGCCGCGGTCCACTTCGGGGTGCTCGCCGCGCTCACCATGGGCGTCCTCGGTGCCGCGCACCAGTTCACCCCCGTCATCACCGGCCGGGCGTTGCGCTCGGTGGCCGTGGCCCGCGCCACCTTCGTGGCGTGGCTCGGGGCGTCGTGGCTGCTGCCGCTCGGGATCGGCTTCGAGCAGCCCGCGCTGGCCGGCGTGAGCGGGGCACTCGCGCTCGTCGGCCTCGTCCTGCTCGCCTGGAACCTCGCGGCGCCGCTGTCGGTGCGGGGCAAGGGCGCCCCGGTCACCGCGCTTCGCCTCGGGGTGCTCGGCGCGGTGGCGACGACGCTGCTCGGCGCGACCTTCGTCGGCGACCGCCAGGGCAACTGGTTCGCCCTCTCCGCCCACGTCGACCTCGCGATGGGCGTCCTCGGGGTCTTCGCCTGGCTGGGTGTCACCTACATCGGCGTCGCGCAGAAGCTCTGGCCGATGTTCATGCTGGCGCACCTCCCCGGCCGGCACCGCTCGGGCACGGTCGCGGTGTGGGTGACGTGGCTCGGCGCGGCGGTGCTGGCCGGCGGGCTCGCGCACGGAGCCTCGGCGGCGGAGTGGGCCGGCGCAGGGGTCCTCTGCGTCGGGCTCGGCGCGCACCTCGTCTCACTGTGGGCGCACCTGCGCCACCGCCGCCGGAAGGCCGACCTGCACCTCCTCTTCGTGGCGACCGCCGCGGCGTGGCTCGTCGCCGGCGCCGGGCTGGCGCTCGCGGGAGCGCTCGTGCTCCCCCACCACCACCGTCTCGGCACCGGTCTCGCCGCAGCCGCCATGGTGGCGGCCGGCGGCTGGCTGCTCGAAGCCCTCGTCGGCCATGTCCACAAGGTCGTGCCGTTCATCTTGTGGTCGCTCCTGCGCTCGGCGGGGGCGCGCACCGGGCCGTCGGGCAAGCCGCTCATGTTCGCCGACCTCTACCACCACGGCTGGGCCGCCGCCACGTACGGGACGGTCACCGCGGGGATCGGCGCGCTCTGCGGCGGTCTGGGCGCAGCGTCGGTCCCGGCGACCGCAGCGGGCGGCGTGCTCCTGGCGGCAACCGGCGTCCTGGCCGCGGTGAACCTCTCCGTCCGCCCGCTGCGCCTCCGCTCGCGCGCACGCATCGAGGCCGCCTCCCAGTTCGCGGACGTGTCGGCCGCCGCCCTGCGGGCTGCCGCGTCCTCGGCGGCGGGTTCGCCGGCCGCGGGCTCGCCGGTCGCTGGCTCGTCGGCGGCCGCGGGCTCGCCGGTCGCTGGCTCGCCGGCGGGTTCGGAGCCGACCCCCCACTCCGCACCCGCCGAGCGGCCGGCGTGACGTCGGGGTCCCGTTCTTCTCGGGACGGGCAGGAGACCCGGCGCCCGCGCTCAACTGCGGATGCGCGTGCGATTGCGTGGCAATCGGTTGCCACAGTGCGCGCCCGTCGGTACGATGCGAGCATGGGCGACGTCGAGCCGATCATCCGAGCGGCTGCCGTCCAGGCGGCGTCCGTCTTCTTGGACCGCGATGCCTCCACTGCCAAGGCCTGCGAGCTCATCGGGCGCGCCGGCAAGGGCGGTGCCAAGCTGGTGGCCTTTCTCCCGAAGGGTTCATCCCGGCCCACCCCCTGTGGTTCCACTTTCATGCGGCGACCAGCAAGGTGGCCAACGACCTCAGCGTCGAGCTGTTCGAGAACGCAGTGGAGATCCCGGGACCGCAGGTCTCGCTCCTCCAGGACGCGGCGCGCGAAGCAGGCGCCTACGTCGCGATCGGCATGTGCGAGAAGCGCCCCGGCACCTTCGGGACGCTCTACAACACGCTCCTCTTCCTCGGCCCCGACGGCCGCATCCTGAGCCGGCACCAGAAGCTCGTCCCGACCGTGGGCGAGCGCCTCGTGCACGCCGCCGGGGAACCGCGCGGCCTCGTGCCGGTGCCGGCGAGCTTCGGCGCGCTGAGCGGGCTCATCTGCGGGGAGAACTCCAATCCGCTGGCGATCAGCGCCCTCACCATGCAGTACACGCGCGTGCATGTGATGAGCTGGCCCAGCCACTTCCCGACCTCGGGTGCCCCGATGCGACAGCGGGTCCTCGTCGACTCCCAGGCCTTCGCCCAGATGACCAAGGCCTTCGTCGTGAGCGCCTGCGGAACGGTGGACGAGCACGCCATCGAGCGCCTGCAGGTGGACGAGCACCACGAAGCGCTGCTGCGCAGCGACGAGTTCTGCGGAGGTTCGACCATCGTCGCACCCGACAGCTCCGTCGTCGCCGGCCCGCTCGGTCGCGAGGAGGACATCCTGTTCGCGGACCTCGACCTCGAGGTCGGCGTGCGCATGAAGCTCCGCCACGACTTCGCCGGGCACTACAACCGTCCGGACGTCTTCCAGCTGCGCGTGCAGCTCGCGAGGAGCCCGCTGCTCGACCTCTCCGAGCACACGGCGATCGGTGGTCCCACGCCCATCGCCGAGGGCGCGGCGGGACCTTGGGGCCGCGGCGCCCTGGAGCCGGTCCCGTCGCAGCCCGAGCACCCGGAGCCTCCGCTCGCACCCGAGACAGGAGCCGCTCCAGCCGTTCCCTTCGACTACGGGTTCGGTCCCGGGCCCGGCGAGCAGGGCTGGTGATGACCGGCTCTCCCGCTCCGTCGTCGCCGACGGGGAAGCCCACCCACTCGCCGCAGGCAGGGGATGCCCCCTCGTCGCAGGCAGGGGACGCCCACCCATTCGCCGCAGGCAGGGGATGCCCCCTCGTCGCAGGCAGGGGACGCCCACCAGGCGGGTGGCACGACCGTCGCGACCGTGCACGCGGGGAGCGAAAGGAGGCCACATGGCAGCTGACACAGGTTCGTCCGGCCGCGAGAGGGTGCCGTTCCGGCTGCGCACTGCGGACGGTGAGGTGCTCGAGCTCAGGTACTCGTCGCCGCGCCCGGCTGCGACCC
>JAKAQM010000186.1 GCA_021822565.1 Actinomycetes bacterium | reverse complement strand
CCGCCGAGAGCGTGGGCCGCTCGCGCCGGTCGGTCAGCGTCGCTGGCCGTGAGCACACCCATCGTCAGCTCGGTGTCCATGATCACGACCGAGACCTCGGTGTCGGTCAGCCCTCCCGTCTCGCCAAGGGGTCGTCCCGACTCCGTCGCGACGAAGAGGGGGCTGTCGAACACGGCCCTCATACGTTGTCAGTCGTATCGGAAAACAGAGCTCGAACTTCCCCGAGGAGACCCCGGTCGGCTGCATGACGAGACGCAACGGCGGTCGCATCGGCCGCCGACACCTCCCGGCGACGGCGCAACGGCACGATCTCGGTAACCGGGCGCCGATCGACGGTAACCGTCAATCCCTCTCCGGCTCTCCGGCTTCGACCCGGCGAAGCACTTCGCTGGCCGTGCTCCGAGGGTCTCGGACGGAGATGGAGCGGCCCGACAGGACAGCGCAGCACGGATAGCCACACAGAACCCGGTGAGGTCTTCACGTTTGCGGCTGACCTGGTCCTCCGGGCGGCGCTGAGAGGCTCACCCACGGGCTAAGCGCTCGCCGACCACACCCCGAGGCTCACCGCCGCCGGGGGGTACGGGGATCGGCCTCGACGATCGACAGGCTGAGACGCTCGAGCTCGCGCACGAGGTCTCGCAGGCGCTTCTCGTTGGCGAACCACTCTCTGTAGTCCGCGACCTGGTCGGGGCTCAGGGTGCGGCTCACGGTCTTGCCGGCGACCTTTCGGCTCCACTGGGCGTAGGGACCGTGCAGCACCGGGGGGTCCGCGTGGCAGTGACAGCCGGCGTGCGTGCACGAGAAGCGGCGTTCGGTGAGGCTGCCGGGGAGGACGAAGCCCATCTCCCCGAGCGCCTCGGCGATGCGGGCTCGCTCTCGGACCTGGTTGTCGGTGACCAGCACGCTCTACCTTCCCACGACCATCCCCCCACCGGAGAGTTGCACACAGTATAACTACGGTGTGCTTCCTCCACCGGTGGTGGCCACCATCGAGGGCTTCACGCCGCGTCTCGTGTCGCTCGAGGCTGCCGCCTTCGCCAAGGAAGTGACGGCGGCTGCCGCACCCGACACGGTGAACCGGGCCAAGGCCTACCTCTACGCGGCCAGCAGGCTCGGGGCGTTCGCAGAGACGGTGGGTCTCGAGCTCGCCGAGGACGTCCTGCTCCACCCCTCGGTGATCGAGCGATGCTGTGCGCCCGGGGTGACGGCGATGGCGCCGGCCACGCGTCGCACGCTGCGTTCCAACCTGCGCGCCATCGCCCGGGCTCGCATGACCGCGCCGCCGTCGGTGCACCTCGGGCGCGAACGCGCGAAGGCTCCCTACTCGAGGGCCGAGATCGACGCCTACCTCGCCCTGGCAGACACCCAGCCGACCGAGGAGCGGCGCAGACGCGCCTCGGCGCTCATCTGCCTCTCGGCGGGTGCCGGGGCTCGGTGCGGACCTGAAGGCTGTCGTCGGCACCGACGTCGAACGCCGAGCGGGTGGGGTGGTGGTAGACGTGCGTGCGGGGCGCCGCCCGCGAACCGTCCCCGTCCTCTCCCGCTACCACGTCCGTCTCGTCGATGCCGCCTCGTGGGCAGGCAGCCGTCTGTTGATCGGGGGCACGTCGCCGACCCGGCGCAACGTGACCACCCCACTCACCTCCTCCCTCGCAGGTGGAGCCGACCTCCCCCGGGTCGACATCGCCCGCCTGCGGGCCACCTGGCTCTCGGAGCTGGCAGAGCGGATCGGGCTGCGGGCCTTCATGGACGCCGCGGGGATCACCTGCTCTCAGCGCCTGGGTGACCTCGTTGCGGCTCTGGCAGTGCCCGACGACGCGCGCGCCGTCGCCGTGCTCTCGGGGACCCGGCGATGAAGCGGGTCGACCTCGCCCGTGCAGAGGCGCTCATCGACACGCCCACGATGGCGGCAGAGATCGCCCGCATCACCGCGGCTCTTCCGGTCGGGGTTCGACCACGCCAGTGCCCGGTGCGCACCTTCGTGCTCGGGATGCTGCTCACCCAGGCCGACCACCGCCCCGCACACCTCTCCCGAGTGCACGAGGCGCTCTGCGCGCTCGGCGAGGAAGACCGCTGGCGCCTCGGGGTCACGGTCGAGTGGCACGGGACTCCCCACCAGCTCACCTACCGCCAGGTGGAGTACCTCAACACCTTGGTGGAGACGGCGCTTCGCAAGGACGAGCCCGACGGGCGGGCGGCAGACGGGCTGCAGGAGTTCGTCGACGCCCTGATCGGAGCGAGCGTGCCCGCGAGGGTGCGCGACGCGTCCACGTCGCTCGCCATCGACTGGACCGACGACGAGAGCTTCGCCCACCCGCCGGGACGTGACGGCATCTCGGCCGACCCCGAAGCCTCCTGGGGGCATCGGCGCGGCGGTGGGGCAGGAGAGAAGGCGGCGATGTTCTTCGGCCACTACTGCTCGCTCGCCACGGTGGTGAGAGAGGAAGACGGTCCCGAGGTCCCAGAGGTCGTCGCCGCGATGACGCTGAGCGGCTGTTCGCACGACCCGGTCCCCGTCCTCGTGACGGCGCTCGCCCAGGCGGCGGAACGTGGCCGTCTCCACCTGGGCGACGTGCTCGCCGACTCGGGCTACGCCCATCGGGTGCCCGGCCACTTCGCTCTGCCGCTCCGGGCAGCAGGAGCAGACCTCGTGGTCGACCTACACCCCCAGGACCGGGGTCCCCAGGGCACCCATGGCGGGGCGATCTGCCACAACGGCAACCTCTACTGCCCGAGGACCCCGAGCAAGCTGTTCCAGCTCTCCCCGCTCGGACGCGACGCCACCGTCGAGGAGGTGCGCGCCCATGACGAGCGGGCAGCCGAGCTCGCCCGCTACAAGCTCGCACGGGTGAGCGCCACAGACGGAGACGGCTTCCACCGCGTCGGCTGTCCGGCGGTCGCCGGCAAGCTCCGCTGCCCACTGCGTCCCGCCTCGATGGCGCTCGACCACACCCGTCCCGAAGTCCTCGCCCCACCCGAGCATCCGCCCACCTGCTGCACCCAGGTCACGATCACCGTGCCACCATCGGTCAACGCCAAGACCCGCCAGAAGCACGACTATCCCTCCAAGGCTTGGCGTCGCTCCTACGCGCGCCGCACCGGCGTCGAGCGCTCGAACGCCCGGATCAAGGACCCCGCCACGATCGACATCGCAAAGGGCTGGTGCCGGCTGATGGGCCTCGTCGGTCCGACGCTCTTCCTCGCCGTCGCGCTCGCGGTCCGCAATCTCGAGATCGTCGACGCCTTCGACGCACGACGCAGCGACAACGAGCGCAGGGCGGGCGCAGGCCTCCCGCCACGGACTCGACGGCGACGGCGACGCAGCACGCTTGGTGACCTCGTGGCCGTCGGATCGGCCAGCACACCGCCGTAGTCGCACCCAGGTTCGGGAGGAACGTCCCGCGCCGTGTGTCGCGCCCCAGCGACGACACGCACCCCCTCTGGCGGACGACCCCCGGTCGCAACGCCCGACGGGAGCGTGTCAGACCCTCCGGGGAGGATGGCAGCGGCTGGAAACGTGAAGTGGTCCCCACGTGAAACGTGAAGACCTCCCGGTGGTCCTACCTTGTCACCGTACGAGACGACATCCGACGGCACGACCTCGTGCGTTTACCCAGGTAGATGGCCCTGTGCTGCGCCTGCCAGCGCTTGGGACGGTGCTGCGCCAGAACCCCGGCGAGGCTCCTTCTCACCCGTCCGACCCGATCGTCGCCTCTCTCCCGGTCCAGCGGCGCCTTGCTCCAGTCGAGGTGGGCGCACTGGTCGACGCCTACCGCCAGGGTGTCCCCGTCGAGGATCTGGCGGCGTCGTTCGGGATCAATCGGACGACGGTCCTCGGCCACGTCCGGCGCCACGGCGTCCCGAAGCGGGAGCGCCGGGCGCTCCAGGAAGAACACGTGGGTCGTGCCGCGCAGCTCTATGCCGAGGGTCGATCGGCTGATTGGGTGGCTGCGCAGCTGGGCGTGGCGGCCAGCACGGTTCGGCGCGCCTTGAAGGAGGCTGGCGTCACCATGCGGGCCGGAGGGCGTCCACCTCGTTCCCCTCTCGGAGCCTGACCGTAGGCGTCCCCCCACGCGAACAGGCCCATAGCCCGATTAATGCGGGGGCATCAGTCCTCGGACGTGTGGCTCGCCATCTTGTAGGCGTAGACGAACCGCGTAGACTGATCGCCGCCCCCGGCTCCT
>JAKAQM010000185.1 GCA_021822565.1 Actinomycetes bacterium | reverse complement strand
GAGCACTGCACGCCTGCTCCCGCGTACCACCGGTGGCGCCACAGATCTGGACCGGCCTCGGGCCAGCGACCAGTGCGCCGTTGCCCGGTGGGATGGGAACATCGTAGCGGTTCGCTCCGGTCGCGGCAACGTTTCGCCACCGGCACGTGCCAGCGGGTGACGCTCCACGATGGAACCCTCCGACCCGACGTGCTTCACAACGCCCCACGTGGCCGCGACATTCCCGGCTCCGACGCCAGGAGCGGCTCGAGCGACCGGACGCCCGGAGCGGCTCGAGCAACCGGACGCCAGGAGCGGCTCGAGCGACCGGACGCCCGGAGCGGCTCGAGCGACCGGACGCCCGGAGCGGCTCGTCCGAAGACCGGTCGGTCAGAAGCCGAGCTCTCGGACCACCGCGTCGAGATCGGCCTCGACGACAGGGGGGACGGAGATCTGGCTGATGGCGAGGTCGGGGTCCTTCAGCCCGTGCCCGGTGAGCACGCAGACCACCGTCGATCCCGGCGTGACGTCGCTGCGCAGGAGCCCTGCCACCGCGGCCGCGGAGGCCGCTTCGCAGAAGACCGCCTCTTCCCGGGCGAGCAGCCGGTAGGCGTCGAGGATCTCCTCGTCGCTCACCGCGCCGATCGCGCCACCCGACTCGGCGACCGCCGCCGTCGCGGGGTACCAGCTCGCCGGGTTGCCGATGCGGATCGCCGTGGCGATGGTCTCGGGGTGCTCGACCGGGTGGCCGAGCACGATCGGCGCGGCACCCTCTGCCTGGAAGCCGAGGAGCCGGGGCAGGTTGGGCGATCGGCCGACCTCCTTGTACTGGAGGTACCCACGCCAGTACGCCGTGATGTTGCCGGCGTTCCCCACCGGCATGCACTGCACGTCCGGGGCGCGCCCCAACACGTCGACGATCTCGAACGCCGCCGTCTTCTGCCCCTCGAGCCGGTAGGGGTTGACCGAGTTGACCACGGTGGCAGGGATGCGCCTCGGCAGATCCCGCACGATCCGCAGCGCGTCGTCGAAGTTGCCGCGTACCTGCAGCACCCGCGCGCCGTGGACGAGCGCCTGGGCGAGCTTGCCAAGGGCGATGTAGCCCTCGGGGATGAGCACGACGCACTCGAGCCCGACTCGCGCCGCGTACGCAGCGGCGGACGCGGAGGTGTTCCCCGTCGACGCGCACACCACGGCTTTCGCGCCGTCTGCCACCGCCTTGGAGATCGCGAGGGTCATCCCCCGGTCCTTGAAGGAGCCGGTGGGGTTCGCACCCTCGATCTTCAGCCACACCGACGCGCCGACGCGTGCGGAGAGCCGCGGCGCGGGCACGAGCGGAGTGGTGCCCTCGAGGAGGGTCACCACCGGGGTGTCCTCGTCGACCGGGAGGAGCTCGCGGTACTCCTCGATCACCCCGCGCCACGCTGCCGCCACGGGCATCTCAGCGGCTCCACGCCTGGACGTCGCGCACCTGCACGGGCGCACCGCCGTCGTCGCCGGTGACGTGCAGGACACTGCCCACCCGCACCACGGTCTCGAGCGCGTCGAGCGCGTCGAGCGTCGCCCGGAGGTCGCCCTCCCTCGCCGTGTGCGTGAGGAACACGAGGCGGGCGCCCGTGCCGAGCCCGTCCTGCTCCATCGCCCGGATCGAGACGCCGTGGGTGCCGAACGCCGCAGCGACCTCTGCGAGGACGCCAGGGCGGTCCACCACGTCGAGGCTGATGTAGAAGGCGGACCGCAGCTCGCCGACCGGTCGCACGGTCGTCGGGCTGCGGCGGGGAGGCGGGGCGTGGGCCCCCGCGATGAGGTTGCGCGCGGCGTCGATCAGGTCCCCGAGCACCGCGCTCGCCGTGGGTGCGCCTCCAGCCCCTCGGCCGTAGAGCATGAGCTCGCCGGCCGCCTCGCCTTCGACGAAGACCGCGTTGAACGCCCCGCGCACGGAGGCCAGCGGATGGCTGGCCGGCACCATGGCGGGGTACACGCGCACCGAAACGTCCGGTCCGCCGTCGACCAGCTCCGCGATCGCGAGCAGCTTGATGACGTACCCGAGCCGAGCGGCGTACGCCACGTCGAGCGAGCTGACGCGGGTGATCCCCTCGCGCGGCACGGTCGTCCCGAGAACGTCGCTGCCGAAGGCGAGGCCCGCAAGGATCGCCGCCTTCGCCGCAGCATCGTCGCCCGAGACGTCCGCGGAGGGATCCCGTTCTGCGAGGCCGAGCTCCTGAGCCTCGCAGAGCGCGTCGGCGTAGTCCATGCCGTCGTCCGCCATGCGGGTGAGGATGTAGTTGGTCGTGCCGTTCACGATCCCCATCACGCGCAGGACCCGCTCGCCCGCGAGCGACTCGCGCAGCGGCCGGATCACGGGAATGGCCCCTGCCACGGCCGCCTCGTACAGCAGGTCGACGCCATTGGCCGACGCGATCTCGGAGAGCTCCGCCCCCGCCTGCGCCAGGAGCATCTTGTTCGCGCTCACCACCGGCTTGCCGGCGCGCAGCGCAGCCTCGACCAGGGCGCGCGCCGGGTCGAGTCCCCCGATGAGCTCGACCACCACGTCGACGTCCGGGCGCTCGACGAGCGCCTTGGCGTCGTCGGTGAACAGGGACGCAGCGACATCTTCCGAAGCACGCCCGGGCCGGTGCAGGTCGTGCACCGCGATGCCGGCGAGCTCGAAGCGGACCCCGGTGCGCGTCGCGATCTCCTCGGCGCGCGTGCTCAGCAGCTCCGCGACGGCCGAGCCCACGTGGCCGTGGCCCAGCAGCGCGACGCGCACGGGACGCGCCGGTGTCCACGACGGGTCTCGAACGTCCGCCACGCCGTCCGCCGTGCGCGGAAGGCCCGTGCTCGGCGTGCTCGTCGCAGGGGGGCCGTCTGACATCGCGCCGAGGCTACTGCCGGAGCCGGCGCGGGACGAACGATGAGCGGTGTGGACCTCGGACCTAGCATGAGCCCCGGCGCTGACCGCTCGAACGCCCCGGGCGGGCAGCAGGGAGGGAGGCTCTCGACATGAAGCCGGCGCTGAGGACGGCTGCTGGCGGCCTTTCGATCGCCATGGCGGTGGGGCTCAGCGCGTGCTCGGCGAGCTCGCCGGCACGGCACGCCACGACGACCACGCGCCCCGTGGCCCCCACCACGTCCTCTCCCACCTCGCCCCCCGCCACGTCTTCTCCGACCTCGTCCACCTCGACGACCACGACTGCTCCTGCCGTGGAGGGGACGTGCCGTCTCCCCGGGCTCCGGATCACGGTCACCGGCCAGTCCGGCGCGGCCGGCACCCAGGAGATCACCTTCTCGTTGACGAACTCCTCTGCCGTTCCCTGCACGACGTACGGCTATCCCGGGCTGCTCCTCGTCGGGACCACAGGCGCACCACTGCCCACGACGGTCGTCCGGGGCGGCGGCCTCGACTTCGAGAGCATCGCCCCGGCCCAGGTGGCACTCGTCCCCGGCGAGACCGCCTACTTCAACGTCGGGTTCAGCGACGTGCAGACCGGGACGACCTCTTGCTCCTCGACGCACACCGTCGACGTGACGCCCCCCACAACGACCACCCACGCCACGGTGAGCGTGGAGCTGGGCGTCTACGCCTGCGACGACGGCACCCTGCACGTCTCGGCGGTGTTCTCCTCGACGAATTCGGCCGCCACCCAGACCACCGCGCCGTCGTAGGCTCAGGGCGTGGAACGCAGGCACGAGCGAGCGCTGCGGCCGCTCGCCATCGTCGCGGGGATCCTTGCGGTCGGGACGTTCGCCGCCCGGAAGCTCGGCTACGAGATCGGCGGCAATGCCGTCGTCCGATGCCGCCAAGGCCACCTCTTTGCGACCCTGTGGATCCCCGGGATCAACCTGAAGGCGATCGACCTCGGCATCGCGCGCATCCAGCACTGCCCCGTGGGCCACCACTGGTCTCTCGTCGTTCCAGTCCGCGACCGGGACCTGACCGAGGAGGAGCGGCGGGACGCAGCCGCCCACCACGACATCTGGCTGCCCTGAGCCGGGCCGCCTGAGCCGGTCGTCCTGGGCGGGTCGTCCTGCCGGGTCCTCTCGAGCCGGGCGCCGGCAGGGTCTGCCCGGGGCCCGGGCGACCAGCCCGCGCGCTACCCTCACGTGCAGTGATCCCGATGGCGGATGCCGCCGCGTAGGACTCGGCGGGCTCGAAGAGGACTGGCTTTCCCTTGGCAACCCATGATGACGTCGCACCCCGCGCCGGTGC
>JAKAQM010000184.1 GCA_021822565.1 Actinomycetes bacterium | reverse complement strand
TCCCGCCGCTCTCGACGCTCGGGCCGCCTGTCGACACCCGCTCGCGCGGGCGCACTGCCCCGCCAAGCGCCGGCCAGGCCACCCTCGCCCCCCCTACCCCGACCGGCCTCGTCCCATGCGGCTCACCGCATCGGTCCCTGGCTCGCCGCGACCTCGCGGGTCACGCCAGCCTCGCGGGTCGCGCTGACCTCGCGGGCCGCGCGGGCCTCGCGGAGCTCGGGGGTCTCGGAGACCTGCGAACCGTCGCGGCGGGCAGCCTTCACGACGAGCTCGGTGTGCCGCAGCGTGGCCAGCCGTAACTTGACCAGCGCCCGGACCACCCACCAGCCGGGATCGAACTCTCCCTTGACGAACGAGAGACGCGCGGACGTGGTCGCTGCGTGGTGGTTGTTGTGCAGGCCCTCACCGGCGACGAGCCACGCGAGCCACTGGTTGTTCGTCGCGAGGTTGTCGAAGGGGCGCTTGCCCCACCAGTGCCCAATGGCATTGATCGCCCCGCCGCCGAGCAGGTACGTCGCGGTGTAGACCGCCGCGGCGATGAGCGCGGGCATCCACCCCAGGACGACGACGAGCACCAGGATGCCGATCGCGAGACCGAGGAGCGCATGGTCGAAGAGCCAGCGGTCCCACTTGTCGGGGGGGAGGTCCCGGGCATAGCGGGCGACGACCGCCGGGTCACGGGCGACGCGGCGGTACAGGGCCACGTTGCCGAACTGCACTGCGGCGTACCCGAACACGAACGGCGAGTGCGGATCGCCTTCCCTGTCGGTGAAGGCGTGGTGCTTACGGTGGACCGCAACCCACTGGCGCGGGCGCGTCCCCGTACCCAGCCAGATGAGGAACCGGCACGCGGCCTTCGTCCGAGGGGACAGCACGATCGCCCGGTGCGCGAGCGCTCGGTGCAGATAGACGGTCGTGACGAAGAAGGAGAACTCCGCGAGTGCGAACCCCACCACGATCGCCAGGACCACGGACCAGGGGGATGGAAGGTGGACCACTGCGCACCAGCGTAGGCGACAGACGCGGCGGGCGTGCAGGAACGCGAGGGGACCCGGCACCGCCCCCCCGGTCGCGCGACCCTTGGACATCTCGCCACGCCTTGCCCAGCTCGGAGCTGCGTCCGTCAGCCCGTTCACGAACACCCGCGTCGAGCCTCGCGTAGGGTGCCGACGAGAGGGCTCTGCAGAGAGCCGTACACGGACGCGGGGCGCGACAGCAGCCCTTGGTGGCGGTTCGCCGCGTGCCAGAGCGAGAGGAGGTTCGAGCGCGCAATGGCAGGTGACCACCGTGCCCCGTCACGGGTACTGGTGATCGGTTCGGGCATCGTCGGAATGTCGTGCGCGTGGTCGCTCCAAGAGCACGGCGTCGAGGTCTGCGTCGTGGATCGCAAGCACCCAGGTGCCGGCGCGTCGTGGCAGAACGCGGGCCTCGTCGCCCCGGCGTTGTCGGTGCCCCTCCCTGAGCCCAGTATCCTGCGCTACGGAGTCCGAGCCGTGCTCAGCCCGCGGTCGCCGGTCGCGCTGGTGCGCTCGGCCGATCCACGGCTCGCGCAGTTCCTTGCCGCAATGGTTCGCTCATGTACGACCAGCGCGTGGCGGCGGAGCATGGGCGCTCACCGTGCGCTGAACATGCTGGCCGACGAGGCCTTCGCCCACCAGCGAGCCGGCGGCGTCGATCTGGAGCTGCACGAGGGCGACGTGATGGCGTGCTTCGCACGCGCCCACGAAAGCGCAGGGTTCCTCCAGGAGATGGCCGCGGTCGTCGCTGCGGGGCAGCCCGTGGAGCTCACACTGCTCACTGCGGACGAGGTACGGTCGGTCGAGCCTCATGTCGCAGATGTCGTGGAGCTCGGCGTGAAGGTGCGGAGCCAGCGCTATCTGACGCCGTCGCGGTACGTCGCCGCGTTGGCCAAGAGTGTTCGGGATCGAGGCACCAAGATCGTAGAGAACACCCCGATCACCTCTGTGGAGCGCCACGGCGAGGTCGTGGTTGCTAGAGGACCCTCTGCAGAGCTCGAGGCCGACGCCGCCGTGGTGGCCGCAGGCGCCTGGGCTGGCGACCTTCTGGCCACGCACGGTGTGCGCGTTCCCGTCTATGGCGGCCGAGGCTACAGCTTCACCGTTGCATCGCCGAGGCCATTCGTCGGGCCGCTCTACTTCCCGGTGGCGCGGGTTGCGGTCACGCCCCAAGGCGGCCGAGCCCGCTTCGCCGGGATCATGGAGTTCGGCGCGCCCGACGCCACGCCTCAGCGCGCGCGCTTCGGCCACATGGTCGACGCGTCTCGTCACCTCTTGGTGGACATCGACTGGTCCACGATGGCCGACCAGTGGATGGGCCCGCGTCCTCTGTCGGCCGATGGGGTCCCCCTGGTCGGGGCCACGGCGACCCCGGGAATCTACGTGGCCGGGGGGCACGGCATGTGGGGGGTCACGCTGGGACCTGTCACCGGCTCGCTGCTGGCCGAGCAGATCACGTCGGGCGTCACCCCTCCCCAGCTGCTTCCGCTGGACCCCCTTCGTTGACGAAAAGGTCGTCGTGGCCACCCTCGGCGAACACCTCGGCTTCACCCACGCTCGCCACCGTGCAGCACGTCGCGCCGTGAGCCCGCTGGAGAGCGGCGTCATCCAGAGACTCGTGGGTCTTGACGTGGACGTGCAAACGACACAACGGGTCCGGGTGCAGGACGCCGGCCACCGCGTGACGGACCGCCGGCCTACGCGGCGGGCGTGCAGGACCGCCGGCCTACGCGGCGGGCGGGCGCCGGCCTCCGTAGAGCACGTAGTCGAGCTGCTTCCAGTACACGTCGATGCCCTCGAAGCCCGCGGCGCGCAAGAAGTCGAGCTGCGGGGCGAGCGGCGCCATGTAGCGGACGTGGTTCTCGTAGCGGCGCTGCTCCTCGGCGGTGCGATGCTGGCGCGCGGCGGCCGCCTCGGGGTCCTGACGGTCACCGGCCCGGAGCCAGGTGGCCTCGACGAGCGGGTCGTCGCTTCGCACCGCGTCGTAGTTGAAGTACCAGCCCCCGGGCGCGAGGTGGTGCCAGATCTCGGCGAACAGCTCCTTCTTGCGCTCGTCGGGAAGGTGGTGGACGCACAGGGAGCTGATGACGGCCGGCACGCCGGCGGGGACCTCGGCCGGCCAGTCGCCGCATGCGAGGTCCAGCTCCACGTAGGTGAACCGCCCTCGGTAGCCCGAGAGCGCACGCGTTCCCTCCGCGGTCATCTGGGGGGAGTACTCCGCGAGGATCGCCTGGGCCCGCGGGAAGCGGTCGAGCACTGCCTTCGTGGCGGCGCCGGTGCCCGCCCCCAGGTCCACGAACGTGAACGCCTCGTCGTGCTCGAACGGCAAGAGGTCGGCCATGAGGCGCCGGTGCTCCTCGCGGCGCCGCTCACGCTCGTCGGCGGTGGCCACCCACTGGGCGACCATGTGGTCGGACTTCCAGACGTCCTCGTTCGTGTCGGCGGGCTCGGGGCTGGGCATGCCGCGAACCTACCGTCCCTCGTCGAACGGCTCGTGCAGGTCGGTAGTGTGGGCCGTGTCGATGCCTGCTGCGCGCCCTTCCGAGATCCCACGGCGTGGCCTCCTCCGAGGCGGCGATCGACGCCTTCGCCCCGGGGTGCGCTGAGGTGGCCACGGACATGCTGTTCCTCCGCGACGCGTACCTGCGCGACGTCGAGGCGACCGTGACCGGCGTCGACGGGGACCGGGTGACGCTCGACCGCACCGTCTTCTACCCGACGGGGGGCGGGCAGCCCCATGACACCGGCACCCTGGGCGACGCTCGGGTGATCGACGTACGGAAAGAGGGCGACGAGGTCTGGCACGTCCTCGACGGCCCGGTTCCCGGCATCGGCACGAAGGTCCAGGGCCACCTGGACTGGGATCGGCGCCACGCCCTGATGCGGACGCACACGGCGCTGCACGTGCTCTCGGGCGTCATCTGGCACGAATGGGGACGAGCGGTCACCGGGGGCAACATGGAGCCGCTCCGCGCGCGCATGGACTTCGAGTTCGACCCGCTCCCCGAGAACTTCGGAGCGACCGTCGAGGCCCGGGTGAACGAGGAGCTGGCCGCGTCGCGTCCCGTCGAGGTCCTTGTGCTCCCCCGCGGCGCGGCGCTCGAGGACGAGGACCTCATCCGGACCAAGGTCAGCCTCGTGCCCGCCTCGGTGACCGAGCTGCGAGTCGTGGACATCGTCGGGCTCG
>JAKAQM010000183.1 GCA_021822565.1 Actinomycetes bacterium | reverse complement strand
CGATGCGCTATGTCGCGGTGGATGCGTCGGGTGAGTGGGTCGCGTTGGTCGGCTTCGCATCGCCTGCACTGTCGTGTGGACCTCGTGATCGCTTCATCGGCTGGTCCGCAGAGACCCAGTTGCGCAGGCTCCGGTTCATCGCTTCGAACCAGAGGTTCTGCATCCTGCCAGCCGGTCGTCGGCAGAACACCGCGTCCGCAGTGATGTCTCGTACGCTCCGGCGACTCTCTCCTGACTGGGCGCAGGCCTGGGGCCACCCAGTCCTGTTGGTCGAGACGTTCGTGGACCCGTCGCGCCACATAGGGACCTGTTATGGCGCCTCGTCGTTCCTGCGGCTCGGCTCGACGAAAGGCTTCGGGCGTCGCTCCGGCCGCTACGTCGCCCACGGCCAGGCGAAGGACGTCTACGTGCGCGCACTGCACCGGCGGGCGCAAGAGGTGCTCGCTGGCACGTTCGACCATCCCTTGTTGGCAGACCCAAGGAGCCCAGCTGGCGTGGCACAGATCGACTTCAACACCGCGGATCTCACGAGCCTGATCAGACGCATCGAGACCATCACCGACCCGAGGGACCCACGGGGGGTCCGCCACGGGTTCGCAACCACCCTGGTGCTCATCGCCTGTGCGACCTTGGCAGGCAACAAGAGCCTGGTTGCGATCAGCGAATGGTGCGACAGCTCGTCCCAGGAGGTCCTCTGCCGCCTTGGTGCTCGGATCTCTCCGGGAACCGGGCTGCGGATCCCGCCTTCCTACGCGACGATCCGCAGAGCGACGATGGCAGTCGACGCGGACCACTTCGACCGCATCATCAACACCTGGGCGCAAGAGCAGTCGGACCGCAGGGGCAAGAGCGGGGCCGTTGGGGATGGGACAACTGGCGACGACGATGACGACACCACCGATCCCGGCTCTACTGACTCGACTCCAGATGACTGCAGCGACACCACGGGAGCGGACCTCGTCGGGGTCGCGGTCGACGGCAAGGCGGTCCGGGGGGTGTTGCCGGACTCGCTCGATGATCGCGTGAGCGCCGTTGGTCGTGATCGTGTGGGAGGCGCACGACCGAACGACCAAAGCCGGTTGTGTGGTGGGGCATCAGGCGCGGTCAAGCCCGCCAGCAGAGCTGGCGGGCGATGTTCATGATGAGGTGGGTGACGAGATCTGGCCCGCCAGCGTCAAGGCCCTCCGCTGCGCTCCGGTCCCTGCGGGACGGCCCTGCGGGCCGGCCTTGACCCCGGCTCGGTGGTGGCGGGCGGTCGGGAGTGCGCGGTCCAGACCTCGGCGGGTCGTCCAGCGGTGGCGGCGCGATGGCGTTGCGCCCTGCCGGCGGCACCGAGGGTCGCCAGTGCCGCCTCGATGCGTCCGCCGGGCAGGTTTCGCCCGAAGAGGTCTCGCAGCTCGGTGCGGGTGAGCCCTTGGGGGCTGGCGGACAGCGCATCGTGGATCTGCTCGGCGAGCGGATCGGCCGTCGTGGTGCGAAGCGCCCAGGCAGCCGAGCGGGCTGCGTAGTCCCACAGCGCCAGGGCGCCACGCAGGTGCGTGGGGTGGATGACGCTCTCACCATCAACGAGCCCAAAGAGCATCGCGAGGCGCAGGACATGGGCTTCTGCGCGGGCGCACAGGGAGCCGACGAGCCCCTCGGTCGTCTCCGAGAGCCGGGCGTAGGCGTCGTGCCATAAGAGCCGGGCAGCTGGGTCGAGGGCGATCTGCCCGCCTCGTCGTGCACCGGCGAGGTGGGCCCCGAGGCGCTGCTCCAACCCGGTCCCGGCCAACGGGTCGGGGTCCCCACCCTCGGGCAGGAGCCGGTGCCTGCGACACGCGATGAAGCAGAAGCGGTTCAAGAACCCGTTGGCCGCTTCGACGGCGCTCGTGTGGTGGGCGAGCTCTGCTCGGGTGATGTGACCGATGACGCAGATGTGGGCCGCCGTGGCCCGAGCGGGCGCGGTGCGGGTGAGCAGTGCCAGGGGGCGGCCGTCCCAGGCGGCGCGCAGCACCGGCGAGAGGGTGTTGACGTCGCGCCCGGTCGCCTTCAAGACGGTGACGAACTCGGGCTCGACGACGAGAAGTCGGGGGTCGGGGGTGCCCGGGTCGGCGCCTTGGGGGTCCCGTGCGGCCCAGATCAACCCTTCGCCGGTGGACAGCCCGGTGTGCACACGGGTGGCGAAGCTCGAGTCGGCCCGCTGCAGGACGCGCTCGACGTGGTCCCACGACGAGCCCTTGCGTGCCTTGGCCGAGTCGCCGACCAGCACCACGAACTCGTTGGGATGGTGGCGGGTGGCCTCGACGGCCATCCACGCCCCCCGTCCGACGATCGCCCCCACACCGACGAGCAGCTGAGCCAAGACGGCGAGGGGGTCGGCCTCGGTGTGTGGGGCGATGGTCTCGGTGATCGCCCCGGCCATGCCCCGCCACACCACAGGATCTGGCGGCTCCGGCCAGCCCGGCGGGGCTTGGAGCACCTGGGTGCAGACCTCACTCACCGCTCACCTCGACCACTGCCATCTTGGCCGCCTGCTGGTCCACGATCGCCTTGTCGGCGGCGAAGGTGGCGACGAGTGCCTGGAGTGCCAGGTTGTTGACGGCTCTCGGCAGGCCCCGGGCCGCATGGTGGATGACCGCCAGCGCGTCGTCGCTGAACAACGCGTCGGAGCGTCCGACTTGGCCCAGATGGTGGCGGACGTAGGCGAGCGTCTCGGCCAGGTCCATGCCCTCCATGTGGACCCGCAACGTGATGCGCTGATCGAGCGCTGCCATGGTCCCTTGGTGCAGGCGTCGCCGGAGCGTCGGTTGCCCCAAGAGAACGACGGCGGCGGGCGAGCGGCTGTCCATCTCGGTGTTGGTGATCATGCGCAGGTCCTCGAGCTGGTCGGCATCGAGCAGGTGGCTCTCGTCGATGACGAGCAGCACCCTGCGTCCGCGCTCTGCCTCTGCGAGTGCGAGTGCGTCGGCGGCCTGGGGGACGAGAGCGGCGCGGTGGAACCGGGGGATCCCGCCGAGGGCCGTCACGACCAGCGAGAGGATGCCCCGGCCACCGACCGTCGGGTTGGCGCAGTAGATGACCTGGTGGCGCGACGGATCGAGCCCGGCGACCGTGGCCCGTGCAGCCACGGTCTTGCCGCAGCCGACCTCGCCGGTGAGGACGCCGAGCCCTCGCTCCTCCACGCACCAGGTGAGCCGGGCCACCGCTTCTGAGTGGGCGGCGGAGCGGAACAGCGACGCCGGTGCGAGGTCCCGCCCGAAGGGCACCTTGGTGAACCCGAAGAAGCTGCACAGCCGGTCCACGCTCATCGTTCGATCTCCTCGTCGTCGTCACCGTTGCCGTTGTCGTCGTTCGAGCTGCCGTCACTGTCCTTGCCACCGGCGTCGGTCGGTTCGAGGTGCAGTTGCGTGTACGCGATCCGCTTCGCCTGTTCGGCCGCCACCCGGGCCGACACCAGCCCGAGGTAGTCGATGCCCGAGGACTTGGGCGCCGGGTCGGTCTCGGGCCGTGCCCTCGGGTGGGTGTGGCGGTGGATCCGCCGGGGGATCGCCTTGCCCATCGACCGGCCCTGATAGCGGACCTCGATGTCGGCCAAGTCGAAGGGGTCGAACACCAGCTCGACCTTGGACCGGGCGAGCGCGGCGTCGATCTCGTAGTGGTTCCCGAACAGGCTGACGGCTCCGGTCTTGTCGGCAGTGCGGGTGCAGGACCAAAGGAACGCCTCGTGCAGCTCGGCGGGGGTCGCCCGGCGCAGGGAGCGTCCCCGCATCATGCGTTCGAGCGGGGTCTCTGTGGTCTCGGAGTGACGGGTCCGGTGATAGACGCCTTCGAGCCACGCACCGAACAGCTCGTTGAGCTCGTCGAGGCTCGCTGCACCGCCCCGGGCGTCGAGCTCGACGAGGAACTGGGTGCGCACCGTGCGGGTAGGGTCGACCGTGCGGCGAGGTGCCAGCCTGTTCTGGTCCTTTTCCGGGGCCTCCCGGCATGGATGTGGGTCGATTCAGGGATCCGAGCCCCGGCGACGTTCGTGCGGGAGGACATGTTCGATGGGTCCGAGGGTGAGCATGATGAGGCCGAGTGCCGCGTTGGCGGAGTGAAAGCCGTAGGCCCGATTCACGATCATCCGCACGCGCCGGTTGAGCGCCTCGTGCCGCGCGTTGTTCACGCCGAGCCGCACCGCGGCCAGGATGCCCTCGCGGTGCTTGCGAATGGTATTGGCCAAGGTGACGAAGGGCTTCAG
>JAKAQM010000047.1 GCA_021822565.1 Actinomycetes bacterium | reverse complement strand
ATCGGGACATCCTTCGCCTTTCACCTCTGGTCGTTGGTGCACGGTGCGCCCACGGTGCGCCCCGGTACCTACCAGCTGCACCGCAACCTCTCGTTCTCCGCGGTGAGCGCCCTTCTCGGAACAGGGCCGAACGTGGGGGAGCTCGACGTCGTGCCGGGCATGACCATCTCGGAGATCGCCGCCGAGCTGTCGTCGATGCCGGGGACCCTCGCGCATGCGTTCTCCGACGCGGGCCGGGCGGGCCGGGTCCGCTCACCCTTCCAGAGCGCCTCGGGGGGGTCCCTCGAGGGCCTCATCGGCAGCGGCACCTACGAGATCCTGCCCACAGAGAGCGGCCATGCGCTGCTGGCCAGGATGGTCGCTCGCTTCGACGCTCGAGCCCGCTCCGTCGGGCTCACGCCGTCGACCACGGTCGCCGGATTGGACGCCTACCAGCTCGTCACGCTCGCTTCGATCGTCCAGAAGGAGGGGTACTTCACCCGCTACATGGGAGATGTCGCCCGCGTGGTCTACAACCGCCTCGCCGACGGCATGGACCTGGACATGACATCGACGGTCCTCTACTCCCTCGGCAAGGACGGCGGGAAGGTGACGCCGGCGGACGAGCGGATCACAACGCCGTACAACACGTACCTGCATGCGGGGCTCACGCCCACCCCGATCTGCACGCCCTCCGTCCAGGCACTGGCTGCGGCGCTTCACCCGCCGGCGGGTCCGTGGCTCTACTTCGACCTGGTGACAGATCGAGCGGGGATCATGAAGTTCGCCTCGACCTACACACAGCAGCTCGCACTCGTCCATGAGGCGGCGGCGAACGCCCAGCGGCACGGCTCGAGCGGCTCGACGAGCGCGTCCCCACCGGGGTCGGCCACATGAGCGGGTCCCTTGCGGCAGGGGCGCCGGGTTGGCCGTCGGGCACGTCCGTCGTGGTGGGCGTGATCGGCGATCCGGTGCGCCATTCGCTCTCGCCGGTGTTGCACAACGCGGCGTTCGCGGCCCTGGGTCTCGACTGGGTGTCGGTCGCGTTCTTGGTGTCTCCCGCCTCGCTCGACGCAGCGCTCGCCGGCGCCCGCGCGCTCGGCCTGCGCGGCCTATCGGTCACGATGCCGCACAAGGAGGCCGTGGCCGCGAAGGTCGACCGCACGAGCGCAGCCGCAGCTCGGCTGGGTGCGGTCAACTGCGTCGTCGTCGAGCCCGACGGCCTCGTCGGAGAGAACACCGACGGTCAGGGCTTCGTCGCCGCGCTGCGCCGCGGGACGGGGTTCGACCCCTCGGGACGTCGCTGCCTGGTGGCCGGTGCCGGCGGCGCGGCAAGGGCGGTGGTGCTCGCCCTGGCAGAGGCAGGAGCGTCCGAGGTCGTCGTCGTCGGCCGGTCCCCCGTCCGGGTCGCCGATGCCGCCAGCCTCGCCGGAAGGGTCGGGCGGGCAGGCGTCCCGTCGGATGCGGCGGACGCTGCGCTCGTGGTGAACGCGACGCCCCTCGGCATGGCCGGCACGACGCAGGCCGGCGCGCTCCCGCCGATCGATCCCGCCATCCTCGGTCCTGGCCAGGTCGTCGTCGACCTCGTGTACGCGCCGCGCCCGACGCGGTGGCTCGAGCTCGCCCACCGACGCGGCGCGGAGGTGCTCGACGGTCTGGGCATGCTCGTCCACCAGGCGGCGCTCCAGATCGAGCTGTGGTCGGGTCACCACGCGCCGGTCGAGGACATGTGGCGCGCCGTCGCGGCGCGGCCCGTCCCTCCGGCGGATGCCCGGTAGCCTTGACCCTCGTGCAGACGCAGTACCGCATGGGGACCAATCCCCCCCGTCCAGCGGCGTCGGCACGGCGCCCGCTCATGGTGCGCCGCCCAACGTTGGTGGTGGACCCGTTCCTCATCATCGGCTCGATCGTCGCGGCGGTCATCGGCGTCGTGATGGTGTATACGGCGACCCGGGGTCCGCTGCTCCTCGCAGGGACCAGCCCGACCTACTACCTGAAGCGCCAGGCGATCTTCGTCGTCCTCGGGATCGTCGTCATGGGGGTCGTGGGGCTCTTCGACTATCGGAAGCTGGAAGCCCTCGGCATGGCGATCTACGGCTTCTCGTTGTTCATCCTGCTCGCGGTCATGGTCCCGCACGTCGGCAGCCACTCGCCGCTGGGCTCCGCGCGCTGGTTCAACCTGGGGCCCATCCAGATCCAGCCGTCGGAGTTCGCGGTGCTCGGCCTCATCGTCGCAGTCGCCACGTACTGCTCTCGGCGTCCTGAAGGGCTCACCTGGCGCGACGTCGTGAAGGTTCTCGTGCTCGGCGCCGTCCCCATCGGTCTCGTCATGCTCCAGCCCGACCTCGGGACCGGGATCGTGATGTCGGTCGTCCTGCTCGTGATGCTCGTGGTCGCCGGGCTCCCCACCCGGGTCATGGTGGTGCTGCTCATCGGGGCCGTGGGCGTGGTCGCGCTCGTGCTCGGCGGCGGACTGCTGCACCACTACCAGGTGCTGCGCATCACGAGCTTCTTGCACCAGTCGACAAAGCACCCCACCGGCACACTTGCGGGGGCCATCTACAACCTCCAGCAGGCGAAGGACGCGATCGGCGCGGGCGGACTGTTCGGGACCGGCATCGGGCACGGGGCGGCGACGAACCTCGGGTACGTCCCCGAGCAGCAGACGGACTTCATCTTCACCGCCGTGGGTGAGCAGCTCGGGTTCGTCGGGGCCGTCGGGGTGATCGGCCTGCTGTTCTTCCTCGCCTGGCGAGTGCTGCGCATCGGGCAGATCGCCCGAGACGACTTCGGGCGCCTCATCTGCGCCGGGGTGTTCGCCTTCATCGCGTTCAGCACCTTCCAGAACGCCGGGATGACGATGGGCATCATGCCGATCACCGGGATCCCGCTGCCGTTCATCAGCTATGGGGGGACGGCGGTCGTCGCGTTCTTCACGGCGGTCGGCCTCGGGTTGAGCGTGTACGCCCGTCGGGGGGGCTAGCCGAAGTGGAGGGATCGACCGGCACCGAAGTGCCAGCCGGCACCGAAGTGCCAGCCGACACCGAAGTGCCAGCCGGTACCGAAGTGCCAGCCGACACCGAAGTGCCAGCCGGACTGCCCCCGCCGACCGCGCGCACCTGGCGCATCGTGCGCGTCGTGTCGGTGGACGTCGCCCTGCCCGACCAGTTTCCCGTCGTGACGCTCGAGGACGCAGAGGGGAGCCGCGGCCGGCTGGCGTTCCGGATCGGCACCGCGGAGGGCGTGGCGCTCGCGCACGCGATCGGTGGCACCTCGGCGCCGCGCCCGCTCACCCACGACCTGTTCGCCGAGACCCTCGAGCGCAACGGCATCGACGTGGTGGCCGTCCGCCTGACCGGTCGTATCGGCGCGACCTATCTCGCAGAGCTCGTGCTCGTCGGCCCTGTCGGGCGTTCGGTCCTCTCGTGCCGTCCGAGTGACGGCATCTGCCTCGCCCTCCGCCAGCGGGTGCCGGCGCCGGTCCTCTGCGACGAGCGACTGTTCACCGCCGGGGTCGACGTGCCCCCCGACGAACCCGCCCCCGACGAACCCGCCGCCGACGAGCCCGCCGCCGCCGAACCCGCCGCCGCCGAGCCCCCCGCCGACGACCTGCTCGCCACGTAGGCGAGCTCGCTCGAGGTCAGGGGGCGACCAGGAGCTCTGTCTCGCTCGGCAAGCTGATCCCCGTCGCGCGTTCGGCACGCGTGGAGGATCCCTCCTCCGAGACGCGCATGAGCACTGCGACCAAGATGTAGTTCGCGACCAGCGAGGAGCCCCCATAGGCGACGAACGGCAGCGTGATGCCGGTGAACGGCAGGATCCGGGTCACGCCCGCCATGATGAAGAACGCCTGGAACCCGAGCACCGCGGTGAGCCCGACCGCGACGAGCCGGGAGAAGTCCGAGCGCGCCGCCTGGGCGATCCTGAGGCCTGCGCCGACGAGGAGCACGAACGCGATCACGACGGCGGCGGCCCCGATGAAGCCGAGCTGGTCGCCGACCGCGGCGAAGACCATGTCCGTCGTGATGTGCATCCAGGAGAACGCCCCGGCAAGAGGATCGGTGCCGAGGCCGGAGCCGCCGATGCCGCCGTGGGCGAAGTCGAAGAACCCGTAGCCGAGCTGCGTGTTCGGCGCGGCGTGGAGCCAAAGGTCGATGCGGACGTGCACCTGGGAGAGCAGCCTCGATGCCACGACGGCGCCAACGGCGAAGAGGACGAGGGAGAAGACGATGTAGGCCCACCGGCCCGTCGTGATCCAGAGCAGCACCACGAACACGGTGAAGACGAGCATGGCGAACCCGACGTCGTCCTCGAGGGCGATGATCCCCATCGACAGCGCCCAGAACGCCAGGATCGGCACGAGCGGGCGGGGGTCCAGGACGAGCCGGTTCCCCACCCGGGCGGTCGGGATCGACAAGAGCTCCTTGCGCTCGGCGAAGTAGGAGGCGAAGAAGACGACGAGCAGGAGCTTGGCGAACTCGATGGGCTGGAAGACGATGGGTCCGAGGCCGACCCACAGCCGCGTTGTTGTGATCGGCTTGCCGATGTGCGGGATGAGGGGCGAGATGAGCAGCCCGATCGCGACGGCGAGCAGCAGGTACCGGTAGCGGTCCATGTCGCGGGTGTGGCGCACCGCGAGCAGCACCCCGATGTAGCACGCGATCCCCACGACCACCCAGATCGCCTGCGACTTCGCCGCCGGCGGTGTGAAGCGGACGATGATCACGTAGCCGATGCCGTTGAGCAGCGCGACCAGCGGGAGCACCACGGCGTTCGCATTGGGGACCAGCCACCGGTTCGCGACATGCGCCACCAGCACCATCCCGAGGATCACGGCGAGGATGGGCCCGATGTGGGGCGGGAGCTTGCCCTTCGCGCCGATCTCGGCGATCACGTAGAGGGCGACCGTGATCGCGACGGCGAAGACGAGCAGCCCGAGCTCGGTCCGGCGCTTGGGCTTGGGGCCCCTTCGCCATACGGGGATCTGCCTGGCGGCCCGGACGCGAGGCGGGAGCACTGTGGTGGTGGTCGCCACGGCCAGAAGCGTAGCGGTGCGTGTACGCTGGAGAGGTTTCATGGCCCTTCAGCGCACGCACCCCGAGCAAGGTGAGGGAATGTCGGTGGACGTGGGTGTGACGGCGGGTCCGAGCGCCCCGGCCGGTCCGGTGCCCACCGGCGGCACCTCTGTGCCAACGCCGTCCCCCGGGGCAGACGTGGCGGTTCACCCGGCGCGCGTCGAGCCGCTGGCGGGCGAGCGTCGCACCGTCGCCGTCCCCCATGCGATCGCGGCGTATGGGCACCGGCGCTTCACGAACAAGGAGCTGTCCCGGCTCGACTTCCTCTCGAGGCTGCTGGACCTCGCCGAGGACACGGGGCTGCCGCTGTTGGAGCAGGTGAAGTTCATGGCGATCCATGCCGAAGCGCTCGACGAGTTCTTCCAGGTGCGCGTCGCCGGGCTCCAGGACAAGCTGGTCGCGGGCGTGCGCTCCCGGTCGGTCGACGGATTGCGTCCCGGCGAGGAGCTCGCGGCGATCCGCACACGGGTGGAGCAGCTCGTGGCGCGCCAGGACGCGATCTTCCTGGACGTCCTCGTCCCGGCGCTCGCCGACGCGGGGATCCGCCTGTCGGACTGGACGTCGCTCGACGACGACGACCGCAGCTACCTCGTGGACGTGTTCCGCCGCCAGATCTATCCGGTGCTGACGCCGCTCGCGGTCGATCCCGGCCACCCGTTCCCCTACATCTCCAACCTCTCCTTGAACCTGCTGGTCGAGGTCGGCGACCCGGCGACCGGCGAGCAACGGATCGCACGCGTCAAGGTGCCGTCGGTGCTCCCGCGCTTCGTGGTGATGCCGGACGGCGAACGGTTCGTCCCCCTCGAGCAGGTGATCGCCGCGCACCTCCACACGCTGTTCCCGGGGATGGCCATCGGGGAGCACGACACCTTTCGGGTGACGAGGAACGCCGACCTCGCGCTCGAGGAGGACGAGGCGGACGATCTTCTGGTGGCGGTCGAGATGGAGCTGCGCAGGCGGCGGTTCGCGAGCGCGGTCCGCCTCGAGATCAGCTCGGCCGCCGACCCCGCCTTGGTCGAGCGGCTCCGCGAAGAGCTGGACGTCCCCCCCGACGGCGTCTACACGCTCGACGCCCCGATCGACCTCTCGGGCCTGTGGGCCGTCTACGGCCTCGACCGTCCGGACCTGCACGCCGAGACGTGGACGCCGATGACCCCGCCGTTCCTCGCCACCGCAGGGAACGAGCCGACGGACCTCTTCGGGGTGCTGCGTGAGCGGGACGTGCTCGTGCACCACCCCTACGACTCGTTCGCGACGTCGGTCGAGGCCTTCGTGACCCAGGCGGCCGACGATCCCGCGGTGCTCGGGATCAAGCAGACCCTGTACCGGACCTCCGGAGACAGCCCGATCGTGGCATCGCTGATCAAGGCCGCGGAGTGCGGCAAGCAGGTGGCGGTGATCGTCGAGCTGAAGGCCCGCTTCGACGAGCAGGCGAACATCGCGTGGGCCAAGGCGCTCGAGGAGGCGGGCGTGCACGTCGTCTACGGGCTCGTGGGGCTGAAGACCCACTCGAAGACGGTGCTGGTCCTGCGGCGCGAAGACGACGGCATCCGCCGCTACTGCCACGTCGGCACCGGCAACTACAACTCGAGCACCGCCGCCGTGTACGAAGACCTCGGTCTGCTCACCTCGGATCCGGACATCGGCGCGGACGTGGGCGACCTCTTCAACTACCTGACCGGCTACAGCCGCCAGTCCGAGTACCGGCAGATCTTCGTGGCGCCGGTCACGTTGCGAGAGCGGGTCCTCGAGCTCATCGCCCGCCAGGTGGAGGCCGGTTCGGCAGGGCGGATCGTGCTCAAGGTGAACGGGCTCACCGACCCCGAGATGATCGACGCGCTCTACACCGCGTCACGGGCGGGCGTGCCCATCGATCTCGCGGTGCGAGGGATGTGCAGCCTCCGCCCCGGGGTGCCCGGGCTCTCCGAGACGATCACGGTCCGCTCCATCGTGGCCCAGTTCCTCGAGCACTCTCGGATCTACCGCTTCGGTGGCTCCCGGGACGACGCCCCTCACCGAGAGCCCGGCAGCTGCGCCACGGCGCTGCCCCTGGAGCTCTACATCGGCTCCGCCGATCTCATGGAGCGGAACCTCGACCGCCGCATCGAGGTTCTGGTCCCCGTGCACGACGTGGAGCTGCAGGGCCGCCTCCTCGAGATCCTCGACCTCGTCTTCGCAGACGACGTGAACGCCTGGGTGCTCCACGCCGACGGGGTATGGCAGCGGCTTCGCCCGGTCGACGGCATCGATTCCCAGCGCAGGCTGAAGGAGCTCGCCGTCGAACGCGCACGGCGCCGGCGGGACGTGGACCCCCGTCACGACGGATAGGCCGGCCCCGGGGTCACGAGGTTCGGGTGTGGCGCCGGAGGATCCGGTGCCGAGCCTCCTTCTCGGGCCCGTCGAGCTGGCCGGCAAGCTCGCGTCGGGCTCTGCCTTCGTGTCCGAACCTGAGCGACAGGTAGGCGATGCCGCCGCCTGGGATGGGCAGCCAGAAGTTGACGAGGCGGTAGGAGAGGACGCCCAGGATCGCGATGGCCTTCGGGACGTGGAACCCGATGAGCGTGGTGATCAGCACCCCTTCCACCACACCGAGGCCTCCGGGCGTGATCGGGATCACGGCGAGGATGTTCGCCAGCCCGTAGGCCACGAGGAGGTCGATCGGCGACACGACGTGGTCGAAGGCAAGGATGAAGACCCACAGCGACGCTGCGTCGAAGAGCCAGTTGGCCGCGGCCCACTCCAACGCGTGGACGAGGAGCGCCCGGTCGCGCAGGAGGATCTCCAGCCGGTCCGCGATCGTCTGGACGAGGGAGGTCAGCTTGTCGGCGTTGACGAACGGCACCTTCTTCGCCCAGCCGTGCAGGCGTTCGAGAGCCGCACGCTGCCCTCGGGTGAGGAGGACGACGGTCCCTGCGAACAGTCCGATGAGGATGACGCCCAGGATGGCGGCGAAGCCGTAGAGGGGGTTGTAGCCGGTGAGCGGGATGGAGATGAGCAGCGCGAGGAAGAAGATCACGTTGAGCACGACGGCCGATCCGACGCCTTGGGTCGCGAGCCCGAATGCCGCGGCGCCGCTCGGCACGTCGAGCTCGGTGAGGAGCCGGTAGCCGACGGCGGTGCCCGCAGCGGTGCCGCCGGGCACGACGTGGCTCACTGCCAGGCTCGACATGTTCACGCGGAACAGCACGGTGCGCCGGGGAGCGCCGGGCGACAGCACCGTGTGGGTGAGCTCGGCGTAGGCAAGGAGCGAGATGACCTCGAGGCCGACAGCGACGAGGAGCCCGACGACGTTCACGCGTCCGAGCAGGGCGAGCGAGCGGCGCGCATTGGCGAGGTCGGGTAAGAGAAGGTACTCGAGGATGAAGAAGAGGATGATGATCGCGACGGTCCATCGGAACGGCGGGGAGCGCCACCACTGACGCAGCCGTGCACCGCGCCGCGGCTGCTTCGGCGGAGCGGCCTGCTCTGGTGTGGCACGCTCCTCTGGCGCAGCATGTTCCTCTGGCGCAGCGGGCTGGTCAGGGCCGGCGGGAGAGGAGCCGGTCGCGGATGTGGCCGGTTGGCGAAGCGGCTCCTCCACGGGCCACATGCTTCCATGCCGCCTGGTGTCGCCGTGGCATCCGGCCCGGCGCCGCGTCCAAGAGGGCGCCCGCGGCTGCGCGTCGTTCCAGGGCAAGGGCCTGGGGCCTAAGCTGCCACGCCGTGCGGGTCTTGGTCGTGGTGCCGACCTACAACGAGGCATCGAACATCGAAGAGCTCCTGCGTCGGGTGCACGCAGTGCTCCCCGACGCGGGGATCCTCGTGGTCGACGACGGGAGCCCTGACGGGACGGCGGACCTCGTCGAAAAGGTCGCGCTCGAGCTGGGCGACGTCCACGTGCTCCGGCGCACGGAGAAGTCCGGCCTCGGGAGCGCCTACCGAGCGGGCTTCCGCTGGGGCCTCGACGCAGGCTACGACGCGTGCGTCGAGATGGACGCCGACTTCTCCCACGACCCCGCCGCGCTCCCCGCGCTCGTGGCCCCTTTGGAAGACGGCTACGAACTGGTGGTGGGCTCGCGCTACGTCCCGGGAGGATCCATCCCGAACTGGTCGTGGCACCGCCACCTCTTGTCGTGGGGCGGGAACCGCTACGCCGACGCCGTGCTCGGGCTCGGCGTGAAGGACTCGACGGCGGGCTTCCGGGTCTACGCGGCGTCGGTCTTGCGCCGTCTGGACCTCGACCGGATCAGGGCCGACGGCTACGGCTTCCAGATCGAGATGACCTATCGCGCGAAGCAAGCCGGCGCCCCGATCACCGAGGTGCCCATCAGCTTCGTCGACCGTGTCTCGGGCGAGTCGAAGATGTCCTCGGCCATCGTGGTCGAAGCGCTGCTGCTCGTGGCGTGGTGGGGGCTGGCCCGCCTGGCTGGGCGTGTGGGGGGAGGACGGGGCCGTGCGGTTCGCGGGTCCCGCCCGGCGTCTACGATCATGCAACGGTGAGCTCGGAGGGCGAGAGGGTCCTCGTCGTCGACGACGAGCCGTTCATCAGGGACCTCCTGTCCGCAGCGCTGCGCTTCGAGGGCTTCGACGTCGAGGTGGCGGGCTCGGGGAGGGAGGCGCTGCAGCTCGCGCAGCCTGGCCGCTACGACCTCGTCATGCTCGACGTGATGATGCCGGATCTCGAAGGAACCGAGGTCTGTCGCCGACTGCGCGAGAGCGGCGTCGCGGTTCCGGTGGTCTTCCTCACCGCGCGCGACAGCACGGAGGACAAGGTGCTCGGCCTCGGGATGGCCGACGACTACGTCACGAAGCCCTTCAGCCTCGAAGAGCTGGTGGCGCGCGTGCGCGCCGTGCTGCGCCGGGTGGGTCATGACAGCTCCGAGGACTCCGAGATGCGCTACGCGGACCTCGTGATGAACGTCGAGACGCACGAGGTGTGGCGCGCCGGCCGGTCGATCGACCTCACCGCCACGGAGTTCCGGTTGCTCCAGTACCTGCTCGAGCATCCTCGGCGCGTCGTGCCGAAGCTCGAGATCCTGGACCACGTCTGGGACTACTCCTTCGACGGCGACCCGAACATCGTGGAGACCTACATCAGCTACCTGCGCAAGAAGCTCGACGAGAGCGGCCCCTCGCTGATCCACACGGTGCGCGGCGTCGGCTACAGCCTGCGCCTGCCGAAGGGCTGAGGTGGCGAGGTGCGCCTGCGCCGCCGGCTGATGCTCGCGATGGCGGTGCTGCTGGTGATCGGCCTCGGCGTCGCCGACCTCGTGACGTACACGTCGCTGCGGTCCTTCCTCTACGGGCGTCTCGACTCGCAGCTCGCGTTCGCCCAGCGTGCGGCCGTGCGCTACCTCGTCTTCGCGCACCGGCGTGGGCGCACAGTGAGGTCCGAGGCGATCGGCGACCGGCTGAACCCCGACGTCTACGTGGTGCTCCTCGGCCACAGCGGCGCGGTGATCGCCTCGCGCCCCTCGGGGTCCACACTGCGGCCCGATCCTCCCCCCATCGTGCCGAGATCGGTGCGGTTGTCACCCGGGATCGGCACGGCCCGCGGGCCGTACCGCCCGAACCCGTACAACTTCACATTGCCCTCCCGGCACGGTGCCGGCTACCGAGCCGACGCGGCACGGGTCCCCGAGGGAACCGTCATCGTGGCGGTGTCGCTCGCGCAGACCGACGCGACGATGGCCTCGCTCGTCCGCATCGAGGGTGGCGTCTCCGCAGCGGTCCTGCTGGCCGTGTGCGCGCTCGCGCTGTGGACGGTTCGGCGCGGGCTGCGCCCGCTCGACGACATGGCGAAGACGGCCGGTGAGATCGCCTCGGGAGGGGACCTCGGACGGCGCGTCGAGCCGGCCGACGACGAGACCGAGGTCGGGAGGCTGGGCGCGGCGCTCAACACGATGCTCGGGCGCATCGAGGACGCGTTCGCGGAGAAGTCCGAGTCAGAGGCGCGGCTGCGCCAGTTCGTGGCGGATGCGTCACACGAGCTGAGAACCCCGCTCACCTCGATCCGCGGCTACGTGGAGCTGTTGCGCAAGGGGGTCTTCGTCGATGCGGACGACCGAGCGAAGGCGCTGCGGCGGGTCGAGCGGGAGGCGGGACGCATGAGCGGTCTCGTCGACGACCTCCTGCTGCTGGCGCGCCTCGACCAGGGTCGGCCGCTCGAGCGCGTCCCCGTGGAGCTGCATCGGGTCTCGAAGGACGCGGTGGACGACGCGCAGCTCACGGACCCGGGTCGTCCCATCGAGCACGTCGCCGGCTGCGCGGTGACCGTGGCGGGCGACCGGGACCGGCTCGCGCAGGTGGCGCACAATCTCGTGCAGAACGCGGTCGCGCACACGACCCCCGGATCGGCGGTGCGCGTCGAGGTCGGCGCGGAGGGTGGCATGGGTGTCCTTCGGGTGGTGGACGAGGGGCCAGGCCTCACACCGCTCCAGCGGGTGCGGGTGTTCGACCGCTTCTACCGTGGCGATCGGGCGCGCACGGGCGAAAGCACCGGTCTCGGGCTGTCGATCGTGCGCGCCATCGTCGAGGCGCTGGGCGGGCGGGCCTGGGTGCAGCCACGGACCGACAGGGAAGGAAACGTCTTCGTCGTCGAGGTGCCGCTCGTCTCGACGAACCCTGCGCCGCCCGCCCCGCACCTCGAAGCGCCAGGGCAGGAGCCGGAGCTCGCGGTCAGAGGAGCGCCGAGGCACCGGGCCACAGCGCGTCGAGGACCGGACGGAGCTTGACCGTCGTCTCGGCGAGCTCGTGGCGCGGGTCCGACCCCTCCACCACTCCGGCACCGGCCCGGACGAGGGCGCGCCTTGCGTCGAGCTCGACCGAACGGATGGCGAGGACCCACTCGCCGTCGCCCGCGGCGTCGGTCCAGCCGGCCGCACCGGCCCAGTAGCCGCGTGGCGCCGGCTCGAGCTCGGCGATCCGCTCCAGCGCCGCGCCACGAGGTACGCCGGCCACCGCGGGCGTGGGGTGCAGCAGCGCCAGGAGGGCGAGCGCTGTCGTGGCCCGCGCACCCACGTCACAGAGGGTCCCTCGGACGAGGGTGCCGAGCCGGGCGTCGGACCCGAGCCGGACGACCGTCGGCGTCTCCGGCACCGACAGCACGCGACAGCGTTGCTCGAGGGCGGCGGCGACCGCGTCGACGACCAGGCGGTGCTCTGCCCGATCCTTCGGCGAGTCGAGCAGCCGCTGGACCTGGGCGTCGTCTTCGGACCCGGTGAGCGGCACCGTCCCGGCAAGCGGATGGGACGTGACGGTCGATCCGCAGCGGCGGACCAGGAGCTCGGGCGACGCGCCGACCAGCCTGCCCGAAGGGGTGGGGATCGAGAACGGCGAGAAGAGCCCACCGGGAGCCCATAGCGCCTGCAGGATCAGGGACGCGACTGGGGGGGAGGGCAGCTGCACGTCCAGCATCCGGCCGAGCACGACCTTGGAGAGCCTCCCCGCGCGGATGTCGGCGACGGCGCGGGCGACGGCGCGGGCGTAGGCGGCGGGAGGCGGGACCTGCACGAGGCTCGAGGCGTCGAAGGGCGCGGCAGCGTCGTCGCGCACCGGCTCGTCGCGCCCCGGAGGGGCGTCGTGCATCGAAGGGGCGTCGTGCACCGCGGGCTCGTCGCACCTGCGGACGTCCACGCGCCAGGTCTGGCCGTCCGCGTCCCGGCACCACGTGACCGAGGGCACCACGAGCGTGGTGGGCGCGCTCCGGTCGAAGGCGAACGCCCCGAGCGCAGCCACGCGCGACGGCCGCGTCGCGTCGTCGGCACCCCCGGCGGGCTCGACGGCGGCGAGCCATGCCCGCACCGCGAGGAGCGCGTCTTCGTCCTCGAGGCCGTGGGGGAGGGGAAGCGCCGCCGCGACCCCCAGACCCGCGAGCACTCGCTCTCGGCTTCCGACGAGCACCCCGGTGTCCGCTGCCCGAGCGGCGATCGAGCTCATCCATGCCGAGGGAGACGTGGGAGCAACGGGCGTCGTGGTCGCGACGAAGGCGCCAGGGTCGGGCGCGTGAGGGAGCGGTGCGCTCGAGGATCCCACGGTGTGGTCGCTCACCGACCGGTGGGGGTGCCCGCGCGGGTCGCCGTGAGGAGCTGGCTCAGGCCGCCTTGGAGGAGCTGGCGGCCGACGGCGGCGAAGCCTGCCTCACGGAGCATGACCCGCAGCCCGGGGTCCTCTGGCAGGTACGCGACGGAGTCGGGCAGGTACCGGTAGGCGCCGGGGTCCGACAGCGCCGCACCGATCTTCGGGACGACGTGGCGGAACCACACCCGGTGGCCGGCGCGTACGAGCGGGTTCGGCGGCGTCGCCACTTCGAGGATCGAGATCCGGCCGCCGGGTCGAACGACTCGGGCCGCCTCGGCGAACGAGGCCCCGAGGTCCGTGAAGTTCCGGAGTGCGTAGGCGCACAGCACCCCGTCGAACGCGCCCGTGGCGAAGGGGAGCGAGGCGGCGTCGGCCTGCACGGCGGGGAATCGTCCGACACGGCTGGCCAGCATGCCCTCGCTCATGTCCGCTCCGACGACCCGGTACCCATGGCGCCGCGCGATCGCGCCGAGCGCGCCCGTGCCACAAGCGAGGTCGAGCACCAGCGAGCCCGGCGCGAGCGCGAGGGCGCGGACGGTGCGCTGGCGCCAGTGCTGGTCCAGGCCGAGGCTGATGAACCGGTTGACCAGGTCGTAGCGGGGCGCGATCGCGTCGAACATCGCCCGCACGCGTACGGTCTTCTCCTTCCCGGAGGGGAGGTTCGACGTCGTCACGGTCGGTAGTAGCGGAGCACGACCTCTGCGGCGCAGGAGGGCTTGGCCGCGCCTCGGACCTCGATCTCGACGTCGAGGACCACCTGGACGCCGCCAGGAACCTCGTCGGCGGACGCGAGGACGGCGCCGAGACGGACCGCGGAGCCGGACGGCACCGGCGCCGGGAACCGGACCCTGTTGCAGCCGTAGTTCAACCCGAACGCGACACCCTCGACGGTCATCACCTGGGGGAGCAGGAGCGACACGAGCGAGAGCGTCAGGTACCCGTGGGCGATCGTCGTGCCGAACGGGCCTTCAGCCGCGCGCTCGGGGTCGACATGGATCCACTGGTGGTCCCCGGTCGCGTCGGCGAAGCGATCGATCCTGTCCTGGTCAACGACGAGGTAGTCGCTGTAGCCGAGATGCCGGCCGACCATGCCCCCGAGCTCGTCGACGCCGATGACGGTGGTGGGCACAGGCATTCCTCGCGCGTCGTCACCCGATGGGGCGAGCGGCTACTTGAACCAGATCCGCTCGTAGTGCCGGCTCTCGGGATGGAGCAGCAGCGCGACGAGGATGCCGGCGAACAGGAGGTTCAAGATGCCGCCGAAGCCGCCGCCGGTGACCATGAGGACGAGGACCCCGAGCACGTAGGCGCAGGCGAGGACGACCGCCGCCCAGTACGCCACGCGCCGCTCGTTGGCGACACCGAAGGCGGCGACGGCGAGGAGGATGAAGATGAAGAGAAATGGCGACTGTCCCAGGATCAGGGTGAAGAGGAGCGCCATGGCCGCGTTCAGGTAGGAGAAGAGGACCGCTCCCTGGAGCGTCTGGGGCTGGCTGCGATCGATCCAACGGCCTGGCACCCGGCCATTCTGCCAGGTGCGGCCCGGCTCGTGGCGTCGGTACGCTTGCTCGCGTGACGAGCACCCGTCTGCGCCGCTCGAGGCGCTCGCCGGCGACCAATGCCCACGGCGAGCGCCAGCATCGCAACGTCAAGTCCGGCGGCGCCAGGGCGGCCGTCTTCGGGATCAGCGACGGGCTCGTCACGAACGTCTCGCTCATCTTGGGGGTGGCCGGCGCCCACCCGGCGGGGACGGTCGTGAGGCTCTCAGGGCTCGCGGGTCTCGTCGCGGGGGCCTTCTCGATGGCCGCCGGCGAGCTCGTGTCGATGCAGGCGCAGCGGGACCTCTTCGAGCGCGAGCTCGAGGTCGAGCGGGAGGCGCTCGAGCGCAACCCCGCCGCCGAGCGCAGGGAGCTCGTGGGGATCTACCAGCGCAGGGGCCTCACACCGGCGTTCGCGAGCGAGCTCGCAGAGCTGATGATGCGCGACCCGCAGACGGCGCTCCAGACGCATGCCCGAGAGGAGCTGGGCATCGACCCGACAGCGCTCGGCTCTCCGGTGCTGGCCGCGGTGAGCTCCTTCGGGGCGTTCGCCCTCGGGGCGCTGCTCCCGCTCATCCCATGGCTGGTCGGGCGCGGCAACGGTGCGCTCGTGGCCTCCGTCGCCGTCGGCGCGGTCGCGGCGGTCGGCGTGGGCGTGGTGCTCGGCGTGCTCACCGGGCGGTCGGTGCTGAAGGCGGCCGCGCGCCAGCTCCTCGTGGCGGTGGTCGCCGCGGGAGTCACCTACGGCATCGGGCGCGTCGTCGGCGTGTCGACCTGACCGGCGGGCTCCACCTCGCCGGTGAACTGCACTTCGCGATGGTGCTCGGTGAAGCCGAGGGACCGGTAGAGGACGAGCGCTGGGGTGTTGGTGCGCTCCACGTAGAGCATCGCGGTCGGCACCCCTCGGGTGGCGAGATGGCCGAGCCCGACCCTCGTGAGCGCGCGGCCGAGCCCCCGGCCCTGGTAGTCGGGGTCGACACCGATCACGTAGATCTCGCCGAGGACGGGGTTCAGGTGCACCTTGGTCCAGCAGAACGCCGCGAGGCGGGTGCCCGCCTCGTGGAGCAGGAACCCGCCGGGGTCGAACCACGGCTCACGCTCCCGGCGCTCGAGGTCGGTGAGCGTCCACGAGGCCTGCTCGGGGTGGCCGGCGAACGCACGAGCGTTGACCTCGAGCCATGCCTGCTCGTCGCGCCCGATACGGAACGGGCGTACCGGGACGGGTGGCGACGCGGCGTCCTGCAGCGCGGCGCTGGTCAGCGGAGCGCGTAGCTGCAGGAGCTCTCGGATCGGGTGCAGCCCGCGAGCGGCCAGGCGGTCTGCACCGTGCTCGAGGTCGGTCCGCAGCCACACCCTGATGGCGCCGCCGCCTCGGGCGGCCACCTCGCCGAGCGCGGCGTCCACGAGCGCGCCGTGGGCGTCCGAGGGGGTGCCGCGCAGGTCGGGGCGGACGACGGTCTCGAGGTCCCACGTGCCCTCGCATCTCGTGAGCGCGGCGTACCCGGCGAGGGCGCCGGCACCCGAGACGCGTGCGAGCAGGGAGAGCGTCTCGCCCGTCGCGCCGTCCTCGATCCCGAGGGATGCCTGGTCGCTGATCCCGGGGAACCCGTCGGCACTCTGCACCTCGTCGAGCAGGGTCCGGACCTCGGCGCGCGCCTCGTCGTTCGGCTGCGCGCCCGAAGCGACGCGCACGAGGGGCTCTTGCGAGGGCGGCATCGTGAGCAGGCTACCGGTGAGGGTATCGCGCATCGCTAACCTCGGCCCGGTGACGGTCCCTCGGAGGCTTCAGACCCGGGCGAAGGTCGTCGTCGAGCGGCTCGGCGCGCAGTACCCGGGTACGCCCAAGCAGCTGTGCGCGCTGCAGCACGACAACCCCTTCCAGCTGCTCGTGGCGACCATCCTCTCCGCCCAGACCACCGACGAGCGGGTGAACCTGGTGACGCCCGACCTCTTCTCGGCGTACCCGGACGCCGACGCGCTCGCCCACGCGGACCCGACACACCTGGAGGGGCTCATCCGCTCGACCGGGTTCTTCCGATCCAAGGCGAGGAGCCTCATCGGCGCCTCCCGGGCGCTCGTCGAACGCTTCGGCGGCGAGGTGCCCTCGTCGATGGAGGACCTGGTCACCCTCCCGGGCGTGGGGAGGAAGACGGCCAACGTCGTGCTCAGCGTCGCGTTCGGCGAGCCCGGGTTCGCCGTCGACACGCACGTCGGCCGCCTGTCGCGCCGGCTCGGCTTCACGACCTCTTCGGATCCCGAGGTGGTCGAGCGCGACGTGGAGGCGCTCGTCCCTCCCGAGGAGCTGGGTGCGCTGAGCCTGCGGCTCATCCTGCACGGTCGAGCGGTGTGCGTGGCGCGCAAGCCGCGTTGCGGGACCTGCGTGCTCGCCGACGTGTGCCCCTCGGCGCACCTTTTCGACCCGTCGCTGCCTGCGATTCGGTGAAGGAAAGAGTGGGAGGTGCAATTGCGCGGAGGGGGCGTCGTTATAAGATCGCCACGGAACCGGTTCCCGCCACCTGGTTCCAGAGCGAAGCGCCGGGATCCGCCGCCTGGCCCCGCTCGCACGACGGCGCCCTTCACGGGCGCCGTCGTCGCGTGGAGCGCCTGGGACTCCGATCGGCCGGGGTCAACGGCCGGCCACTGAACCGCCGGCCCCTGATCGGACGGGGTCGCTCGCCCCATCGGTGATACCCGGGGTGCTACCGGTGCTACCATTCGGCGATGGTCACCAAGCGCTCGGTGTCGATGTCGGACGACGTGGCGAAGGCGGTGGAGGTGGCGGCCAAGGAGGACGGCGTCTCGTTCAGCGCGTGGCTGTCGGCGGCCGCGGAGCGCCAGCTCCGGGTCCGTCAGGGGCTGCGCGGAGTCGGGGCGTGGGAGTCCGAGGCCGGCCCGCTCACCGCAGAGGAGATCGCAGCAGGAGAGGCGCTCCTCAGCCGGCTGCTGTCCGGGGTGTCGGGCATGGCGTCGCGGGTCCGTCGGCGGCCATGACGGCGCGCGACGGCCTCGCCTACGGCGTGGGGGCGCTGCGCGCCGCGGCCCACGGAGACCGGATGATGTGGGCGCTGCACCGCGCCGCGCTCTCCTACGGCGTCATCCCGGTCGTGGCGGTCGGTGCGGTCGCCGAGGCGTACCGCACCGGGGTGCGCAAGGACCGGCTGGACGCGCTGCTCTCGGGTGCCGAGGTGGAGCCGCTCGGGCGAGAGGGGGCCCAGCGTATCGGCGAGCTCGCCTCGAGGGCCGGGACCGGGGACCTCGTGGCGGTGTCCACGGCGGAGCTCGCCGCCCGTCGCAACGCGGCGATCGTGAGCACGAGGCAGGCGGCCTTGCGCGCCGCCACGTCGTTGCTCGGCCACGACCTGGTCCAGTACGCGGTCTGACGCAGGCCCGCGGGTCATGACGTGCGGGCGCGTCCTTCGGCCGATGCGCGCTCCAAGCGGCGCAACGCGCCCCTCAGGTCTCGCTCGACCGCGAAGAGCTCCGTCGCGAGATCGGCGTCGGCACCGTCTCGCGAGCGCTCCGCGAGGGCCGTCACCCGCCTGGCCAGGTCGGTCAGCGTCGAGGTGATGGACGAGAGCTCCGCACGCGTGGTGGCCACCCAGGCATCATGCCCCGGGCGGGCCGCACCTGCCTGGCCGCTCCCGCCACTCCGCCCGCCCTTCCAGAGCGCGTTGGGCATCCCGGTAGCATCGGGTCCTCGTGATGGAGGAGCGGTGCTGACCAGGATCGACGTGCGTGGCCGGAACGGCGCGGAGCTGGCCGCAGCGCTGCCGCGCCCCGAGGAGCCCGGGCGAGCCGAGCGCGAGACGGTCGCGTCGATCATCGAGGCGGTGCGCAAGGGCGGCGACCGAACGCTGCTCGAGCTGACCGAGAAGCTCGACCGGGTCGCGCTCGAGCGGTTGAGGGTCGCCGACGCCGAGCTCCACGACGCGCTCGCGCGGATCCCCGAGGAGCTCCGCCAGGCGCTCCTGGTCGCCCACCGCAACATCGCCGCGTACCACGCCTACGAGATGGCGACGGTTCCCGACTTCGTGGCGCACGGGCTTCGGATCCGGCACCTGGTGCGCCCGGTGGACCGAGTGGGGTGCTACGCGCCGGGGGGGCGTGCCCGGTACCCCTCGACCGTGCTCATGTGCGCGGTGCCCGCAAGGGTGGCGGGCGTCCAAGAGGTGGTGCTCTGCGTGCCGCCGGGCCGCGACGGCACGGTGGACGACGCGACGCTCGCCGCGGCCGCGCTCGCCGGGGTGGACGAGGTGTACGCGATCGGCGGTGCCCAGGCCATCGCCGCGATGGCCTACGGGACCGAGTCCGTGCGCCGGGTCGACGTGGTGGTGGGACCGGGCAACCGCTACGTGGCAGAGGCGAAGCGGCAGGTCGCCGGCACCGTGGGGGTGGCCTCGGCGTTCGCGGGCCCCTCGGAGGTGGTGGTCGTGGCTGCGCCCGACACGCCGGCGAGCTTCGCCGCGATCGACCTCGCCGTGCAGGCCGAGCACGGTCCCGACGGGCTTGCCTGGCTGGTCACCTGGTCGGAGGACAAGGCGAGCGAGGTGGAGGCCGCGCTCGAACGCGTCGTCGCCGGGTCCCCGCGGCGTGGCGACCTCATGTCGACGCTCGCAAGGGGCGGCTACAGCTGCATCGTGGACGACGCCGAGCACGCGCTCGCCGTGTCGAACGTGGTGGCGCCCGAGCACCTGGAGCTGCTGTTCGAGGGGGCCGAGGCGCTGCTCGGCAGCGTGCGCGCGGCCGGCGCGGTGTTCTGCGGCCCGTGGTCCCCGGCGAGCCTCGGGGACTACGTGGCAGGGCCGAACCACGTGCTGCCGACCGATCGCACCGCGCGCTTCGCCTCCGCGCTGCGAGCCGACGACTTCAGGCGCCATCTGCATGCGGTGAGCGCGCAGCCGAGCGCGATGGAGACACTCGGCCCTGCGGTGGAGATGCTGGCCGAGACCGAGGGGCTGCCCGCGCACGCGGCGTCGATCGCGCTCCGCCGGGCCCAGCTGCGCGAGGAGGGCGCCGGGTGAGCGCACGCGTCGCGCTGCGCGAGCGGTTGGCCGCGCTCGGCAGGTACCACTCACCGCAGGTGGCCGCTCGAGTCCGGCTCAACACGAACGAGTCGCCCTACCCGCCGCCCGAGGCGTGGCAGCGCGCGCTCGCCGAGGCGGTGGGCGCCGCGGACCTGCGCCGCTACCCCGACCGCGAGGCGACGGCCCTCAGGGAGGCGATCGGCGAGCTGGACGGGGTCGGCGCCGAGGAGGTGTTCTGCGCCAACGGCTCGAACGAGGTCCTCCAGTCGCTGCTGCTCGCGTTCGGCGGCGCAGAGCGGCGGGCGCTCGTCTTCGAGCCGACCTACGCGCTCCATGCGCACATCGCAGGGCTGGCGGGCCTCGAGCTGG
>JAKAQM010000046.1 GCA_021822565.1 Actinomycetes bacterium | reverse complement strand
GCGGTCACCTTCGTCGCCTGGATGCTGCTCCTCGAGTCGGCTTGCCTCGGGAGCTTCGTCTCGATCGACCTGATCCTCTTCTTCTTCTTCTTCGAGCTGACGCTCATCCCCTCGTACTTCATCATCGCCGGATGGGGCTACACGCGCCGTGCGTACGCGGCGATCAAATTCTTCGTCTACACCTTCCTCGGCTCGGCGTTCCTCCTCGTCGGGATCCTCGTGGTCGCGTTCGTGCACGAGCACCAGACCGGCGTCCTCACCTTCTCCCTGCCCGCCCTCGAGCACACCCACTTCTCGAGCGCAGGGGACATCCTGCTGTTCCTGGCGTTCACCGCCGCCTTCGCGGTCAAGGCGCCGCTCTTCCCGTTCCACACGTGGTCCCCGGACGCGTACTCCGAGGCGCCGACGGGCGGCTCCATGGTGCTCTCCGCGGTCCTCGCCAAGCTCGGCACCTACGGGATCTTCCAGTTCGACCTGCGGCTCTTCCCGCAGGCGTCGGTCGACCTCGCGCCGCTGCTGCTCACCCTGGCGGTGATCGGCATCCTCTACGGCGCGATCGTGGCGTGCGCGCAGCGCGACCTGAAACGGATCATCGCGTACTCCTCCCTGGCCCAGATGGGCTTCGTCGCCCTCGGGATCTTCGCCTTCACCACCCAGGGCCTGACCGGCGGGGTCCTCCTCATGCTGAACCACGGGCTGATCACCGCGGCGCTGTTCCTCCTCGTCGGATGGATCTACGAGCGACGTCAGACCTCCCAGGTGAGCGAGCTGCGGGGACTCCAAGCCCCCGCTCCGGTCCTCGCCGGGGTGTTCACCGTGGCGATGCTCGCCTCGATCGGGCTGCCCGGACTGAACGGCTTCGTGAGCGAGTTCCTCGTGCTCTCCGGGACGTTCCTCACCCACCGGTGGTGGGCGGTGGTGGCAACGGCCGGCGTCATCCTGGCCGCGGTGTACCTCCTGTGGGCGTACCAGCAGGTGTTCCACGGAAAGGTCGATCTCGCGAACTCGACGACCCGTGACCTGAGCTGGGCGGAGCGGGTGGTCATCGCGCCGCTCATCGTGGTCATCGTCTTCCTCGGGATCTACCCGAAGCCCGTGCTCGACCGGATCACGCCCACGGTGAACAGCCTGGTCGCCCAGGTGGACGCCGCGACCCACACGCACCAGCCGGCCGTCGCCCGCCGGGGGGTCGCCGGCACCGGCGCGGCCCTCGCCAAGAAGGCGTCGACATGAGCCTCGCGCACCCCCTGGCCGCACGTGCCGTGACGTCGCCACGCGCGGTGCTCCTGGCGCACGCCGTCGCGGCGCATCGCACCCGCGCCGCCGACGTGGCGCGCATCGCGACGCCGCACATCCGCTACGAGGCGATCCTCCCGGAGATCGTCATGCTCGGCGGTGCGGTGCTGCTCCTGGCCGTCGGCGCGCTGGTGGAGCGCCAGCTGCGCGCGCGGGTCGCGACGTTCGGCACCCTGGCCGTGTCGGCCGGCGCCCTCGGGGTGTCCTTGTGGCAGTGGGCCGACGTGACCAGTCACGGCGGGTTCAGCGCGGTGGACCACGCCGTCGTGGTCGACGGGTTCAGCGCGCTCGTCAACATCCTGGTCTCCTGCGCGATGTTCCTCACCGCGCTGGTCGCGGACGGCTACCTGCGGCGCGAGCGGGTGGAGGGTGCCGAGTTCCACGTCCTCGCCATGGTGTCGGCGTCCGGGGCGATGATCATGGGCTCGGCGAACGACCTGATCGTGATCTTCCTCGGGCTCGAGATCCTTTCGATCGCGCTCTACGTGCTCGCGGCGTTCAACCACCGCCGCGCGGCGTCGGGAGAGGCGGCCCTCAAGTACTTCATCATGGGCTCGTTCTCGTCCGCGGTGTTCGTCTACGGCATCGCCCTCGTCTACGGCGCCACCGGCACGTCGAACCTCGCCCGGATCGCAGGCTTCCTCTCGACCCACGTGCTCACCTCGGACGGGCTCCTCCTCGCGGGGATGACGCTGCTCATGGTCGGCTTCGCGTTCAAGGTGGCGGCGGTGCCCTTCCACATGTGGACGCCAGACGTCTACCAGGGTTCGCCCTCGCCGGTGACCGGGTTCATGGCGGCGGTCGCCAAGGTCGGAGCGTTCGCGGCGTTCCTCAGGGTGTTCGTCTCGTCGTTCGAGCAGCTCAGGGTGGACTGGCAGCCGATCATCTACGGCATCGCCGTCGCCACCCTCCTCCTCGGCGCGGGCCTCGCGGTGGTCCAGCGCGACGTGAAGCGCATGCTCGCCTACTCGTCGATCAACCACGCCGGCTTCATCCTGCTCGGCTTGCAGGCGGCGACCGCCCGCGGGGTGAGCGCCTCCCTCTACTACCTGTTCGCCTACACGTTCATGGTCATCGGGAGCTTCGCGGTCGTCACCGTCCTCGGCCGTCGGGGCGACGCAGCCCACGACATCGCCTCCTACCGCGGGCTCGCTCGCCGTCAGCCGCTCCTCGCGCTCATGTTCGCGGTGCTTCTCCTCGCGCAGGCGGGAGCGCCGTTCACCACGGGGCTGTGGGCGAAGCTCCAGGTCATCCTCGCCTCCGTGGACCATTCGGTCCCGCTCGCGGTGATCGCGATGCTCTCCGCGGCGATCGCCGTGTTCTTCTACCTGCGGGTGGCCGTGCTCATGTACACGCCCGTTCCCGCGGCCGGCGCGACACCAGGCGTCGAGGTTCCCGCGGAGGATCCGGTGCCCCTCGGAAGGGCCGTCGCTCCCCGCGTGCTGGCCCCGGTGGAGCTTGCCGTCCCGGGGACCGGGGGCACGCGTGCTCGGCCCTTGTGGACAGGGGACGAGCGCAACGTCGTCGCTCTCGACCGCATGAACGCAGGGCTCCTCTTGGACGACGACCCGATGACGCTCGCGCTGGAGCGTGCCGGCGGGCCGGTGGTGAGCCTGGCCTTCGACACACTGGCGGGCGGACGGGGAGAGACGCTCGCCGACGGCGACGTGATGGCGACCGGACCGGCACCGGTGCCGCTGCTCAGCGCGGTCGCGATCGGCCTGTGCGTGGCGGTCACGGTGGTGCTCGGGTTCTGGCCAGGACCGCTCACCGCGTTCGCGCACCACGCCACGCTGCTGTTCCAGCGCTGAGCGAGTGAGGGCGGGGACGCCGGTCGACTGGCGCTGGCGCACGGCGCCCGTTCCTGCCGGGCCGGCGGTCGTCTTCGACATCGACGGCGTGCTCTCGGACGCGACGAGCCGCCAGCACTTCCTCGAGCGCGGGCACCGGGACTGGGCGGCATTCTTCGAGGCGTGCGGCGACGACCCGCTGATCGAGGAGGTGGCGCGGCTCTTGGAGCTGCTCGATCCGAGGCTCGCCGTGGTGCTGGTCACGGGACGGCCGCTGCGAGTCCAGCCCCAGACGCTCGCGTGGCTCGGTCGCTACGGCCTGCGGTGGGACCTCCTCGTGATGCGCCAGGCCGGCGAGCGGGCTCGGGTCACCGAGTACAAGCGTGCCGTGGTCGCGGACCTGCGCGCCTACGGCTTCGACCTGCGCCTCGCGCTCGAGGACGACCCGATGAACCGCGCCATGTTCGTGGAGGAGGGTGTGCCGTGCGTGTACATCCACAGCGGGTACTACGAGTGACCTCGCGCCGTGCGCCCGCTCCCCGCGACGGGCTTCCAGCGCCTGCGGGCTGGGCGTGCCCGCAGGCCCCAGCGCCGCACTCGCGCAGGGCTCACGTCGAAGGCCGCGAGCAGGAGGCCGGCGCCCAGGCACGCCGCGGCCAGCATCAGCACCGGGGCGTCGCCGAGCTCCTCGTAGATGGTGGGACCCGTGCGCAGCCGGACCGTTGCCTCGAGGACCTGCCGACGTCCGAGCGCAGTGCGGGCGCGCAGCGCACCGTCCGCGCCGACCACCGTCGAGTAGCCCGTCGGCGCCGCCTGGACGAGGTCACGGCCCTCTTCGACGGCTTGCAGCCGGTCGGCGGCGATCTCGAGGCTCGGGACCTGGCTCGTCGCGTACGACGAGGTGTTCGTGGGCACCACGAGCAGCTCGGCCCCCGATCGGGTGGCCGAACGCCCCCGTGTGGCGAAGAACACCTCGAAGGAGATCATGAGCCCCAGGCGCCCCGCGGGGGTGGTGAGCTCGCCCGTCCCGTGGCCAGGGATGGCGTCGAGCGGCACCGCGGAGAGGTTCGCGAAGTGGGAGAAGAGGGCACGGTCGGGCACGTACTCGCCGAATGGCACCCGGTGGACCTTCTCGTAGTGCCCGACGATGCTGCCGCTCGGGCCCCAGGCGACCACCTCGTTGCGGAACGCCGTGGCGGACACCGTCTCGGTGACCCCGGCGAGCAGCGTCGAGCCGAGACGGCGGGCGAACGACGACAGGAACGCCGCGGCGGCGGTGTGGGCGAGGCGGGGCCCGACCCGCACGACGTCCTCGGGCCAGACGACGAGCGACGGGGGGTCGGCTGCTCCGAGCAGGCGTCTCGAGGCGGCGATCTGTGCGGCGAGAACCGAGCTGGGGGCGACCTCGAACTGGCTGGTACCGCGCCGCCCGCCGCCTTGGACGAGGGCCACGGTGAGCCTGCCGACCGGCCTGCCGCCTGCCGGTGCGAAGAGGCTCCCGACCCCGACCGCGGCGACGACGAGGAGCGCGCCGAGCGCGACCGCGCGTGACGTCGCGCGCCACAGCTCCGCGAGGCCCGCACCACCGAGCCAGACGAGCGCGGTGAGGAGCAGCGGCCCGCCCAGACGTGCGGCGCCGAGGAGGGGGCCCGTCGCCTGCCCGAGGAAGAGCCCGCCGAGCGGCAGGCCGCCGAACGGCCAGGAGATCCGTACGGCCTCTGCGAGGGTGAAGGCGCCGACGCACGTCGGCACCCTCCAGCGCCAGCGCGCGACCGCCACGGCGGCGAGTGCCATGAAGAGCGCTTCGACGGCCATGAGGACGGCGGCGCCGTACCAGTTGAAGGCGGCGGCCCACCACAGGCCCGGCACGAAGCAGCCGAGCCCCGCTGCCCATCCAGAGAGGAGCCGCAGGCGCCAGGGCAGCCCGGCGAGGCGCCAGTACACGACGGCAGCACCCACGAAGGCGAGCGGCCACCACCCCCACGGCGGCAGCGAGAAGGCGAGCAGCGACCCGCCGAGCAGCGATGGCGCGAGCACACGGCCGAGGCGCGACGCCACGCTCGCCATGGTGCCACGGGCTCGGTCCCACTCACGGTCGGGGTCGCCTCGACCCGGGCTCCGGCCAAGGAGGCCCCAGCCCGGTGCCCCGTCCAGGGCCCGGGCTCCGTCCGAGGAGGCCTCAGCCCGAAGAAGCGTCGTCGAGGGCCCGCAGCACGAGCGGCATCGCCGCCTTCGCTGCGGGCATCCCTGCGTAGGCTGCGCAGTGCAGCACGATCTCGGTGACCTCTTCTGCGCTCAGCCCGTTGCGAAGCGCTCCGGCAACGTGGATCTCCAGCTCTCCTGGCCGGCCGAGCGCGACGAGACATGCCAGCGTGATCGCGCTGCGGGTGCGCCGGTCGAGCCCGGGCCGGCTCCACACCTCGGCCCATCCCGCGCGGGTGAGGTAGTCGACCAAGGCGCGTGCGGCAGGGTCGGGTGTCTGCATCGAGGTCGTGACGTGCTCGTCCCCCAGCACCGCGCGTCGTGCCGCGGCGCCGCGGATGGCCGGCAGGCCCACGAGATGGGTGACGACCGCCTCGGTGAATTCCTCCGTGGCGGCGAGGTTGGCGACGTGGCCGGCGCCGGGCAGGACGACGAGGCCCGCTCCGAGCGCTTGCGCCAGCGCGAGCTCGGTGGCCGGCGGCGTCACGGGGTCCTCGGTGCCCGCGATCACGAGTGCGGGCGCCTGGATCCGGGGCAGGTCGGGACGGAGGTCCATGGTGGCGATGGCTTCGCAGCACGAGGCGTAGCCCTCGTCGTCGGTCGACGTGACCATCGACGCGACCTCGGCGCGCAGCTCGGGGCGCTCCTTTCGCACTTCGGCGGGGAACCAGCGCTCGTAGAGCCCGTCGAGCAGCGCGCCCGTCCCTGTGGTGCGCGCCCGCGCGGCGCGCTCGACCCATGCGTCCGCGGGGCCGAGCTGTGGAGCCGTGCACGCGAGCACGAGCGACGTCGTGCGCTCGGGGTGGTGGGCGGCGACCCACATCGCCACCATGCCGCCGAGCGAGATGCCGCAGAACGCCGCGCGCTCGACGCCGAGCGAGTCCAAGGCTCCGACGACGTCGCGGCCCAGATCGCCGATCGTGTAGGGACCGGCGGGGGCGGGAGAGCCGCCATGGCCTCGATGGTCGAGCCGGAGCACGCGGCAGAAGCCTGCCAGCCGGGGCACCTGGGGCTCCCACATCTCGAACGTCGCGCCGAGCGAGGAGAGCAGTACCACGCACGGCGCGGCGTCCGGCCCGTCGAAGCGGAACCGCAGCGTGGCGCCCCCCGTGTCGACCGATCCTTGCATTCGTTGCCCCATGGGTCGTTCCTCCTCGTGCTCGTCGTCGTTCGGGGTGTCCCGCACCGTCACGCTGTGCTGGGCGCGGGTGCGCCGGCCAGCTCGGCGAGGATCTCCTTGGCTGCAGCCCTGCCGTTCGTGATGCATGCCGGGATGCCGATCCCGTGGTATGCGGCGCCGGCGAGCGCCACGGCCCCGAGGCGGCGGACCGACGCATCGACGCTGGCGACGCGCAGGGGATGGTGGACCCGGTACTGGGGCAGCGCGTCGTCCCAGCGCGTCACCACCGCGTCGACCGGCTCGCCGGTCGCGCCGACGAGCGCGGTGAGCTCGTGGGCCACCCGTCGTACCAGCTCGGGGTCGGACATCGACCGGTGACGGGTGTCGCCGCTCCTTCCCACAGAGACGCGCAGGAGCCTGATGCCGGGTCGTTCGAGGTGTGGCCACTTGGCCCACAGGTACGTGCAGGCGGTCACGAGGAACGGCTCGCCGCGGGCGAGCGCCGCGGCGTCGGCCACCTGACGGGGCACGGGCGTCCCACGGGGGACGAGGAGGCCCGTGCCGAAGAGGTCGTCGGGCAGCGCCTCCTGGGCGAAGGCCAGCGTCACCACCGCGACCGACGCGTAGTCGACCGCTCGCAGCATCCCCGCAGCCTGGGGGTCGTGGGGAGCGAGGAGCGCGGCTGCTGGGCCGGCCGGGGTCGCCAGCACCACGCCGTCGGCCGAATGCTCCGCTTCTCGAGCCCGGAGCACCCAGCCTGCGGCGGCCCGGTCCATCGCCTCGACCGGCTCGGCCAGGCGAAGATCGGCCTGCCGCTCCGCCAGCCGCTCCGCCAGCCGCGCGACGAGCGAGCCGAGGCCGTCGCGCAGCGCCCAGAAGAGCGGTCCCTCTGCGGCCTGCGGGGTCTGGGTGCCGATCCGCCGCAGCGCCCGCATGAAGCTGGAGCGTTCCTGGGCGGCGGTGAGCAGCGCCGGGAAGACGGCTGCGACGCTCGCGTCCTCGACGCCGCCGGCGTGGATGCCGCCGACGAGGGGGTCGACGAGGCGGTCGACCACCTGATGCCCGAGCTTGCGGCTGACGAGCGGTCCGATCGAGCGGTCCCCGAGCGGCCCGCGGGTGTCGGGACGGGGCACGACCAGGTCGCTGGCGAGGCGAAGGGTGCCGCCCACCGAGAGGATCCCCGAGCGAGCAACCGGGAGCAGCTTCGTGGGCACGCCGAGGACGAGCCCTTCGGGGAGACGGCGGCGCCGTCCCCGTGCCCACACCTCAGCGCCCGAGGCGCCGACCGGGACCAGGTCGTCACCCAGGCCGACCTCCCGGCACAGCTCCGCCGCCTCGGGGCGCCTGGCCAGGAACCCGTCGGGCCCCGCCTCGACTGGTCCTCCGCACAGCTCGACGGTGGCCAGCTTCCCCCCGAACCTCGGCGCGGCTTCGAAGAGCACGACCGACGGTGACCCAGGTCGCGGGCCGGTGGCGCCGCCAGTGAGCTCCCACGCTGCAGCGAGCCCCGCGATGCCGCCGCCGACGACGGCCACGACGGGCCGGTCGGGGCTCATCGGGCGCCCTCCGCTTCGGACGCGGCGGTGCGCACCGCGCCAGCAGCCGTGCTGGCGATCGCACCGGCGACCACTGCACAGAAGCCGGGGTCGGCATCGAGCGACGGGGTGCGCGCGAGCTCGAGCCCCTCGGCCTCGGCGACGCCGCGTGCCTCGACGTCGACGTCGTAGAGCACCTCCAGGTGGTCGGAGACGAAACCGACCGGGCACACGACGACGGCGCTGCGGACCCGCGCGTCCCGGGACGAGGCACCGATCTCGCGCAGCACCTGGAGGAGGTCGGGGCCGATCCACGGCTCGGGAGTCCGCCCTGCGCTCTGCCAGGCGACCCTCCACGAGACCCCTGCTGCGTCGAGCCCTGCCGCTTCCGCCACCGCGGCGGCCGAGGCGGCGACCTGGCCGGGGTACGGGTCGCCCGCCGTCACGACGCGCTGGGGGAGTGAGTGGGCGGTGAACAAGACGATGGTGCGGTCCGCTGGGTGGAGCCTGCCGAGCGTGGCGCGGACCCGTTCGGCCAGGAGCTGTGCGAAGCCCGGCGCGTCGTACCACTGGGGCACGCGCACGAAGGGGGGCTGGCGCGTCGTCGAGGCGAGCGCACGCTCGGCGCGCTCGAGGTACTCGTCCGAGCCCATCGACGCGCGGTGCGGGGTGAGCACGAGGCCCACCACCCGGCGCACGCCGGCCGTCGCGAGCTCGAAGGCGGCGTCCTCGATGAACGGCTCGGTGTGCTTGGCGCCGAAGCGGACGAGGTAGACACCCGGCTCGGCGGCGTCGAGTGCCGCGGCGATCCCGGCGACCTGGGCAGCGCTGCGTGACGCGAGCGGCGACGTGCCGCCGATCGCCTCGTAGCGGCGCACGAGGTCGGCGAGCTGTTCGGGTGACGGAGGACTTCCGCGGCGGATCCGGGTGTAGAAGGCCTCGATCTCCGAGGGGCTGGCGGGCGTCCCGTGCGCCATGAGCAGGACGCCGACCGGGCCAGGTGCAGGCGCGCTCATCGGGGAAGCACCCCGGCGCGGCCTTCGGCGTGGACGAGCTCCACCAGCGCGGAGAGGATCCCTGGATCGGTCTCCGGGAGCACTCCGTGCCCCAGGTTGAAGACGTGCCCGGGAGCGGGCCCCGCCCGTCGGAGCACCTCTCGCGCCTCTTCGGCGACCACCTCCCAGGGGGCGAGGCAGATCGCGGGGTCGAGGTTGCCCTGGACCGCGTGCAGCGGGCCGAGCCGCGCTCGGGCCGAGTCGAGCGGCACCCGCCAGTCCACGCCCACCGCCTGGGCGCCGGCCTGGGCCATGAGGCCGAGCAGCTCCCCGGTGCCGACGCCGAAGAGGATGCCGGGCACGCCGAGCAGGCCGATCGCCTCGAACACCCGCTGGGTCGCCGGCAGCGCGAACCGTTGGTACTCGGCCGGGGAGAGGGCTCCCGCCCAGCTGTCGAAGAGCTGCACGACCGCCGCGCCGGCGCGGACCTGCGCGGCGAGCGACGCCGCTGCCATGTCGGCCAGCCGCTCGACGAGGGAGTGCCAGAGTGCAGGGTCGGCATGCATGAGCGACTTCACCCGGGCGAACGTGCGCGACGGGCCTCCTTCGACGAGGTAGCTCGCGACGGTGAACGGCGCGCCGGCGAAGCCGATGAGCGGTACGCCCGGGCCGAGCTCGCTGGCCACGAGCGCGGCAGCCTCCCCGACGTAGGGGGCGTCCTCCTCGGGGACGAACGGGCGCAGCCGGGCGAGGTCCGCTTTCGAGGAGAACGGCTCGGCGACGACCGGGCCGCGACCGGGCTCGACCGTGACGCCGAAGCCGATCGCGTGGACCGGGACCACGATGTCGGAGAAGAGGATCGCTGCATCCACCCCGTGGCGGCGCACGGGCTGAAGGGTCAGCTCGGCGGCGAGGGCAGGGTCCGAGATCGCCGCGAGCACGTCGCCCGAGCCCCGCGCGGCACGGTACTCGGGAAGCGAGCGCCCTGCCTGGCGCATGAACCACACCGGGGTGCGCGGCACGGGACGTCGCCAGCAGGCGGCCACGAGCGACGGTGCTGCGGTGCCCGCGTCCGTGCCGGCCCCGGCGTCCGTCCCGGCGCAGTGACCGGGGTCGGCGTCCGTCCTGGCGCCGGGACCGGGACCCGTGCCAGGCGTGCTCGGAGAGCGGGAGGCGGGCATGTGGCGATCATCGCAGCCCGCGCCGCCCTGCACCACCGCGGGGAGGGCGGCGCCTTCGGCCCCCCGTTCCCCGTAGACTGGATCGTTCGCTCGTCCGCTTGGGAGGACCTCGACGACGTGACCCAAGAGCAGGACGTCCAGGAGGAGCAACGGTTCCTGGACCGGGCTTACGAAGGCCTCGAGTCGATGCGCTCCGAGGCCACCCGGATGCTCGAGTCGGTGCTCGACGTCGGGCGTGGCGGGACGTTCCAATCGCGCACCGAGCGCGACATCGTCGTACGGACGAGCATGGCGCGCCTCGCACAGCTCGACATCGGAGACGAGGCGCTGTGCTTCGGGCGGATCGACCGGGTGCCCGATCCCGGCCACGACCGGGGCGAGACGTTCCACATCGGCCGGCTGGCAGTGTCGGGCCCGGACCACGAGCCGCTCGTGGTGGACTGGCGCGCGCCGGTCGCCGAGCCCTTCTATCGCGCGACCGGGCTCGACCCCCAGGGCCTCGCGCGTCGGCGCCACCTCGCGGTCAGCGCGAGGACCGTCACCGGGGTCGAGGACGAGTACTTCGCGCCCGAGCCCGCCGACGGCACCGCGCCCGGCACGGGCGCGCACGCAGGCGCCGCGGTCGGGGGAGGTGCGCCGCCTTCGGACGCGATCGCGCTCGGCGGGCCCGGTGCGCTGCTCTCCGCGCTCAGCCAGGCACGGACCGGCCACATGGGCGACATCGTCGCCACGATCCAGCGCGAGCAGGACGAGATCATCCGCTCGCCCCTCGGTGGCCTCCTGATGGTGCAGGGTGGGCCCGGGACGGGGAAGACCGCGGTGGCGTTGCACCGCGCCGCCTACCTGCTCTACACCCATCGCTTCCCCCTCGAGCGCCAGGGGGTGCTCGTCGTCGGGCCGAACCCGCTCTTCCTGCGCTACATCGAGCGGGTCCTGCCGTCTCTCGGGGAGACCGGCGTGACGTTGTCGACGGTCGCGGGCCTGGTGCCCGAGATCCGGGTCCGCGCGACGGACCGGCCTTCGGTCGCCCGCCTGAAAGGCGATGTGCGGATGGCGAAGGTGCTCTCGCAGGCGGTGCGAACGCGCGAGCGCGGCCTGCGGCGGGATCTCGAGGTGCCGTTCGGGGCGACCACGTTGCACCTGGCCGCATCGGAGACCCGCGAGATCGTGTCCCTGGCACGACGCCGTCCAGGGACCCACAACGGCCGCCGCCGGTTCGTGGAGCACCAGGTCCTCCAGCGTCTCGCCGAGCAGTACGACCGAGTCCGGCGCCGCGAGCCGGGAGGGCGGCTCGGTTCCCCCCTGCGCACCGCGGCGCCTCGGAACGCCCGCGGCGAGCGGGAAGGCGACCCCGGCGTCGTGGAGCCTGGCGACAGGGGTTCTTCGGCAGGCGATCTCGGCGAGCTTCGCCAGCAGCTCCGAAGGAACCCGGTCGTCGCGGAGGCGCTCGACAGGATGTGGCCACGTCTTTCGCCGCACGAGCTCCTCCACGACCTCTTCGGCGCCCGACCGCTGCTCGCCGCCGCGGGGAGCGGCGTCCTCTCGGACGCGGAGGCGGCGATGCTGTACCGGCCGCGGAGCGCGTCACTCGACCAGGTGCCTTGGACGGCTGGTGACGCCGCCCTCGTCGACGAGGCGCGGGCGCTCCTCGGGCCTCGCCGGTCGCGGCCGCGCCAGCGCAACGTGGCACCCGAGCGCGCCGAGCAGCTCCGCGCGGAGCACGGCTTCTGGCCGGCGGGCCTGAGTGCCAGCCCGGTTCCCGGCGCGAGCCCGAACGGTGCAGCCTCCGAGGAGGTCCACGCCTACGGCCACATCGTCGTCGACGAAGCCCAGGACCTCTCGCCGATGCAGCTGCGCATGCTCGCTCGCCGCTCCATCTCGGGGTCGATGACCGTCGTGGGCGATATCGCCCAGGCGACCGGTCCGTGGGCACCACCAGGATGGGAAGACGTGGAGCGCCACCTGAGCCCGACGCGCCGGGCTCGGGTGGCCGAGCTCTCCGTGGGCTATCGCACGCCGGCCGAGGTCATGGAGCTCGCTGCGGGGGTGCTTGCCGCGGCCGCGCCGGGGTTGCGGGCGCCGACCCCCGTGCGGCGCTCGGGGGAGGCGCCGACGGCCTGGCCGTCGCCCCCGGGGGGCGTGGTGGCGACGACCGTCCAGGCGGCGTCGGCAGAGCTCGCCGCGGTGGGCGGCGGCCGCGTCGCCGTTCTCGTCCCCTCGGCGTTGGCCGCCGTGGTGGTCCGCTCCCTCGAAGCCGCCGGGCTCCAGGCGGTCGACCCGAGGGACCCCGGCGGGCCCGGGCTCGGCGCGCCGCTCGTGGTGCTCCCGGCCGCAGAGTCCCACGGCCTCGAGTTCGATTCGGTCGTGGTGGTCGAGCCCGCGGCGATCGTGGCGGGCGAAGCGGAGGAGGCTGCGCCCCGACAGGCGACGACGGCGGGGTACCGCGCGCTGTACGTGGCGCTCACCCGCCCCACCCGCCGGCTGGCCGTCGTGCATGCGCTGGACCTGCCCCGAGGCCTCGTGCTCCCCTGATCGGGCACTCGACCAGGGGATCCCGGGAGGAGCCGGCGACCCACAGCGCATGGCACCGCTGTGCAGGAGGTTGGCGTCACGAGGGCAACGTCGACTAGTACATAGGCCCGTGAGTCAGGCCATCTCGGTGCCGCATCCGGGCAAGCCCGCTCGGGTGGTGCACGACCGTCCGCCGATGCTGGCGGTCGGCGTCATGATCTGGCTCGGCTCAGAGCTCATGTTCTTCAGCGGCCTGTTCGCCGCCTTCTTCACCATCCGGGCGAACGACCACCCTTGGCCCCCCGTGGGGACGCACCTCGACGTGGTGCAGGCCGGCGTGTTCACCGCGATCCTCGTGTCCTCGAGCTTCACCATGCAGTACGCGGTGTTCCTCGAGGAGCGGCTGGACCGGCGAGGGGCACGCACGTGGATCGCGGTCACGATGGCGCTCGGGCTCATGTTCCTCGGGAACCAGTTCTACGAGTGGGTCACGCAGACCACCAGGTGGAACACGAACGCCTACGGCTCGCTCTTCTACATCATGTCGGGTCTCCACGGCCTGCACGTCTTCCTCGGGCTGGTCGCGATGGTCTTCCTCCTCGGGCGCATGAAGGGACCGGCGGGCGACCCGGGCGAGCTCTCCGTGTTCCAGGGCGTCAGCTACTACTGGCACTTCGTCGACATCGTGTGGATCGGGCTCTACAGTTGCCTGTTCCTGCTGAAGTAGGAGCGCCGAGGTGATCCGCCGACTGACGAGCCGACTGACGAGGAGCCGGTTCGCGCTGCCCGCCGCGCTGCTGGTGGCCGTCGGACTGGGCAGCGTCCTCTCGCTGCCGTCTTCGGCCCAGGCGGCGACAAAGCCGGTCACACGCGTCTCCGCGACACCCGGCGCCACCCGCTTCGTCAACACAAAGCCGAAGGTCACACCCCAGGCGACAGCGTGCCAGAAGGACGCCGAGCGCATCGGGTACAAGTCCCCCCCCGACAGCGGCTCGCCCCAGAACAGCACACCGGCGTACCTGAAGTGCTCGCACGGCAGGGTCGTGCAGTACGGCGACGGCTCGATCACGTACCGCCTCCCGCCGTCCTCCTTCATCGCGGCGGGGCACAGGCTCTTCGAGGAGAACTGCTCGAGCTGCCACCTCCCGACAGCCCAGGGGAGCGCCGCCGCTCCCTCGCTGATCGGGGTCGGTCCCGCGACGGTCGATTTCTGGGTCACCACCGGGCGCATGCCCGCGGCGACCACGCTGCAGGTCCAGGCGCAGGAGAAGCCGCCGCGCCTCACCGACAAGCAGGCAGAAGAGGTGGCGGCATGGATCAACTCTCTCACACCCTCGGCCCCGTACATCCCCGACGTGCACCTGAAGGAGGCGAGCCTGACGAAGGGGGCGACACTCTTCGCCCTGAACTGCGCCGCCTGCCACACGATCACCGGCGCGGGCGACGAGCTCGCCTTCGGGACCTACGCGCCGAGCCTGCACGCCGCGACGCCGGCGCAGGTGGCGGAAGCGATCCGCACCGGGCCGGGCAACATGCCCCGCTTCACCGGGAACCTGTCCGATGCGCAGGTGCGCGACATCGTCGCCTACGTCACCGAGAAGATCCAGCACCCGACCGACCGTGGCGGGTTCGGCCTGGGTGGCGTCGGCCCGGTGGCCGAGGGCCTCGTGGCGCTCCTCTTCGGCGTCGGCGGGCTCATGCTGGTGGCGTTCTGGATCGGAGACCGGTCCTCGTGATCGGGCAGGACGAGGTGGCACGAGGATGAGCGAGCCGGAGGAACCACAGGCGAGCGGGACGGCCGGCGTGATGGATCCTGCTGACGGGCCCAGCGGTTCGGAGGGGGGCGACGGCTACGGCGGGTCCGTCGAGGCGCTGCCGGTCGCCAGCCTCGACGACCCGCACCTCCAAGAGGCGACGCGCTATCCGCGGCGCGTCGAGGCGATCGTGGGCCTGTCGTTCCTCCTCGGCATCGCGGGGATCTGCGCGTTCGGCGGTGCCTACGTCGAAGGCGCAGGCACCCAGGCCTACGCCGCGACCCTGTTCGTCGGGCTCTTCTTCCTGGGCTTCGGGCTGACCGCCTGGGGCAAGTACCTGATGCCCCGTGGGCCCTTCGTCGAGGAGCGCCATTCGCTCGCGTCCTCCAAGAGCGAGCAGCAGGCCATGGCCGCGGCGCTCGTCGAGCGGACCGGCATCGTGGTCAGACGGCGCAAGTTCCTGGGCGGGCTCCTGGTGAGCGGCCTCGGGCTCTTCGGCATCGTGGCCGCCTTTCCGCTGCTGCGCTCGCTCGGGCCACGCCCCCAGGGGACCCTCTTCAAGACGAACTGGAAGAAGGGGTCGCTGCTGGTCGACTTGAACGGCACGCCGGTCCATCGCACCGACATGCAGGTCGGCGGCATCCTCACCGTCTTCCCCAAGGGGAAAGAGACCACACTGACAGCGCAGGCGGTCGACCAGACCGTGCTGATCCGCGTCCAGTCGACGACGCTCGTCACCATGAAGGCGCGAGCAGACTGGGCGCCTGACGGCTACGTGGCCTACTCGAAGGTCTGCACCCACCTCGGTTGCCCGGTCGGCCTCTACGAGCAGCAGCTCGAGCTGCTCGTCTGCCCGTGCCACCAGTCGATGTTCAACGTGCGCGACGGAGCGTTCCCCATCTTCGGGCCCGCGCCGCGCCCGCTGCCCCAGCTGCCGATCTACTTCGACTCGACAGGGTTCCTCCGGGCGCGATCCGGCTACGACCAGCCGGTCGGGCCGGGTTTCTGGGAGCGGTCGACAATCGGGAACGGCAAGGCGAGCAACACATGACCTGCGCACGTCGATGAGCAAAGAGGCACGGAGATGAGCGGATGGCGCTGACCGACAGCCGGCCCCGCACGCGCCGCGAGGCACGTCGGGAGCTCGGCCCCTATGGCCGCGTCCAGCAGGCCGTCAACGAGCTCGACGAGCGGATCGGCATCGCCCGGGGCGGCCGGAACCTCCTCGACAAGATCTTCCCCGACCACTGGTCGTTCATGCTGGGAGAGATCGCCCTCTACTCGTTCATCGTGCTCGTGGCGACGGGGATCTTCCTCACCCTCTACTACGTCCCGTCGCAAGCCGTCGTCGTCTACCACGGGGTCTACAAGCCGCTCGACGGCATGCACATGTCGCAGGCCTACGAGTCGACCGTGAACCTCTCGTTCGCGGTGCGAGCAGGCTTGCTCATGCGCCAGATGCACCACTGGGCTGCGGACGTCTTCATCGGCTCGATCGTGGTGCACATGGCCCGTATCTTCTTCACGGGCGCCTTCCGCAAGCCACGTGAGCTCAACTGGACCATCGGGATCCTCCTGTTGATCCTCGCGATCCTGAACGGCTTCATCGGGTACTCGCTCCCCGACGACCTCATCTCGGGGACCGGCATCCGGATCGCCTACTCGATCCTGCTCTCGATCCCGTTCGTGGGCAGCTACCTCGCGTTCTTCCTCTTCGGCGGCGCCTATCCAGGGCACATCATCATCGAGCGCTTCTACATCATCCACGTCTTGATCATCCCGCTCGTCATCATCGGCCTGATCGGCGCACACCTCACCCTCCTCGTCCGCCAGAAGCACACCCAGTTCCCCGGCCGGGGGAGGACCGAGCACAACGTCGTCGGGTCCCCGCTCTTTCCCCAGTTCGCTGCCAAGACGACCGGCTTCATGCTGATGGTGACCGGCGTCCTGGGCTTCCTCGGGGGCTACGCGCAGATCAACCCCATCTGGCAGTTCGGGCCCTACGAGCCGACGAAGATCTCCTACGCCGTCCAGCCGGACTGGTACATGGGGTTCCTGGACGGCGCGCTGCGCATCATGCCGTCGTGGCAGTGGACCGCCTGGGGGCACACGATCCCATGGGAGGTGTTCCTCCCGGCGGTCGTCTTTCCCGGGCTCGTGTTCAACATCTGCCTCGCCTGGCCGATGATCGAGCGGCGCTTCACCGACGACTACGCGATGCACAACTTGCTCGACCGCCCACGTGACCGGCCCAAGCGCACCGCCGCTGGCGCTGCGATGATCGCACTCCTCTTCACCGTCTTCGGCGCGAGCGCGACCGACGTGCTCGCCAACTACTTCCACGTCTCGCTCAACGACGTGCTGTGGTTCTTCCGGGTCGCGGTGATCGTCGTGCCGATCATCGCCGGGTTGATCACCTGGAAGATCTGCATCGAGCTGCAGCACGTGCCCGGTGCGGTGAAGCGCAAGAGGGCCATGGTCGTCTCGCGCACCCCCGAGGGCGAGTACGTCGCCGCTCCCGCGCCCGAGCACCCCGGCGACGAGCACCCCGAGCTCGAGCCGGAGCCCGTTCCCGTGCGGATCGAGCTCGAGCCGGAGACGGTGGGAGCGTCGGCGACCACGGCTCCGACCGGCGAGCCGGGGGTGCGGCGAGCGCTCAGGTAGCGCGCCACCGCTCGCGCAGGGCCATGACGAGCGCAAGGGCGGCGAAGCCTGCTCCGAGCGCGCAGACCCCCGTCCATCCCCCGGCTGCGAAGACCGCCCCCGTCGCGCTCGACGCGACGGCACCTCCGGCGAAGAAGCACGTCATGTAGGCGCTGTTCACCCGGCTGCGAGCCTCGGGTGCGACCTCGTAGATCACCGCCTGGCTCGTGATGTGCATGCTCTGCTCGCCGACGTCGAGGACGACGATGCCGACGAGCAGTGCGGCGAGCGAGGTGCGACCCAGGGCGAGCGCGCCGTACGAGGCGAGGGTGAGGACGGCGGCGAGCAGCGTCGAGAGCTGCGTCCGGCGCGCGTCGGCGAGCCTCCCGGCGAGGTTCGCGGCGGCGACGCCGCCAACGCCTGCGAGCCCGAAGAGCCCGATGACGAGGCTCGAGTAGTGGTACGGCGACCCGGAGAGCAGGAAAGCGAGAGCGGTCCACAGCACGGAGAACGACCCGAAGACGGTGGCGCCGTAGGCGGCACGCTGCCGGACGATCGGCTCGTCGAGGAAGAGGCGCAGGGTCCCCGAGACGAGCTCACGGTACGGCAGCGCTTGGCGCGGCCGCTCTTCGGGGAGCGCGACGGCGAGCACGACGGCGAGCACCGCCATGAGCGCTGCAGAGACCCAGTAGATCGCCCGCCAGCCCAGGAGGTCCGCGACGGCGCCTGCGAGCGTCCGGGCGAGCAGGATCCCGGTGAGCAGCCCGGTCATGAGGCGGGCGACCACGCGTCCGCGCCGCGCCGGTTCGGCGAGGTCGGCGGCGAAGGGGACCATGACCTGGCCGCCGACCGTGGCCAGCCCGGTGCCGAGCACCGCGAGCTCGAAGACCCACAGTGACGGCGAGAGCGCGCAGAGCACCAGGCCGCCGATCGTCAGTGCATACAGCGTGACCAGCAGGCGCCGGCGAGGGTGGCGGTCCCCGAGAGGCAGGACGAACACGAGCGCTGCTGCGAACCCGGCCTGCGAGCACGTGACGACGAGGGAGACCCCGGTCGTGCTGGCGTCGAAGCTGCGCGCGATCTGGTGGAGGAGCGGCTGCGCGTAGTAGAGGTTCGCGATGATCGCGCCGGTCGCCACGGCCATGAGGAGCACCAGGCGCGGGGAGAGGGGCTGCGCGCCAGAGGTTCCCTGGTGGCCCAGGAATGCCTCCGAGGGTGCTTCGGGGGGTGCTTCGGGCTCTCGTCCGCGCCGAGACGCGGGCTCCGTGTTCCCCGGGGAGCTCAGTAGCGGCCGCCGCGGCGGCTCTCGGCGGTCACGCCGACGAGCGCCACGAGGATCACCGACACGCCGACCAACGCCAGCCAGGTGCCGAAGACGAAGGCGAGCAGCAGCACGAAGGCCCCCGCGGCGAGGGTGATCGGCCACACGCTCGATCCCGGGAAGGAGCTGATGACCCCGGCACCTTCGGCGATCGTGGCGTCCTTGCGGTCCTCGGGACGTGTGCCGACGACGCGGTTGGTCCTGCCCCAGAAGAAGTACTTGTGGCCGTGGAACCGCCGGAACCAGAAGAAGTAGTACGCCCCGGGGACGAAGCCGAGCGAGGTGGCGCCGAAGAGCATGAGCGTGCCGCCGTCCTCGTACGAGGTGAACCAGTAGCAGATGGTGATGATCCCGAAGAACACCCCGATCGCGAGGAGGAGCCTGGACTCGATCTTCACGTCGCCGGCACCTCCTCTGCAGCGCCTGACGCGCCGTCACCGTGCCCGGATGGCCCTGCGCCGGCGCCGTTGCCGTAGGCGCCGTGCCCGTTGGGGTGCCCGCCGCCGCCGCCGCCGTGGACGGGGATGTTGGGCGCGTCAGGGTGGTTGTAGTCCCACGTCGGCCGCTCCGAGCGGATCAGGGGGAGGTGCGTGTAGTTGTGGTGCGGGGGCGGCGACGTCGTGAACCACTCGAGCGTGTGCCCGTCCCACGGGTCGTTTCCAGCCGGGACCGGGTAGCGCCAGGAGACCCAGAGGTTCACGAGGAGGATCAAGAACGACACCGCGATCATGAAGGAGCCGACGGTCGAGACGTCGTTCCACACCCGCCAACCGAGGCCGGTCGGGTAGCTCGCGACGCGCCGGGGCATGCCCGCGAGCCCCAGGACGTACATCGGGATGTAGGTCACCCAGAAGCCCACGAACATCAGCCAGAAGTGCAGCTTGCCGAGCCGCTCGTTCAGCATGCGGCCGAACATCTTCGGGTACCAGTAGTAGAGCCCGGCGAAGCCGGCGAAGACGGCGGTGCCGAAGAGCACCTGATGGAAGTGCGCGACGACGAAGTACGTTGTGTGCACGAAGAAGTCGATCGGTGGCGAGGCGAGCATGACGCCGGTGACCCCGCCCATGAGGAAGGCGAGAAGGAAGCCGATCGACATGAGCATCGGCGTCGTGTAGACGAGCTGGCCCCGCCACATGGTGCCGATCCAGTTGAAGAACTTGATGCCGGTCGGCACCGCGATGAGGAGGCTCATCAGCGAGAAGAACGGCAGGAGCACGGTGCCCGTCGTGAACATGTGGTGCGCCCACACGCCCGTGGAGAGCGCTGCGATGGACATCGTGGCGAAGACCATGCCCTTGTAGCCGAACACGGGCTTCTTGGAGAAGACCGGCAGGATCTCGGTGACGATGCCGAAGAACGGCAGGGCCAAGATGTAGACCTCGGGATGGCCGAAGAACCAGAACAGGTTCTGCCACAGCACGGCCGACCCGCAGGCGTGGACGTCCACTGCACCGGTGACCGTGTGGCAGCCCGTGACCGCGTAGATCTTCGCCCCGAAGTGGCGGTCGGCGAACAAGAGGACCAGCGCGGCGGTGAGCACCGGGAACGCGATGAGGATGAGGATGCCGGTCACCAGCATGTTCCACGTGAAGATCGGCATCCGGAACATGGTCATGCCCGGGGCGCGCAGGTAGAAGATGGTCGTGATGAGGTTCACGCCGGTGAAGATCGCGGAGAACCCGGTCAGCACGAGCGCCATGATCCACAGGTCTCCGCCGATGCCCGGCGTGTACGTCGTGGTCGACAGCGGCGCATAG
>JAKAQM010000182.1 GCA_021822565.1 Actinomycetes bacterium | reverse complement strand
ACGCGGCAGCGACGACGCCGACAAGCACGATCACGAACAGCACCACGCGCACGGTGATCAGGCGGGGCACGCCAGCCGGCCGCCGCCGCCGACGGCGGCGGCGGTCCTGGCGGGTCGGCTGCAGCCTCCGCAGCTCGGCCGCCTGCAGTCGGGCCGCGGAGAGCGCGCCTCCCGAGCCCCCCGCAGAGCGCTGCGACGCGCCGTTGGCACCATTCGTGCCGCCGGCGAGGTTGGCGCCGTTGGCAGCGCCGGCGAGGTTGGCGCCGTCCGTGCCGTTGGCGAGGTTGGCGCCATTGGCTGCGTTCGTGGCGCCGGCGAGGTTGGCGCCATTCGAGGGGTCCGTACCCCCCTGCCTGCGCGAGCCGGAGCGGTCACCCCCGCTGATGACTCGCAGCGTCCGCGTCGGCCCGCCGAGCGAGCCAGGCGCGTCCTTCGTGGCGCGCGGGTCCGTGCGCCGATCGTCGTCGCCTCGCACGGCGTTGGTCCGCGTCGCATTCGCCTCTTCTGCACCGGGGTGGCCCGCACCAGAATCCTCCAGCGATCCCGTCACCCCTGCAGCCCCGGGGGTGACGGGCTCTGTCGAAGGCGCCACGCCGGAGACGTCGATGACCACGCAGGTCACGTTGTCGCTGCCGCCGTGATCGAGCGCGGCCTGGACCAGCGCCTTCGCCGCCTCCTCGGGTCCTTTCACCGAGCCGAGGATCTCGCCGATCTGCTCGTCGCCGACCTCGTTCGTGAGCCCGTCGCTGCACAGAAGGATCCGGTCGCCGTCGCGCAGGTGCAGCTCCCACAGGTCGACGTCCACGTCGGAGGAGACACCCAGCGCCCGGGTGAGGATGTGCCGGTGGGGGTGGACGGCGGCCTCGGCCTGGGTCAACTGCCCCTGCCGCACCTTCTCCTCGGCAAGGCTGTGATCTGCGGTCACCTGGATGACCTGGCCCTTCGAGAAGACGTAGGCACGGGAGTCGCCGACGTTCGCGAGCGCGACGACCTGACGGCCACCGGTTTCCTGCACGAGCGCCGTGGCAGTGAGCGTCGTCCCCATGCCCCGCAGCCCGCTCTCGGCCTGGCTCTGTCGCCAGACGGCACGGTTGGCCTCGGCGACGGCGCGGCGCAGGCCCTCGACGCTCGGCTGGCGCTGGAATGCCACGCGCAGCGAGTCCACCGCAACTCGTGCGGCCACCTCGCCGCCGACGTGCCCCCCCATCCCGTCGGCGACCGCGAACAGGTCCGCGCTCTCGTACGCGACGTCCTGGTTGGACGAGCGAACCTTGCCGACGTCGCTGGCCGACCCCGACCGCAGCGAGGTCACCGGGTCACCTGGAAGACGGTCGCGCCCGCCTGCACGAGGTCGCCCTTCCCGAGCTTGGTCGGCCTCGTGATGCGCTCGGAGTTCACGAAGGTGCCGTTCGTCGAGCCGAGGTCCTCGACGAACAGTCGACCGTTCTGCTGGAACACGCGCGCATGCACGGTCGAGCTGTAGATGTCGTAGGCGGTGGAGATCCCGCACCCCGGCGAGCGACCGATCGTCAGCTCGTCGCCGATGTCGAACCGCTGGCCTGCACGATCGGCAGGCTCGATCACCTCGAGCGCCAACGGCCCCTTCCTGCGCCTCGGCGAGGCGCCCGCACCCACGCGCGGATCGACCATCGGTCTCGGGTTCGAGCGCCCGTGTCGCGGGCCCGCGGGGCGCACCTCCACCCACACCGCCCGGATCACCCGGAGGAAGAAGAGGAAGATGAGCGCGACGACGCACCACTGCGCCAGGCGGACCGCACCCGAGTACCCGGTCGCGACCAGCACGTGGGACCCCGCCGCCATGACCCTCACGTGAGCTCGAAGACCAGGGTCGTCGACCCCACGGTGATCTCGTCACCGCTCTCCAGCTGCTGCTCGCGCACCGGCGCGCCGTTCACCCGAGTGCCGTTCGTCGAGCCGAGGTCGGTCACCACCACGCCGTCGGCCGTTCGCCGGAACTCCGCGTGCCGGCGGCTCACGTTCGGGTCGTTCAGCACCACGTCGCACTCGGGCAGCCGGCCCAGCGTGACCGGCCCGTCCCCGATCGCCACGTGACTGCCGTCGGGGAGGACCAGCTCGGCGTCCGGGGTCTCCTCGGGCCCCTCCACGACCTCCGCGGTCACCACGAACCGCCCTGGACGCAGCCGGGTCCCCTCGTAGACCTGGACATCCACAGGCCCCACGAAGGAGTAGCCCTCGATCCGGGCGTGCTCGCGCGCCGCATCGGCAAGCTCCCTGGACAAGGCGTCGATGAAGTTCGCGAACCGGTCCACGTCTGCCGGAGAGAGGGTGACGGTGAACGAGTTCGGCGCGATCAGGGCGTGCACGCCCACACGCCGGTGGAGGTCCATCTCCCGCGTCAACCTGCGGCCGATCTCCACCGGCTGAAGACTGCTTCGAAACGGCTTCGCCAACGTCCCCTCCACCAGGCGCTCGAGACGCTCCTCGAACTGCTGGAGTCCCATAGGTCCGATCAATCCTACCGGTAAGGTCCACTTCCCCCCGGGCGAGGGGCGGGGCCGCCCGACTTGGTCACAGGCAACTGTCGCACGTTGCAACTGCCGGCGACGGGCTCCAGCTCGTTCCCCCGGGAACGGCCCAGCGATGCTACCCGCGATGCGACGCACCCGGACGCACCTCCCGGAGAGGGGCCTCGGAGGTGGAACCTTGGAGGTGGGACCTTGGAGGCAGAGTACGCTGTCACGCGCACTCGGGCGAGTGGCGGAATAGGCAGACGCGCAGGATTCAGGTTCCTGTGTCCGAAAGGATGTGGGGGTTCAAGTCCCCCCTCGCCCACCCAAAAGTGGACCGAGGGCCACCAACGACGGGCGGCCCGGGGAGCTGGTGACGGCTCGGACGAGCCGAGTGCCGACCCCGACCCAGAGGAGACAGGCAGTGGGCGGAGCGCGCCGGCACTCCTCGAAGGACCCCAGCTCACAGACGAACTTTGCGCGAAACGTGAAATTTCGCGTGCACGAGCGTCCGGGCTTCGCACGGTGCCCGCCGTGCCCGCAAGCCTCACCGCCCGAAAGCAAGCAGAGCTCCTAAAGGAACGCCTCCACGGCCTTGGCGAGCGCGCCGGGATCCCCGAGCGCGCTCTCGGCGTGCCCACGCTCGCCAAGGTGCTCCCGCACCGAAGCCCCCTGCCGGCACTGCCATGCGAGCCGATCCTCGCACGCATCGACGACAAGGGGCGGGTGAAGGTCCGCGGTGCCCTCGAGGCCGTCGGCTTCGCTCCGGGCCGCCTCCAGGCGTCACGCGACGGCCACTGGGTCGTCCTGCACCAGGCCTCGTGCGGCACGCCGGTGCGCAACGCGCCGCGCGTCGGCGCCGACGGACGCCTCACCGTCGCCCATGCCCTGCGCCTGCTTCTCGGCGTCGACGTCGGCGGCCAAGTGCTCGTCCAGCCGGTTCCCGACGCTCGAGCGCTGTGCCTCGTGAACCCCGCGGCGCTCTTCGTGGGCGCGCCCCTCGGCGTGCTGGAGCGCCCCGATCATGACAGGGGCCCCTCGGCCTCATCTTGCTCCACCGCTCCAGTCCAAGAAAGGAACCACTGATGACCGCACCCAGCGACCAGATCCTCTCGAGCGTGCAGGCGATCCTTGCTGCCCAAGGGCTCACGCCCGAGGACCTGGCGGCCTATGTCGCGCGTGCTGCTCATGTTGGGTCCGACTCTTCGTCGCGCTACCCGACGCTTCAAGAGCGGGTCGACAAAGTGGAGCGGGGACTCACCAAGAACACCAAGCGGACCTGGAAGACCCACCTCGACCGACTCATCGACGGGACGCCGGAGGTCTGCGACTGCCTGTGCGACGCGTGCCTCGACCTCGAGGCAGGGTGTGGCTGCGGGTGCAGCGCGTGTGCCGGCAGCAAGCTCAAGATCGAGGGTCGACCCGACCTCGTCCTCTCCCGAAACTCGGTCGTTCCCTCCGACGTCGAGGAATGGGCGACGGTTGCCGAGCGTCATGCCCAGAAGAAGGCGATCGGAGACAACAAGGTCCGGGTCGCACGTGGCCTCTCAGACCTAAATTCGCGAAGTCATTTCAGTATATCTCATGCTTGTAGTTACATTCCTGGTATTGTCATTGTCTCCCATCCGGACCTGGCTGCTCCTCCCAGGGATTCGGTCAAAGTCGTAGGGCGTTGAGAACGAGCTTGTCGTTGCCGAGCGAGTCGGTGCCGGACAGTGCAGCGCTGGTTCTCCCGGCGTTGCAGAGAGCCGGACGACTGGTGCGTGTGATG
>JAKAQM010000181.1 GCA_021822565.1 Actinomycetes bacterium | reverse complement strand
TTCTCGTAGTGCGACCAGTCCTGGTAGACGATGTGAAGAGGGACCGGGCTGTCGGGGTACCGAGGTGCCGGTGTACGTCCGAAGAGGTCCATGCCAAGGGTGAAGACCTTCCCATCGCGAACCGAGCGCAACGCGCGGAGGCGATCTGCAGGACCCACCTCGGCCAGCCTTCCGGCGGCGTGGTCGGCCGTCATCCCGGCGGCGTGGCCGGCCGTCATCGCAGTGCACGATCGAGGGGAAGAGCCATCGCCGCGATCTCCCAGCTGCCACCGAGACCGTCGAGCTCCCGGCAGCGACCTTGCGACAGGGCGGGGCGCACGTTGCGACACGAGGCCGGGGCGCACCTCACGACGCGGTCTCGCCCAGGGCCCGGCCCGCTGCGAGCGTGCCGGAGAGGTCGAGCCTGCGGTAGGGCACCGAGCAGGGCTGGCCGTCGGCCAGCCACATCGTCCGGCTCTCGAGCTCCATGACGACCGACGCCACCGTCGCCCCCTGCTCCGTGACGTCATCGGCCTCGTCGACGTGCGCGCAGATCGAGTACGGGTAGCCGGCGTGGTCCCCGAGCAGTGTCATGAATTCCTTCGCGCCGAGCGGTGCGCTCGAGCCGGGCCCCGCAACGTCCGCGACCGCAGCGCGCAGGCGAGTGAGCCGGACGGGGCTGTCTGGCATGGCCCACAGCGAGACGTCCTTGCCGCTGAAGTGTGGTGAGACGAAGTGGTTCGTGTGCAGGTGGAGCACGCCACCGTCGAGGGGGAAGAGCCTCGAGAAGTCCCCCGGCGCCGCCTCCACGTCGAGCACGGAGCCGTCGGCGTGGGCCACGAGGTAGTTCGCCGACGACGAGCGCCAGGCGCGCTGGAGCGTGGCGTAGGCGCCGGCGACCGTCTCGCAGTCGAAGATGGCCCGGAGGAGCACGTGGTAGGGGATGCCTGGCTCCCCGCGGTCCCAGCCCGTCGCGAGCGCATTGGTCACGAGGCCGAGCCCGGCGGCGTTCATACCGGTCTTGGCGAGGAGACCGGCCTCCACCACCGTCACGAAGCTCGGCCCGTCGTCTCGCACCGACTCCAGGACGACCACCGTCTCGAAGCTGTGCGGCAGCCAGTCCCAGTTCTGCCCGAGGAGCACCGGCTCTGCGGACCAGCGCGTCGGCACTGCGGCGAACGACGTGCACTCCCCCGGCCTCGGCGCTTTCTCGGCCGCTCTCGCCTTGGCCGAGTACATGATCTCGGTGCGCACGTTGATCGCGAGGATGTCGACCGGATCGAGGTCGGCACCCTCGGCGATGCCGCGCAGCTCCTCGAGGTACTCCTCTCCGAAGCTCAGGATCGGCGCCTCGAAGCGGCGCGCGACCTCGCGCACATCGTCCCACCCCAGTCCTGCGACCTTGGCGAAGACCTCGGCGTACGCGGCAACGGACCGGCGCACGCGGTCGGCCGCTTGCTCACCGTAGGAGCGGCCGCGGTCCCGCGGCCCGCCGCTGACCCGGATCCGAGGGTAGGGGTGTGGCGTGCCAGTCGCCGGCATCATCGAACGCTCCGGCTCGAGGCTTCGGGGGGATCGGCGAGCGCAATGTCTGCGGCCATCACTCGACGCTCCTTCGTGTCGCTCCGGTACCCGTCCCAGGATCGCACAGGTCGGCATCGCGTCGCATGGACCCGGCATTCGTGTCGCACGGGTCGGCATCGCGTCGCCTGGACCCAGGCGCTCTCCTCCGCTGAACCCGCTGCGCGCGGCGGGCCACGGTCGCCTCGCCGGGCGTACATTGGCGGGCGATGGCATGGCGCGCGACCAGGCGGGCGCGACCCCAGCCGGCGGCCGCCGACCCGATCGTGGCCGCGCTCGTCGCAGTGCTCGGACACGACCGCGTCCGCGACGACGCCGCCGAGCGGTCGCTGCTCGCGCACGACGCCTCGGTCTTCTCGGGCGGCGCAGCCGGTCCGGTGTGCTTCCCGACGAGCACCGAGGAGGTCCAGGCGGTGGTGCGGACCGCCGTGGCCCACGGAAGGGCGGTGGTGCCCCGCGGCGCGGGAACGGGCCTTGCCGGCGGCGCGATCCCCCTCGGCAGACCCGTGGTGGTGGTAACCACGAAGATGAACCGGATCCTCGAGGTCGACCTCGACGACCGGGTCGCCTGGGTGGAGCCCGGCGTGGTGAACCTCGATCTCAGCACGTACCTCCGCCCGCTCGGCTACCACTTCGCCCCTGATCCCTCGAGCCAGCAGGCCTGCACGATCGGCGGCAACGTGGCCAACAACTCCGGTGGGCCCCACTGCCTGGCGTACGGCGTCACCGGCCAGCACGTGCTGGCACTCGACGTCGTCCTCCCCGACGGCGAGCTCGTCCGCCTGGGCGGTCTCGACGCCGAGCCCCCCGCCTACGACCTGCGCGGGGCGTTCATCGGGGGCGAGGGCACGCTCGGCATCGCGACGCGCATCGCCGTGCGTATCACGAAGAACCCTCCTCGCGTGCGGACGCTCCTGCTCGGCTTCGACACGATCGGGGACGCCGCGACGACGGTCGGCAGGGTCATCGCGGCGGGCGTCGTCCCCGCGGCCATGGAAGTGATGGACCGGCGCATCACCGCCGCAGTGGAGCACTTCGTGCACGCCGGCTACCCCTTGGATGCCGGCGCCGTCCTCCTCGTCGAGGTCGACGGGCTCGGGGAAGGGACCGCGGTCGACGCCGAGCGCGTCGTGGAGATCGGCCGGGCGAACGGTGCGACGACCGTGCGCGTCGCGGCGACCGAGGAAGAGCGTGCGCTTTTGTGGAAGGGCCGCAAGACCGCCTTCGGTGCCGTCGCCCAGATCGCCCCCTCCTACTACCTGCAGGACACGGTGGTCCCGCGCGCCGCGCTCCCCGGGGTGCTCCAGTCCGTCTACGAGATCGCCGAGCGCCACGGCCTGATGGTCGTGAACGTCTTCCACGCCGGAGACGGGAACCTCCACCCGCTGCTCCTCTTCGACTCGCGTGAGCAGGGGGCCATCGAGCGCGTGCACGCGGCAGGTCGCGAGATCGTCGAGGTCTCCCTCGCTGCGGGGGGCGTGCTCTCCGGCGAGCACGGGGTCGGGGTCGAGAAGCGCGACTACATGCCGCTGCAGTTCAGCGACGTGGACCTCGACCACCAGGGCCGGCTGCGGCGTGCCTTCGACCCCGCCTGCCGGGCAAACCCGGGAAAGGTCCTTCCGAGCGGCCACAGCTGCGCCGACATCCAGGCACTCGAACGTGCCGCTGCAGGCCTCTGGGGATGAGGATGGCGGACGACGCGCTCGAGGCCTTCGCCGCCGAGGTGGGCGCCAGCGGACCGGTGGCCGTGGAGGGAGCACGCACGCGCTGGAGCACGGGAGGGCAGCCCGCGCCCGGGACTCGCCTCCTGCGAGCCCCAGAAGGGATCGTCGAGCACCGGCCCGAGGAGATGACCGTGCGCGTCCTGGCGGGGACGTCCGTGGACGAGCTGCACCGCGAGCTCGGTGCCGCCGGCCAGCGAACGGCGCTCCCGCGACGCGGCGGCACCGTCGGCGGGGCGCTCGCCGTGGGGGAGAACGACATGTGCGCCCTCGGGCGAGGCCGGGTGCGCGACGCCTTGCTCCAGGTTCGCTACATCTCCGCGGAGGGCGCAGTGGTGACCGGCGGCGGCCCGACGGTCAAGAACGTGACCGGCTACGACCTGTGCCGGCTCTTCGTGGGCTCCCTCGGCACGCTCGGGCTCATCGGAGAGGTGATCCTGCGGACCAACCCCGTGCCCCCGGTCTCACGCTGGTTGCGCGCGGAGGGCGCCGATCCGTTCGCCGTCCTCGACGTGGCGTTCCGCCCGTCCGCGGTGCTCTTCGACGGTGCCACCACCTGGGTGCACCTCGAGGGCCACGCGGCCGACGTCGAGGCCGAGCGGCGCGCGCTGCGTGGGGTCCCCGTCGGCGGGGATGGCTGGACGGAGTGCGAGGATGGACCGGTGCTCCCGCCCCACCGGTGGTCGTTGCGCCCTTGCGAGCTGCGGCACCTGGATGGCGCTGCGCTGGGTGCCTACGTCGCGTCGGTCGGGGTCGGGACGGTCTTCGCGTCACACGCTCCGCCCCCGCGCCCGCAGGCTCCTGCGCTCCGTGCGCTCGCCGAGCGCGTCAAGCACGCGTTCGACCCCGGCGGACGGCTCAATCCCGGGCGTCACGTCGCCCTTCTCGTTCCGTGAGGCACCCTTGTCGCCCCGTGAGGGAGCGGTGACCACCCTCGGGCTCGACGCGAGCGAGCTCAGCCGGTGCGTGCAGTGCGGCCTGTGCCTCTCTTCCTGCCCGACGTTCCG
>JAKAQM010000045.1 GCA_021822565.1 Actinomycetes bacterium | reverse complement strand
TGGCACCAGCCCACGCAGACCACGTCGCCTCGATCATCAACGGACAGCGCCGGCGCAGTCTCGGCTACCAGAGCCCGGCGGCGTTGTACGCTGCCGCCACCGTGCAGTGATCACTGGAACTGGCCGACCCAGGAAAGGACCCAGAAATGGCGCTTACTGAGGCCCACGCCGGGCTCGGTCGCCATCCCTACGGCTCGTCGCTGCCACGGTCCCGAGCGACATTCGACCTGGTAACGTGAGCAAAACGTCAGTCAGCCCAGGATCTTCTTGGCGATCACCACCCGCTGGATCTGGTTGGTCCCCTCGTAGATCTGGGTGATCTTGGCATCGCGCATGAAGCGCTCGAGCGGGAAGTCCTTGGTGTAGCCGTAGCCGCCGAGCAGCTGGACCGCGTCCGTGGTCACCGACATGGCGGTGTCCGAGGCGAAGCACTTGGCCATCGCGCCCACCGCGCTGAGCTCCCCGCCCGGGTCGTGGTCGACGAGCGAGCAGGCGCGGTAGACGAGGGTGCGCGCGGCTTCGGTCTGCATGGCCATGTCGGCGATCATGAAGCGGAGCGCCTGGAGGTCGGCGATCGGCGCGCCGAAGGCGTGGCGCTGCTTCATGTAGGCGGCCGCGTGGTCGATGGCGCCCTGGGCGATCCCGACCGCCTGCGCCCCGATCGTGGGGCGGCTCCGGTCCATGGTGTGCATGGCGATCTGGAAGCCCCGGCCCTCCTCCCCGACGAGGTTCTCGGCCGGGACGCGCACCTCGTCCAGGACCACCTCGCCGGTCGGGCTGCCCCGCAGGCCGAGCTTGTCCTCGAGCTTGGCGACCTTCACCCCCCAGCCCGCCTCCACGACGAAGCAGGAGATCCCCCGGTGACCGGCGTCAGGGTCGGTCTTGGCGAAGACCGTGTAGGTGTCCGAGATGCCGGCGTTCGTGATCCAGTACTTGCTGCCCGTGATGACGTAGCTGTCCCCGTCTCTGACGGCACGTGCGGACATGGCGGCGACGTCGCTGCCTGCGTCGGCTTCCGAGAGGCAGTAGCTCGCCTGCGCCTCGCCGGAGGCGACCCGGGGCAGGTACTTGCGCTTGAGCTCCTCCGATCCCCAGTTGATCACCGGGAGCATGCCGAGCTTGGAGATGAGCAACGTCACCGAGGTCGACGCGCAGACCCTCCCCAGCTCTTCGGCCATGATGGCCTGGGTCACCGTGTCGGCGCCCGCCCCCCCGTACTCGGCGGGGATCCCGAGTGAAGGGAGCTCCAGCTCGCGGCACGCGTCGAAGGACTTCCACGGAAACGTCGCCGTGCGATCGGCCTCGGCGGCGTTCGGCGCGATGCGCTCCTCGCAGAACCTGCGCATCGTGTCGCGGAACTCGCGTTGGACATCGGTGAGCACGAAGGTCATGACCCGATCCTACGGAACGTCGGCTCGGAGGGCTCGCTCAGCGCTCAGGCGCCGACGAGGGCCTCCCACTCCTCTCGCCGAGAGGCGATCTCCGACGCCGTGAGGCGGAGGGCGTCCTCGGGAACCCGGTCGACGATGGCGCGTTGCACGGGGTACTGGTGCGCGACGGAGGAGAACGCCAGACGGCGAGCCTCGAGGAGCCCCTGGGGCGGGTCCTCGTCGAGGAGGCCCCACAGCGCCAGTGCGGCCTCGACGTCGTACACGGTCGGCGCATGCCCGAAAAGCGCTCCGCGGCGGGCCGCGATGAGCGCAACGCCCACGACCGCGTCCTCTTCCGACTCCCCAGGCCGGAGCCGCAGCCGGTCGGCGAACCGGTGGGCCAGCGTCAGCGCGTACCCCTGGTCCGGGCCGGGGTGCCCGTGGTTCCTCCCGCCGGTGCGGACCGGGAAGCGCAGCTCCGCCGGTCGGTACGGCACCCACCGGCGCGGCTCCTCCAAGCGGAGCGCCGGCCGCACCTGGTCGGCTTCGGAGATGGGGACGAAGCTCGGCTGAGTCATGACCCCCCGACGTTACCGCCCCGAGCCTCCGTCCACGAGGTGGAGCCAGTCCTTGTACTGCTCGAGCTGGCCGCGCACCGTGGAGAAGTAGGCCCGCTGGAGCTCGGCGGTGATGGGCCCCGCGGCACCAGAGCCCACGACGCGGTCGTCCACGGCGCGGATGGGGGTCAGCTCCGCGGCCGTCCCGGTGAGGAACGCCTCGTCCGCCAGGTAGAGGTCGGTGCGGACGAGCGCCTCGTGGCGGACCTCGATCCCCATGTCGCGGGCGAGGACCTCGACGGTGTCCTGGGTGATCCCGTCGAGCGCTCCCGCGTCGGACGTGGGCGGCGTGACGAGCACGCCACCGCGCACGATGAAGATGTTCTCCCCGGTGCACTCGCTCACCCGTCCGTCCGGGGTGAGCAGCACGGCCTCGTCGTAGCCGGCCTTCAAGGCCTCGACCTTGGCGAGCGAGGAGTTCACGTACATGCCGACGCCCTTCGCCGCGGTCGGGACCGCGTTGGGATCGTGCCGGCGCCAGGAGCTGATCTTGACCGACACGCCCCGCTCGAGCGCCTCCTCGCCGAGGTACGTGCCCCAGGGCCACGTGGCGATCGAGACGTTGACCGGCGAGAAAAGCGGGTTCAGGCCCATCTCTCCGTAGCCGAGATAGACCAGCGGACGGATGTAGCAGCCGTCGTGCACGTCGTTGACGCGCACGACCTCCACCGTCGCGTCGACGAGCTCGTCGGCGCTGAACGGGACGTCGATCATCATGATGCGCGCCGACGCGAGGAGCCTGCGGATGTGGTCGGCGAGACGGAAGACGGCGACCCCCTGCGAGGTCGGGTAGGCGCGGATGCCTTCGAAGACCCCAGAGCCGTAGTGCAGCGTGTGCGAGAGCACGTGGATCCTGGCGTCCGCCCAGTCGACGAGCTCGCCGTCCATCCAGATCTTCTTCGTGGGGGTGATCGGCACGTCAGAGCCTTTCTGCGATCGCGTCGCCGATGGCGGCGGTGGTCGAAGGGAAGGAAGCATGGCTGCCGGGCGTCCCTTCACCCTGCGACGGCGCGGCGGCCTCCACGAAGCTCTGCACGGCCTCGTGGACCCGCCGGGCGGCTTCCGTCTCACCGAGGTGCTCGAGCATGAGCGCTGCCGAGGCGATCGCGGCCGTGGGGTTCGCACGGCCCGTGCCTGCGATGTCGTGCGCGGCGCCGTGGACCGGCTCGAACATGGACACCGAACCGGGATGGAGGTTGGCGGAGGCCGCGAAGCCGATGCCCCCGCAGAGCGCGCCGGCCAGATCGGTGATGATGTCCCCGAAGAGGTTGTCGGTGACGATGACGTCGTAGCTGTCGGGGTGCTCGACCATGTGGATGCACGCGGCGTCCACGTGCTGGTAGGCCGTCGCAACCCCGGGGTGCTCGGCCGCAACGGCGTCGAACGTGCGCTTCCACAGGTCGCCCGCGAAGTTGAGCACGTTCGTCTTGTGCGCGAGGGTCACCTGCGGGGTGTCCCTCCGCTCGGCGAGCTCGAACGCGAACCGCACGATCCTCTCGACCCCCATGCGCGTGTTGACGGAGCCCTGGGTCGCCACCTCGTCGGGCGTCCCCTTGCGGAGGAACCCGCCCTCGCCGGCGTACGCGCCCTCGGTGTTCTCTCGGACCACCACGAAGTCGACCGTGGCCCCGTCGGCGGCGCCCGAAGCGACCGAGCCCGGCACCGCGCGGAACGGACGGAGGTTCACATAGAGATCGAGCTCGAAGCGCAGGCGCAGCAGGAGACCCCGCTCGAGCACGCCCGAGGCGACCGTGGTGTCCCCCACGGCGGGCCCTACCGCGCCGAGCAGGATCGCGTCGTACCCTCGGAGCTCCTCGAGGACCGAGTCCGGAAGGGTCTCTCCCGTCCTCCGATACCGGCTGGCGCCGAGGTCGTACTCGGTGGTCTCGAGCTCCACGCCCGCAGCCCTCACGACCTTGAGCGCTTCGGCGACCACCTCGGGCCCGATGCCGTCCCCGCCGATGACCGCCACGCGGTGCGCGGCGCGCGGGGGTGGGGAGGCGTCGGCGTGCTGGGCCCCTGGCTGCGTAGCGGAGGCGTCGGTCGGTCGGGATGGGGCGGTCTGCATGGTCATCAGGATCTCAGACTTTGCTGGTCGGCTCCGAAGGTCGGGTATGGCGGTCGGTCGCCGGCGGTCGGGATCCGATGCACTCGGTCGCCGGCGAGGTCCCCCGACACGCAACGACCGCCCACCAGGTGGACGGCCGACGGCGCGCAGGGCAGCTCGAGCGCGCCTAGCCGATGGCTACCTGGAGCGGGAATGCGACGGACATCACCGCTCAGTCTCCCGTAGGCAGCGAGCCGGCGTCAACCGGCGTCGGGAGCGCCCGGCTCCACCACCAAGGTCGCAGAAGCCACCAAGGTCGCAGATGAAGGTCACAGGTCGGCGCCCATCTCGTCCACGGTCTGTGCGGGGAGCGCGAGCGCTCCGCCGAGGACCGTGAGGTGCGTCACGGCAGTGCCGCCGAGCCCTGTCGTGCCCGCCATGTGCAGGAAGGCGGCAAGCGGCGCGCCGACCGTCGCAGGGCTCTCCGTGAGCACGAGCGGCTCGGGAGCGCCCGACGAGGGCCCGTCCGCGGCCACCACCGCCCCGGCGACGCCGTCGCCGAAGTACTGCCCCTGGGCCACCGTGAGGCCGCCGGTCCCTCGCCACCCCGCCCCTGTCGGCGTCGAGGACGTCTCGAGCCGGGCGAGCTGCGCGGCCGTGCCCGTGGCGTCGTGGCCCGCGACCCGCAGCACCGAGACGCCCATGCCTTGGAGCGCTTCCACGACGGCGTCGGAGACCGCGAGCGGCCCGCCCATGACCACGACCTGGGCAATCCCGAGCGAGGAGATCTCGTCGGCCGCCTGCGGGGAGAGGGAGGTCGGCGTGGTGAGGAGGATGGGGAGGCGGTCTGCGTAGGCGAGGGTGCTGGCCGCTTCGGCGTCCTGGAACCCGGTGCCGGTCGCCAGCACCGCGGTACTGAGCGCGCCGGAAGAGACGGGGGCGACCGACGCGCTCCCAGAGGTGCTGTTGAAGCGGCCGTCGCCCCCTGTGGCGTTGGTGCCCTGGTACGCGCCCGAGAGGTCGAGGCTGCCGACGCCGCCGGCTGCCGCTGCCTGAGCGAGGTCCGCGGCCGTTCCGTACGCCGTCGCGCCGGCGATGCGCGTGACGGTGATGCGGCTCCCGCTCCCCTCTCCTCCTCCGCACGCCGTGGCCGGCGTCGCCTCGAGCGACGCGACGACCGATGTGCTCACGGCGAGCGGCCCGCCCACGACGACGACGTGCGTGATCCCCTCCTCCGAGATGGCAGCCGCCGCGGGGACCGAGAGCCCGGTGGGCGGAGTGAGCAGGGTCCCGGCGCCGAGGCTGCGCGCCAACGGCGCACTGGCGAGGGCGTCGGGGTACGTCTCGTCCGTGGCGAGGACGACCGGGCGTGTGGAGGCGGTGGTGCCCGGGCAGTGCCCGGCGGAAGCGTCGAACTGGTGCTCCAGCTCAGCCGCTGCGGTCGCGTCCGGTGTGCTCCCCGCGATCCTCGTGTATGTGGAGAACGGCGCGACCGGCGTCACGATCGGCGCGTCTGCGTTCCCGGTGAGCTGCGGGTCGTGGTGGAACTGGGGCCAGGTGCCCGGGCTGTCGACGCTCGCACCGTCCGATGTGGCGATCTCGTAATGCGCCACGACGCTGTCGCCGGGCTGGTAGCCCGCCACCGTGATGCCGATCGTCCCGTTGGGGTCTCTCGTCACGAGCGGCGCGTTCTGGAACCCCGTTGTGACGAGGACTGTCGCGTCGAGCACCGCCCCGTCGGTGCCTGTGAGCAGATCGAACCCGTTGATCGTGGCGACGACGACGTCCTGGTGCCCTGTGCCGAGCGCCGCGGTGACCGGCGAGCCGAAGATGTCGTGCGCGAGCTGGGCGTGCCAGAGCGTCGCACCGTTCGCCCCGTCGAGCACGTAGACGCCGCCGGAGTGTGTGGTCACGACGACCTGGAGCTGCCCGTTGCCGAGCACGTCGGCCAGCGCGGGGCTCTCGTAGCCGGTTGTGCCCGCGAGCGTGCGCGCCCAGACCTGGTGGCAGCCTGCGTCGACCGCGATCACCTGGTCGTGCTGCGACGCTGTCGGATATGTCGGTCCCGTCCCCGCCACGATGCCGGTGGCTCTCCCGGCGAGGAACTGCCCGACCGCCGGCGAGGAGTTGACGGACTCATCGGTTGTGTCGACGCAGAGCAGGTTCCCCGAGGCGCTCAGGATCCGGATGTGGCCGCCGTTCGTGTACTGCCTCCCGTAAGCCTGGCCGGCGGTCGACGCACCCCCCTCGATGATCTGGTTGGCTCCGTCGCCCTCCACGTCGGCGATCGCGGGCGTGGCGAAGTTCGAGTCGGCCTGGAACCAGGGAAACCCGGGCAGCACCGCCCGGGTCGTCACGTTCATGGCGTAGGTCTCCTGGCCGAGCGTGCCTGCGACCGTCCCGGTGACCCCTCCGAGTGTCCCGACCGCCATCGACGCCTCGACCCCGTCGGCAGCGCACGCCGGGTCGGTGGACGGGTTCGGCCCGCGCACGAGCGCGGCGGCACCGCTCGGCAGCAGCCACTCGTACCCGCCAGCGCAGGGAACGCCGGCGTCGCCGGTGCCCACGAGCACCGTGTCGTGGGCTGTCCCCGGTTCCTGCACGACCGACGGGGTGGATGTCACGGGGGCGCCGACGTCCTTGGGCCAGCCCGCGACTGCGGTCCCGGTCGCCAGATGGAGCGCGTAGACGCGCCCGGAACGGTCACCGAAGACGACCGAGGGACCGCCTGTCAATGTGGCGAGGTCGGGCGAGGAGAGCGCGATCTCACCGCTCGGCCCATCTGTGAGCGTCGCTCGCCAGACCTGCTGCATCACGGGGCGCCCCGCGACTTCGCCGCCGTACCGCGTGGCGTCGACGGGTCCGCCTGCCAGCATCCCTACCGTCGCCGCGCCCGACCCCGACAGCACGCGTGGCACCGCTCCGCCCGCGGACGGCCAGGCGAGCAGCGCGCCTCCGAGCAAGCCGAGCACCGCCATCCCCGCCGCGCCGACGCAACCGAGCCGCCGCGCGGCATGCCGGTCCACGTCCTTCGTCCCCGGGTAGGCCATCGAGCTTCCCCCTCGTCGCTCCGGCTCGTCCCTCCGGCCAGTCTCGCGCACGAGGCCCCCCGGGGCGGGCGGTAAGGTTGGGTCATGACCGACGCTTCCGGCACCGCGCCGGCGCGCCTCACGCCGGAGACCTACGAGCGGCTGCAGGCCGAGCTCGAGGACTTGACCACGCGTGGGCGGGTGGAGATCGCGAAGGCGATCGAGTCGGCTCGCGCGCTCGGCGACCTCTCGGAGAACGGCGACTACCACGCTGCCAAGGACAGTCAGGGCAAGATGGAGTCGCGGATCCGCCAGCTCCAGGCGCTCCTGAAGAACGCCAAGATCATGGAAGCCGGCGCGGCGGCCGACGGGACGGTCGCGCAAGGAACGGTGGTCACGCTCCGCTACGAGGGCGAGGAGGACACCCAGGACTTCTTCGTCGGCTCCATCGAGGAGCGGCACGGAGACATGCCCGTGGTCTCCCCGAGCGCGCCTCTTGGACAGGCGCTCATCGGCAAGACCCCCGGGGACAAGGTCGAGTACGACGCACCGGGCGGAAGGCTCACCGTCGAGATCGTGAGGGTGGGAGCTTGACCGCGCCGACAGCGACACAGGGCACCGGCGGAAAGGGTGCCGCGGGTCAGGGTGCCGCAGCCCACGCCTCCGCCGGCCGCACGCTGTTCGAGAAGGTGTGGGACGCGCACGTCGTCCGCACGGGGGGCGACGAGCCGGACCTCCTCTACATCGACCTCCACCTCGTCCACGAGGTGACCTCGCCTCAGGCCTTCGACGGGCTCCGCTTGTCCGGGCGGCCGGTCCGCAGACCGGACCTCACCCTGGCGACCGCCGACCACAACGTCCCGACCACCGGGGACACCGTGACAGACCCCGTCTCGGCACGACAGCTCGAGGTCCTCGACGCCAACTGCGCCGAATTCGGGATCCGGTGCTTCCCGATGGGCGACCCCGACCAAGGGATCGTCCACGTGATCGGCCCCGAGCTCGGCATCACGCAGCCCGGGATGACCGTGGTCTGCGGCGACAGCCACACCTCCACCCACGGAGCGCTGGGTGCGCTCGCCTTCGGGATCGGCACCAGCGAGGTAGAGCACGTGCTCGCCACCCAGACGCTTCCCCAGGTGCGGCCGTCCCCGATGGCGATCACGTTCGAGGGACGGGCGCCCCATGGGGTGACGGCGAAGGACCTGGCGCTCGCGACGATCGGCCGCATCGGCACCGGTGGCGGGTTCGGACACGTCGTGGAGTACCGGGGTGAGGCGGTCGAGGCGCTCTCGATGGAGGGCCGCATGACGCTGTGCAACATGACCATCGAGGCCGGGGCGCGCGCCGGCATGGTGGCGCCCGACGACACCACCTTCGCCTACGTGGAAGGCCGCCCGTACGCCCCGAAGGGACGTGCGTGGGAGGAAGCGCTCGAGTGGTGGCGCTCGCTCCCCACCGACGTCGGCGCCTCCTTCGCGAAAGAGGTCCACATCGACGCGACGGCGCTCTCGCCGTACGTCACCTGGGGCACGAACCCTGCGCAGGTGGCCACCATCGACGGTGCCGTACCCGATCCCGACGAGCTCGCCGATGCCGCGGCCCGTGATGCGGCCGCTCGGGCGCTCGCCTATATGGGGCTTGCGCCTCGCACGCCGCTCCGCGACATTGCGGTCGACACCGTGTTCATCGGTTCGTGCACGAACTCGCGCATCGAGGACCTCCGGGCGGCGGCTGCGGTGCTCGACGGCCATCGGGTGCACGATCGCATCCGCGCACTCGTGGTCCCCGGGTCCCACCGTGTGAAGGCGCAAGCCGAGAAGGAGGGTCTAGACAAGGTCTTCCTCGCGGCGGGGTTCGAGTGGCGCCAGCCAGGATGCTCGATGTGCCTCGGCATGAACCCGGACAAGCTCGCCCCGGGCGAGCGTTGCGCGTCCACCTCCAACCGGAATTTCGAAGGCCGGCAAGGCCGTGGCGGGAGGACGCACCTCGTCTCCCCCGCGGTCGCCGCTGCCACCGCCGTGGCGGGGCACTTCGCAGCCCCAGCCGATCTCGAGGAGCACGCGACGCGATGAAGCCCGTCACGGTGATCACCGGCCGGGCAGTCCCCCTCGACCGCTCCGACGTGGACACCGACCAGATCATCCCGTCGGACTGGCTGAAGCGGGTGGAGCGGACGGGCTTCGGCAAGGGCCTGTTCGCCGAGTGGCGCGACGAACGCGGTTTCGTGTTGAACGACCCTGCCTACGCCGGCGCCACCGTGCTCGTCGCCGCCGCCAATTTCGGAACGGGGTCGTCGCGCGAGCACGCGGTGTGGGCGCTCATGGACTACGGCTTCGAGGCGGTCATCGCCTCGAGCTTCGGCGACATCTTCCGGAACAACTGCACCAAGCAGGGCCTGGTGCCGGTGCAGGTCCCCCCGGAGGTCGACCGGGCCATCCTCGACGCGGTCTCGGCGGACCCGTCGTTGCTCATCTCGGTGGACGTCGAGCGTGGCACCGTGGAGTGCGGCGACATCCACGCGTCGTTCACGCTCGACGAGTTCACGCGCCAGCGTCTGCTGCACGGGTGGGACGACATCGGGCTCACGCTCCGTCACGAGGACGACATCGCCGCGTTCGAGTCACAGCGGCCGTCGTGGCTGCCGTCGTCGGCTACGCCTCCCTCGCCTCCCTCGCCGTCTGCGGTGCCCGGTTCGCCTCCCTCGCAGTCTGCGGTGCCCGGTTCGCCGCGCTGACGACCGCCGCGAGCGACGCGTCGAGGATCGACGTGTCCATCCCCACGCCCCACCACCTCTCTCCGCCGGGTCCCTCCGCCTCGACGTAGGCGACCGCTGAGGCCCCGCTCCCCGAGGTCAGTGCGTGCTCGCTGTAGTCGCGCACCTCGAACGCGATGCCGAGCTCGGATCGCAACCCCGCGACGAGCGCGTCGATCGGGCCGTTCCCGACACCTTGCACGGTGCGGTGGGCACCGTCGACGAGCAGCTGCGCCACGACCGTGGTGCGGCCGCTACCGGTGGTGACCTCGTTGCCGACAAGCCGTATGCCCGCGTCGTCCGGGAGGTACGTGCCCGTGAAGACTTCCCACAGCTCGGCGGGACGGATCTCGGTGCCGGTCGCCTCGGTCACCGCCTGCACCGTGCGAGAGAACTCCACCTGGAGGCGGCGCGGGAGGTCGAGCCCGTGCTCGGTGTCCATGAGGTACGCGACGCCGCCCTTCCCGGACTGGCTGTTCACCCGGATGATCGCCTCGTACGTTCGGCCCGTGTGCTTCGGATCGATCGGCAGGTAGGGAACCTCCCACAGGTCGTAGCGATCGCCGATCGCCGCCATGCCTTTCTTGATCGCATCCTGGTGAGATCCGGAGAATGCGGTGTAGACGAGATCGCCCGCATAGGGGTGGCGCGGGTGCACCGGCATCCGGGTCGCGTGCTCGGCGACCCGACGCACCTTGTCGATGTCGGAGAAGTCGAGCCCGGGGTCCACGCCTTGGGAGAAGAGGTTCATCGCCAGCGTGACGATGTCGACGTTGCCGGTCCTCTCGCCGTTGCCGAACAGGGTCCCCTCGACGCGTTCGGCGCCAGCGAGAACGGCGAGCTCGGCAGCAGCGACGGCGGTGCCGCGGTCGTTGTGCGGATGGACGCTCAGCACGAGACTGTCGCGGTTGCGGATGGTCCGGCCGAACCACTCGATCACGTCCGCGTAGACGTGGGGGCCGTACATCTCGACCGTCGCCGGGAGGTTCACGATCATGGGGCGCTCCGGAGTCGGCTCGATGACGTCCAAGACGGCCTCGCAGATCTCCACCGCGAACTCCGGCTCGGTGCCGGTGAAGCTCTCTGGCGAGTACTCGTAGCGGATCTCCGTACCCGGGATCGTGCCCTCGAGCTTCCGGCAGAGGCGCGCCGCGTGCAGCGCGATGTCGACGATGCCGGCGCGGTCCTGCTTGAAGACGACCCGGCGCTGGAGCGTGGAGGTCGAGTTGTAGAAGTGCACCACCGCACGCCGCGCACCTTCGAGCGACGCGAACGTGCGCTCGATCAGCTCGTCCCTGCACTGCACCAGCACTTGGATCTCCACGTCGTCGGGGATCAACCCTTCTTCGATGATCATTCGCTGGAACTCGAAATCGGTCTGGGACGCAGAGGGGAACCCGACCTCGATCTCCTTGAAGCCCACTTCGACGAGCGTCTTGAAAAGTGCCAGCTTCCTTTCCGCGTCCATCGGGTCGACGAGGGCCTGGTTGCCGTCGCGCAGGTCGACGCTCACCCAGCGAGGCGCCGCCGTCGCCCTGCGGTTGGGCCAGGTCCGGTCGGGGAGCACCAGCGGGACGGCGGATCCGTAGTGGTGGTAGGGCATCCTGGGTTTCTGAGGCACCTGGTCGGGGGTCGTCCCAGCCTGCTCGGCCTGCTCGGCGTGGCTGGCCTGCTCGGCGTGGCCGGCGTGGCTGGCCTTCGCGGCGTGGCCGGCCTGCTCGGCCTGGCCGGCCTGCTCGGTTCTTTCCTCCGTCGTTGGTGTCACCATCTCCGTCTTCTCCCTACTGTTCGCTCTGCTCGGTGTCTGTGGAACTCCGGTGCTCGGATGCTGGTCTTCGTCTTCTGGGTGCTCTGGTGCTCGGCACGTTTCCGGCCGTCCGGCGGCTTTCGGTGGTGGTCACCGATTAACCAAAAAACCTCCCGGCCCGAGGGCGCAGGAGGTGCGAGCGAGCGCGATGTGGCGCCCGCCCCTAGGTCAGCAGCAGCTCCGCGAGCACATGCACAGGCAGATGGTCCCAGCATCGCGGGCAGCTGTCAAGGGCGGCCCCCGTGCGGGCTGGGTAGTGTCCGTGGGGCTGGGTAGTGTCCGTGGGGCTGGGTGGTGTCCGCAGGGGCTGGGTAGTGTCCGTGGGGCTGGGTAGTGTCCGTGGGGCTGGGTAGTGTCCGTGGGGCTGGGTAGTGTCCGTGGGGCTGGGTAGTGTCCGTGGGGTGAAGAAGCTCCTCCTCTTCGTGCTCATCGTCGTGATTGGCATCGAGCTCTACCGGTGCCGGACCACGCCGGGAGAGCTCGGTCGGCACCAGCGCGGCACCCCTGACCACTGGCCGCCCATCATTCGCAAGCCACCACCGGAGCGCGCTCCCACGGCAAGCCAGCAGAAGGCACCGTCCCCGGCGAGCCGCTGATACTGCCCAGGCGGCGGCTCGACGCGAACCGCCGCTGGGCCCTCCGCTCGGCTCCGCGCCCCGCCCTCCTGTCATTGAGTCACACCCTCGTGCGATGGTGTGATCCATGGTGATGGCGAGCGACGGAACCGCCAACGGTGCGCGGGTCCTTGAAGCGGCGAAGGCGCTTCGTGCGGAGCTCGCGGCCTTTGAACCTGGGCTTCTCCGCGGCGTGGACTGCGCTCACGTCGCGGACGAGCTCTCGGTGACCGAGAAGGCCTGTGCAGCGGCTCGCCTGGTCGCAGGTGCCCGCGCCGTCGAGGACGGCGCGCACAAGGAGGCAGGCTTTGCGGACCCGGTGGCCTGGATGGCTCGCCAAGGGGGGACGACGAGCTCGCAGGCTCGCCAGGCGCTGCAACTCGCTCGGTCTCTCGACGCCCACCCGGAGACCAAGGATGCGCTCCTGTCGGGGGCCGTCTCCGTCCTGCAGGCGCAGGAGATCACCAAGGCGCAGTCCGAGCTCGAAGGGTCCGAGCACGATCTCTTGGAGCTCGCTCGGCAGGGTGACCTCACCAGGGTACGCGACGAGGTCAGGGAGCGCCGGCTGAACGGCACCCCTGTCGACGACCTCCATCGCCGGCAGGTCGCCGCACGCCGCTTCCGCCACTGGCGCGACGGCCTCGGGATGATCTGCTTCGAAGGCGCCCTTCCCCCCGAGACCGGGATTCCGTTCGTCAACCGGATCGAGCGGCGGGCTGCGCGTCTCCATCGAGATGCGAAGCGCCGGGGGGTCGACGAACGGTTCGAGGCCAACGCAGCAGACGCCCTTGTGGAGCTCTCGATCCCCGATGGGTCGTTCCCAAAGGGAGCGACCGACCTCGTCATCGTGTGCGACCTGTACGCGTGGAGACGGGGCCACGCTCACGAGAGTGAGCCTTGTCACCTGATCGGCGGCGGCCCAATCCCTGTCGGCCTTGCAAAGGAGCTCGCGGAAGACGCATTCGTGAAGGTCGTCCTCCACGACGGAAAAGACGTTCAAAGGGTCCTTCACCCTGGGCGAAAGCTCACAGCGCACCTTCGCACGGCACTCGACGTGGGGCCAGTCCCTGCGTTCAGTGGAAGAGAGTGCATCGACTGCACCAGGCGTTACGGCCTCGAGTACGACCACGACGATCCCGTCGCCAATCAGGGCCCAACTTCGTACGCGAACATGAAGTCGCGTTGCCATTCCTGCCACGCAGAGAAGACCGAGCGTGACCGAAGGGCCGGACTCCTGGGAGGCAGGACGGCGCGGCGGGCCAAGCTGCCGGGACGGACACGGGTGCCAGGGCGGGCCAAGCTGCCGGGCCAGACACGGGTGCCAGGTCGGGCGGGCGGGGTGAGGTCGACCAAAACCGCGAAGGCCACCAAGGGGGCCGGGCCGACGGCGAGCAGGGACTGCGAGGTAGACCCTCCGTAGGTCCCCGCAGCTCGCCGCGAGGAACCCCAATCTGCCTGCACAGGAGAGCGCGCCCGCGCGCCCGTGGAGCTCCCGGCCGCGCCGTCCCAGGCGCGTAGACCCCTACGGCGTGAGGCTGACCGCGTGGATGCCGAGGATCCCGTCGCTGTGACGGAGGTGCTCGACGAGCTCGGAGGGCACAGGCCCGGCCGTCGAGAGCACCATGAGCGCGCTGTGCCCGTCGGCGCTCGGCCCCACTGCCATGGACGAGATGGAGATGCCGGCGAGGCCGAGCGCCATTCCCACCACGCCGATCATCCCTGCGCGGTCGTCGTTGCGCACCACCAGCATGTGCTCGGCCGGCGGCACCTCGAGCGTGTGGTCGTCGAGCACCACGATCCTCGGCTCGGGACGCACTCCCGCGCCGGCGAGGGTCCCCCCGACAGAGTGGCTCCCAGAGCGCAACGTGACGAGGCTCTTGTAGAACGGCGACGCGGCCGCCGAGATCGCCTCGACTGCAAGCCCCCGACGCTCGGCGACCTGGTGCACGTTCACGTAGGAGACCGGCTCCTCCGCCGCCTGTGCGAAGAGACCCTTGAGCGCGCAGAGCGTGAGGATCCCCGTGGCGTGCTCAGCGATCTCGCCGCGGTACTCCACCTCCAGCCGATCGGGCAACCCCTCGTGGAGACAGGCGAACAAGCGTCCGAGCTGCTCGCTGAGCCGCATGAACGGGCGGACCGTCTCGGAGACCTCCGAGGCGGCAAGGTTCACCGCGAAGGGCACGAAGTCCCCTGCCAGCGCGAGGAGCACCTGCTCGGCGATGGTGACACCTGCCTTGTCCTGCGCTTCCTCGGTGGAAGCGCCGAGGTGGGGCGTCACCACGACCCGGTCGAGCTCGAAGAGGGGCGATGCGCCCGGTGGCTCCGCAGCGAAGACGTCGAGCGCCGCGCCGCCGACAGCACCCGACCGTATGGCGTCGCAGAGGGCGTCCTCGTCGACGATGCCGCCGCGCGAGGTGTTGACGATCCTGATGCCGCGCTTCGCCTTTTCCAGGAGCTCTCGGCCGACGAGCCCCGTCGTCTCGGGCGTCTTGGGCACGTGGATGGTCACGAAGTCCGCTTCGGCGAACACCTCCGCGAGGGAACGCAGCTCCGCACCCATCGCCCGAGCGCGCTCCACCGACACGTAGGGGTCGTAGGCGACGAGACGCATCCCGAACGCAGCCGCACGCTGGGCGACCAACGATCCCGCACGCCCGAGACCCACGATGCCGAGCACCTTGCCGTAGAGCTCCACGCCCTCCCAGCGCGAGCGCTCCCAGCGCCCTGCGACGAGCGCAGCGTGCGCCTGGGGGATGTTCCTCGCCTGGGCCAGGAGCAGACCCATCGCCTGCTCGGCAACCGACAGGATGTTCGACGTCGGCGCGTTGACCACCATCACGCCGCGCTCGGTCGCCGCTTCGACGTCGACGTTGTCGAGGCCCACGCCCGCGCGCCCGACGACCACCAGGTCCGTCGCCGCCGCGAGCACGCTCGCGGTCACCTGCGTGCCCGAGCGCACCACGAGCGCGTGGGCCCCCGCGACGGCGTCGAGCAGCTGGTCGGGGTCCAAGCCCTCGCGCACCTCGACGTCGTGGCCGGCCTCCGCGAGCAGGTCGATGCCGCGATCAGCGATCTTCTCGGCGACCAGGACACGGGCCATCGGGAGTGGCTCCAGCCCTACCGGGCGCTGCCGAAGAGCTCCGCGAGGCGACGCACCCCTTCTTGCATGGGCTCGTCGGCAACCGCGTAGGAGAGCCGCAGGTAGCCGGGCGCCCCGAAGGCCTCGCCGGGCACGAGCGCCACCTTCGCCACGTCGATGCACACCTCGGCGAGCTCCTCCGAGGTCTCGGGACGCCGCCCGCCGATCTCGCGCCCCAAGAGCGCCTCGACGTTCGGGAAGGCGTAGAACGCCCCTTGAGGCTCCTCGCAGACGACGCCCGGGATCGCCCGAAGCATCTCGACCATGGTCCTTCGCCGCCGGTCGAAGGTGTGCCGCATCTCCGCGACCGCCTCGAGGTCGCCGGTCACCGCCGCGATCGCGGCGAACTGCGAGACGTTCGCGACGTTCGAGGTCTCGTGGGACTGCACGTTCGAGGCGGCGGCGACGGCGTCCGGCGGTCCGATCATCCAGCCCACGCGCCACCCGGTCATGGCGTAGGTCTTCGCCACACCGTTCACGACGATGCAGCGGTCGGCGAGCTCGGGGACGAGCACCGGCATCGAGTGGTGCACCGCGTCGCCGTAGACGAGGTGCTCGTAGATCTCGTCGGTCACGACCCACAGCCCGCGCGTCGCTGCCCAGCGCCCGATCTCCTCGATCTCCTCCTTCGGGTACACCGCGCCGGTCGGGTTGGACGGCGACACGAAGAGGAGGACCTTCGTCCGGGGCGTCGTCGCCGCCTCCAGCTGCTCGACGGTGACCCTGAAGCCTTGGTCGGCGCCTGCCAGCACGAAGACGGGCACGCCGCCCGCGAGAGCGACCGCCTCAGGGTACGTCGTCCAGTACGGTGCGCAGATGAGCACCTCGTCGCCGGGGTCACAGAGCACGGTGAAGGCATTCGCCACCGCCTGCTTGCCGCCGTTGGTCACGATCACCTGTTGCGCGGTGACCTCGTAGCCGGAGTCTCGAAGCGTCTTTCGGGCGATCGCCTCGCGCAGCTCCGGCAACCCTGGAGTCGGCGTGTAGTGGTGCGCCCTGGGGTCACGGCATGCGGCGACCGCCGCCTCGACCACATGCGCCGGCGTCGGGAAGTCCGGCTCGCCGGCCCCGAACCCGATCACGCGCTCACCGGCTGCCTGCAGCGCCTTCGCCTTGGCGTCGATGGTCAGGGTGGCTGACGGGGTCACCCCGGCAGCACGCGCGGAGATCCTGCGGGTTCCTATGGCGGTCATGGTGCCATGATCTCATAGTGACCCCCCCTGACCTGACAGCGATCAGCATCCCGGCCGCCCTCCTGCCCGCCGACGGACGTTTCGGCTCGGGCCCATCGAAGGTCCGGCCGGAGCATGTCCGCGCGCTCGCCGACACGGGCACCACCTACCTCGGGACGAGCCACCGCCAGCAGCCCGTCCGAGCAGTCGTCGGGCGGGTCCGCGAGGGCCTCGGAGCACTCTTCTCGCTGCCCGAGGGCTACGAGGTGCTCCTCGGCAACGGAGGAGCGACCGCCTTCTGGGACGCCGCCATCTTCGGCCTGATCGACGCGCAGAGCCAGCACCTGGCGTTCGGCGAGTTCTCCGCGAAGTTCGCCGCGGGCGTCAAGGCGGCACCCCATCTGAAGGACCCCCAGGTCCACGAGTCGCCCGTGGGCACCCGCCCGCACGCGGTCGCCGACCCTGCGGTGGACTTCTACGCCTTCACCCACAACGAGACCTCGACCGGCGTCTCGATGGAGATCCGCCGTCCGTCGGGCGCAGAGGGTCCCGCCAAGGGGCTCGTGGCCGTCGACGCCACCTCGGCCGCCGGTGGCCTGCGCGTGGCGCCCGACGAGTTCGACGTGTACTACTTCGCTCCGCAGAAGTGCTTCGGCTCGGACGGGGGCTTGTGGCTCGCGTGCTGCTCGCCGGCCGCCATCGAGCGGATCGAGCGGATCGCGGCCAGCGGCCGCTGGGTGCCGGCGTTCCTCGACCTGAAGGTCGCGCTCGACAATTCCCGGCTCGACCAGACCACCAACACGCCGGCGCTCGCCACGCTCTACCTGCTCGCCGCACAGATCGACTGGATGCTCGAGCAGGGGGGGCTCGAGTGGGCGGCCGGGCGCTGCGACCGGTCGGCCGAGATCCTCTACACGTGGGCGGAGCAGTCCGGCTTCGCGAGGCCCTTCGTCGCCACACCGAGGGACCGTAGCCATGTGGTCGGCACCATCGACTTCACAGAGGGGATCGACGCCGCGGCGATCGCCAAGGTGCTGCGGCGCAACGGTGTCGTCGACACCGAGCCCTACCGGAAGCTCGGCCGGAACCAGCTGCGCATCGCCATGTTCCCGACGATCGACTCCGAGGACGTCGCCGCCCTGTGCGCGTGCATCACGCATGTCGTGGGGGCGCTGGCCTCCTGAGGTGCTGGGCGCCCGAGGCGCCGGCCCCCGAGGCGCCGGCCCCCGAGGCCCATCTCCACGGCCCGCGGACGAGCACGGCCCCGCCTCACCCGCCTGAGACGTCCTCCACCCGCTCGCGTCCCGAGGAGACGAACGGCATCATCGCCCGTAGCTGGGCCCCCACCTGCTCGATCGGGTGGCGCTTGCCCTCCTCGCGCAGCTTCAGGAAGTTCGGACGGCCGGCGCGGTTCTCGGCGATCCACTCCTCGGCGAACGAGCCGTCGCGGATGTCGGCCAGCAACTGGCGCATCTCCGCCCGTACGTGCTCGTCGATGACCCGCGGCCCGCGGGTGAGGTCGCCGTACTCGGCGGTGTCGGAGATCGAGTAGCGCATGCCGGAGATCCCCTGCTCGTACATGAGGTCGACGATCAGCTTCATCTCGTGCAGGCACTCGAAGTAGGCGGACTCCGGCTGGTACCCCGCCTCCACGAGGGTGTCGAACCCGGCCATGACCAGCGCGGTCATCCCGCCGCAGAGGACCGCCTGCTCGCCGAAGAGGTCGGTCTCGGTCTCCTCGGCGAAGGTGGTGTCGAGGACCCCGGCGCGCGTGGCACCGAGCGCGTGCGCGTAGCTCAGCGCCAGCGCATGCGCCGAGCCGCTCGCGTCCTGGTGCACCGCCACGAGGCTGGGGACACCGGCACCCTCCGTGTAGGTGCGCCGGACGAGGTGCCCCGGCCCCTTCGGGGCGACCATGGTCACGTCGACGTCGGCGGGTGGGACGATCTGGCCGAAGCGGATGTTGAAGCCGTGGGCGAACATGAGGCAGTCGCCGGCAGTGAGGTGCGGGGCGATCTCGGCGTCGTAGACCGCCTTCTGCTCGGTGTCGGGGAGGAGCACCATGACGACGTCGGCCTCGGCCGCGGCATCGGCGACCGAGGTCACCCGCAGACCGGCTTCCTCGGCCTTGCGGCGGCTCGACGACCCCTCCCGCAGCCCGACGCGCACGTCGACGCCCGAGTCGGCGAGGTTGCGCGCATGGGCGTGGCCCTGCGAGCCGTAGCCGAGCACGGCGACCTTGCGGCCGCGGATCAGCGTCGGGTCGGCGTCGGACTCGTAGTACAAGGTCGCCATTGCTCGGCGCTCCTTTCCTTGCTCTCGTTGCTCTCGTTGTCGATCTTGTTCCGTTGTTGCCAGCGCACAGTCTCTCGTGTCCCCCGCCCCCGCAAGGGCGCCCACTCCCGTGGGGGGGCCGGAGCGACCCGAACGCCGGAGCGACCCGAACGCCGGTACCCCGCTCAGCGAGCCTCCCACAGACCGGGACGCCCGGTCAGCGAGCCTCCGACGAGCCGACGGCGACGAGCCTGGTCCGAGAGAGCGGCGGGACGTCGATCTTGCGCAAGGCGACCCGGCCGGTGCGCTGCAGGTCGAGCACCTCGTAGGTCTCGAGCAGGCCCTCGAAGCCGTCCAGCTTGTCCGGGGGCCCCGCCAGCATGATGGTGAGCCGGTCCGCACCGACGTCCACCACCTCGCCGCCGAAGACCCCGACCAGCTGGATGACCTGTGAGCGCTCTGCCGGTGCCGCGGCCACGGTCGCAAGGAGCAATTCCCGCTGGACTGCGCCAGCTGCTGCGAGCTCCGAGATCGCCACGACGTTGACCAGCTTGTCGAGCTGGTTGATGACCTGCTCGAGCGGTGCGGACTCCACGTCGACGACGATGGTGATGCGGCTGAAGCGGTCGTCTTCGGTCGGCGCGACGGCGAGCGAGAAGATGTTGTAGCCGCGACGTGAGAAGAGGCCGGCCACACGTGCGAGCACGCCCGCCTTGTTCTCGACGAGCACGGTGAGGATGTGGTGCCGGTCCACCGCCCCCTCGGCGGAACCGACAGCCGCTCCGCCCGGGCTCACCGCTGCCGCTCCGGCGTGCGCTCCCACGCCAACCGCTCGGCCTCCAGGCGCTCCCACGCCAGCCGCTCGGCGTCGGCACGCTCGGTGTGCTCTGGGTGCACCACGATGTCGCTGTTCGACGCGCCTGCGGGCACCATCGGGAAGACCTTCTCGAAGGCGTCCGTGCGGAAGTCGATCACCACCGGCCTGTCGTCGATCGCATTGGCCTTCTCGATCGCCGGCGCCACCTCCCCGGGTGTCTCCACGCGCAACCCCTCGGCACCCATCGCTTCCGCCCACTTCACGTAGTCGGGCAGGTCGGGTGAGAGGTAGACCTCGGAATACCGCTCACCGTAGAACATCTCCTGCCACTGCCTGACCATGCCCAGGTACGCGTTGTTCAAGATGGCCACCTTGATCGGGATGCGCTCCGCAGCCGCGGTGACCACCTCCTGCGCGGTCATCTGGAAGCAGCCGTCGCCGTCGATCGCCCACACCGTCCGCTCGGGGCGGCCGACCTTGGCACCGATCGCGGCGGGCACCGCGAAGCCCATCGTGCCCGCGCCCCCCGAGTTGACCCAGGTGTTCGGGTAGTCGAAGCGCCAGTACTGCGACGCCCACATCTGGTGCTG